>WTHU01000122.1:0-4862 GCA_011523005.1 Acidimicrobiales bacterium
GGGCATGCTTCTACGCAAAGGTCACAGTGGATACATCGTAGGTAATTTATTTCGTAGATAAATCCAAATCGTTCTCCTGGAGATGTTGGGCTTTCTGGGTCGTTGTCAGCTCCTCGAACATAGATGCAATTTGCTGGACAAACACTGGCGCATAGTTCGCATCCTATGCACTTTTCCATTCCATCTTCGTATCGGTTTAATACATGTCGACCGTGTAGTCTTTTAGGTTTGCTTCTCTTCTCTTCTGGGTAGTGTGTGGTTACGACTTCACCTGATTCAGAAGCATGGTTGAGTTTTCCGAGCGTTACAGCAAATCCTTTGAAAAAATTAAGAATGCTCATTTGTTTCCCTCCAAATGGTTAGAAAACGCAGTTAAGGTGAATGACTTCATCCGAATACCTCTTCCCCTTCTAGCTCTCGCTTGTGTTTTCCAATAGATATGGATTTCATGAGTAAACCTGCGAGTAAGGTTAGCGTTACGACACTGATAACCAGAATCAGAAGCTGAGATAAGCCGCTGTCGTGACCACGATCTTTGAATACGTCTAAAGTTGCGAGGAGCATTACCCAACCAAGTGCTAGAGGGATGAGCAATTTCCATCCAAAGTCCATGAGTTGGTCGTACCTTGGCCTTGGTAGTGTTCCTCGCATCCACACAAATACGGAAGCGAAGATGAATACTTTTCCTACAAACCACAACAAACCCCAGAACCATGCTGGGCCAAATGGGGGGTAGTACCCACCAGGCCCGCCGAAGAATAGAGTCACCATAACACCAGACATAGTGATCACATTCATGAATTCAGCCATAAAGAAGAGTGCGAATCGGATGGAGCTGTATTCAGTATGGAAACCACCAACGAGTTCTTGTTCGGCTTCAACTAGGTCGAATGGAGGGGTGTTTAGCTCAGCAGTGGTTGCAATGAAGAAGATAAAGAAGGGAACAAAACCTGTTACTACTAGCCCCCAATCTGTAATTCCTCCGCTCTGGCTTAAGGCGATATTGTGCGTTGAGAGGGTTCCAGTTTTCATTAGTACTGCGACTAATGCGAGTCCGAGGGCTGCCTCATATGACACCATTTGTGCTGAAGCTCTGACTGATCCGAGTAGCGGGTACTTTGAACCTGAAGACCATCCGGCGAGCATGATACCGTAGACGGCTATTGATGACATGGCCAGAACAAATAGTATTCCTATATGTGGGTCGGCGAGTTGGACGAAGGTTTTATTGCCGAACCAAGTGACGGTTCCATCTCCACCACTGCTGAAATCTCCTGCAACAGGGACGACAGTGAAGACGAGTAGAGCGGGAACTATTGAGAAGAATGGTGCTAATTTGAATACGAATTTGTCTGCTTTGTTTGGGATTAAATCTTCTTTGAAGAATAGTTTGATACCGTCGGCGAGGGTTTGGAGGATTCCGAATGGGCCAGCGCGACTTGGTCCCACTCTGTTTTGCATATCTGATATGAATTTCCTCATCCACCAGATGTAAAGCATGACTGTGAGTAGCAGAACGCCAAATGCGACAAGCACTTTGAGAATAACAATCAACACCACTTCTAAAGTTCCGGCGTCGCCTAGGAAGAGTGGATCGAGCGCAAAGATCATCTAGTTGGCCTTCGCTGTTGGGTCTATACGAATATCAATACTTTCTGCACCATCGGTGAGTAATGTTCGTAGGTCAACTCCATCTTGATTTAAATAGCCGAAGGCGATGGAACGGGGAATTTTTTGGTCTGGCTTGATAGTGATACTTATTGATCTCTCACCATTTATGAGCGTGACGGGCTTTCCTTCATTAATTCCCATTGCTTTGTAATCAGCAGGGTTAACAAATATTTCTGATGGGTTTGAAAAGTTTTTGAGTGCTGGTGACATTTGTGTGATAGTCCCGTTGTCGAACATTTTCTTTGAGAGAACAAGCCGGTGAGAATACGAGTCAAATGGGCGTGTGTCAATGTTCAAGTTTGCTTTTTCGAATTGAGTTAATGTGCCGAATTGGATGATGATCCCATCAGGCGTGGAGTGGATATCATGTAATGTGATCTGTTGATGATTTAAATTCGAAGCTTGTATTTCTTTCCATACATCTTCCGGATTTTCTATTCCTAGATCTTGGTCCAGTCGTCCGGCTATTTCTGCCGCGATCATCCAATCTGGTCGTGAAGTACCCGGAGAAGTAACTTTTTGTCGGATTGGGGTTACTCTTCCCTCTACATTTGTGTGGCTTCCATTACTTTCAATAAATGCAGCAGCTGGAAAGATGATGTCAGATTGGTAAACAGAGGGATTGACGAAGAGATCAACAGCTATGACTGTGTGCGTTGTTTCTAGAGCTTTCTTTGCTAAGTCCGGATCTCTGTAATCACTTAAAGGGTCTGTCCCGAGTAGGAACAACACGTCAATTTCCCCGTTCGCAGCAGATTCAAGTATTTGGTCCGTCGTCATTCCTTCATCTTCGGGAAGGTTTGGCCAACCAATTAATCCTGATTTGTTGTGATCGTGAAGTGATATCTGCCCTGGCAGCTGTCCGGGTGCCATTCCCATGTGTAGGGCGCCTATCGTGTTGGCTCTTTTAACCAGCGGTAAGAATTTCGTCTCGTTCACTTCGCGAAGAAGTGTCAAGGCTTGTGTGATAGGTTCAGTTGACTCTGCAATTGAGTGATGAGCAAATACTACGTTTATTTGTGTGTCTTGGATTAGCTCGTGACAAGCTTTGATTGACTCTTTGCTTACCCCACCAATTTCTACAGGGGCTTCACCGGTGAGTATTGAATTGATTACTTTTGCTATTTCACCTGGTCTAGGCCTTAGAGAGATTGAAGCTATATTACTAAGGCCAGTTTCTATTGGTGTTAGTTCAATGAGTTTTGCACCCATGTTTGTGATTGCATCTCGTAATCGGATGTAAAGAGTTCCATACTCCTCTTTGAGATCTGAACCTATTAATAAAATTGTGCTGTTAGGTGAGCAAATCTCGTTAATTGTTGTCTTTGGAAGGCCAAGCAATACGTGTGCTGGTAGATCATCGCCTAAGGTAGCGTCAACGTGGTCTGTTCCTATTAGACCCTTTGCTAACTTCGTCCAAGCGTATTGCGATTCGTTTGTGAGTCGGGACCCTCCAACAAATGCGACTCGGTCGGGTGTCGAATTTTGTATAGCTTTTGCTGTCATATCGAGAGCCATATTCCAAGAGGAAGCAACTAATCCTTGGGCACTTTTGTCCGGCTTGTTTAGGCCAGAACCACGAACAAGTGGTTCTTGAATCCTATATTCGCTTTGGAATGCTTGAAATGAGAACCTATCTTTATCAGTTAGCCAACCCCAATTTACGGTATTGCTATCTAGGCCTTGGAATCTAAGAACTTCATCTCGTGAAGATTGAATGACGATTCTGTCGCCGAGTGGGTTGGGGTAGGTAGATTCGATTTCTTCCAGGTCCCATGGTCTCGCTTTGAACCGGTATGGTTTTGCGGTTAAGGCTCCTACGGGGCAAATTTGGACAACGTTCCCGCTGAAGTACGAAGCAAAAGGGTCCTCAGGAAAGGTATTTACTTGTGTTTCGTTTCCTCTATCTATGAAATGGATTAGTGGATCACCGACTACTTCGTCAGCGAAACGAGTGCATCTATCGCAAAGGATGCATCTTTCACGATCAAGGTAGACGTTGTCATTGATTGGTATGGGCTTTTCGAAATGCCTCTTTTCTTCAACAAAACGTGTTTCACCTGGCCCATATGCAATTGTTTGATCCTGTAACGGGCATTCGCCTCCTTTGTCACAGACAGGGCAATCAAGCGGATGATTAAGTAAAAGGAATTCTAAGATCCCATCTTGTGCTTTCTTCGTTACATCCGACTCTGTGTCAACGTTCATTCCTTCGCTGACATTGAGCATGCAACTGGGTTGAAGTGCAGGTCCTCTACCTGTGTCGACTTCAACGATACACATTCTGCACATTCCAACTGGGTTCATTCTGTTGTGGTAACAAAAGTGCGGTATGTCTACACCTGCGTTTGAGCAGGCTTCGATTAGATTTTCTCCCTCTGGTGCGTCCACTTCCTTCCCGTTTAGTGTGAAGGTTACTTTTGTTTGATTTTTGAAAGTATCGGTCATGTTGCCCCGCCTTTGATTGTGACAGGAATATCGGGTTTCGATTTGGTGAGATACTTTTCGAATTCGTCTCGATACCTCGTGATAGCTGATGATATGGGTGATACTGCTGAGGGACCCAAAGGACAAATAGTTGTTTGTTTAGGGGGCCAAGTGATTCCTGGACTGATGTTGTCGCAAACGTCAAGGAGTAGGTCAAGGTCTTGGGTTCTTCCATTGCCATCTATTATTCGTTGAAGGATTTTCTCTAACCAGTTTGTTCCTTCGCGACATGGTGCACATTTTCCACATGATTCCCTAGCGAAAAACCTCACGACGTTATGACACGCTTTTACTATGTCTGTTGTGTGATCCATAACTACAATCGCGCCTGAACCTAGCATGGAGCCTGCTTGATCCACTGCGGTCTTTTCTAAGGGTAAGTCAAGATGCTCTTCGAAAAACCATGGAGCTGATGCTCCTCCGGGAATAAATGCTTTAATTTCGTTTCCATTCCTGATGCCATTTCCGTATTTCTCTCCCATGATCAGGTCTCGGAAAGTTGTGGTACCGAATTCAACCTCATAGACACCTGGGTTATTCACATGACCTGAAACTGCAAATATTCGTGTTCCCGTAGATTGCTCAGCGCCAAGCTTTGCAAATTTATCGCCTCCATTGAGAACGATCCATGGGATATTTGCGAGTGTTTCAACGTTGTTTACTATTGTGGGTTTGCCATATAGGCCTATTGATGCTGGGAAATA
>WTHU01000122.1:4962-8887 GCA_011523005.1 Acidimicrobiales bacterium
TCTCTTTCTAAAAGAATTCTGTCTTTGTATGTACCTGGTTCAGATTCATCACCATTCACAACAAGATATCTGGGCCATACGTTTTCAGGGAGGAATCCCCATTTAACTCCCGCTGGGAAACCAGCTCCACCTCTTCCGAGAAGTGAAGCTTTTTTGACTTCTTCATGAACCTCTTGAGGAGTGATTTCTAGAGCTTTTTGAATGGCTTGATAGCCACCTGATTTAAGGTAACCGTCAAGTGTATGCCCATCTTCAATATTCCATCTGCTAGTCGTTATTAATGGAGAAGTCACTTGGTTGCTCCGTTTCTTTTGAGCCAAACAGGTTCGCTACCTTCATTAATTGACTGAAATCCTGCCATTCTTTCGGCGGGTATCTTTTGTCTTACTTTTGCTAGTGATCCATGTTTTGGGATGTCATTTTTTTCTTCTGCTTGGATCTGTTGGACTAGCTCATCAAATTGGGATTCAGTTACTTGATTCTGATAACGGTAGTTGACTTGCATGCAGGGAGCTTCAGTACATGCAGCTATGCATTCAACGCCCTCGAGTGTAAATTTTCCATCCGCAGTAGTTTCTCCTTCACGTATGCCAAGCGTCTCCTCGGCATGTTGGATCAACTGATCTGCCCCTAATAAATGGCAAGATATTCCATGACAAATGTTGACTTGGTATTCACCGTTAGGTTGCCTTTTAAACATTTCGTAGAAGCTACAGGTTCCTAGAACCTCTGCGGGTGTGATACCGATAATTTCAGCGATGTGATTCATAGCCTCATCTGTTACCCATCCTTCCTGTTCTTGCGCGAGATGCAGGAGAGGGATTAGAGCTGATTTTCTGATTGGATATCGATCAATAATTTCATTGGCTATTCGGAGGTTTTCTTCTGAAAGTCTACTCATCGATCAACTTCTCCCATTATTGGGTCAACGGTTGAGATGACTGCAACTGCGTCAGCTACGAGACAATTCTGAAGCATATGGGGAAGCACTTGAAGGTTAGTGAATGAGGGGCCGCGGATATGCATTCTGTATGGTTTGGGTCCACCGTCCGAAACGATGTAGCAGCCAAGCTCACCCCTAGGAGACTCGACGGATGCGTAAACTTCACCTGCTGGTACTTTGAATCCCTCGGTAAATATTTTGAAATGGTGGATGAGTGCTTCCATGGACTCATCAATGCGTGCACGTGGTGGAGGAGTTACTTTTTTATCTTGAATCTTGTAATCTCCTTGGGGCATCTTCTCAAGGATTTGTCTAACTATTCGTATTGATTCTCGGATTTCGTTGAGTCGAATTGCGAATCTGTCAAAGCAATCACCGTAGGTTCCAACTAGAACGTCGAATTCAACTTGATCATATTCAAGATAAGGAATATCTTTTCGTAGATCCCAGGCGTATCCCGTTGAGCGTAATAATGGACCTGTTATTCCTAGTGCAAGGCATTCGGCGGTATTAATGACCCCGACGCCTTGAAGTCTTTCATGCCAAATGGGTTGTCCAGTTAGAAGCGTATCAAACTCGTCAAGTCGGTCTGGGAGGCTATCTAAAACTCTGAGCACATCATCTCGCCATCCATCGGGAAGATCAGCTGCAACTCCTCCGGGTCGAATGTAGTTGTGATTCATCCGAAGTCCAGTAATTATCTCAAGCAGGCGAAGTACTTCTTCTCTTTCACGCCACCCATAAATCATCGCACCAACTGCACCCATATCCATTCCGTTAGTGGCTTGAAAAAGAAGGTGCGAACTGATGCGATTTAATTCGCACATAAGCATTCTGATCCAAGTTGCTCTTTGAGGTATTTCTATTTCAAGCAATGTTTCTGTAGCGAGAGAGAAGGCTAATTCGCTGAACAGTGGAGATGAGTAATCCATTCTTGTAACATTCGTTGGTCCTTGAAGGTAACTAAGTTGTTCTCCGGTCTTTTCCATTCCTGTATGTAAGTATCCGATGATGGGTTTACTTCTGAGTACTGATTCTCCCTCCATCTCCAGTGATAAACGCAGAACTCCATGTGTAGATGGGTGTTGTGGGCCCATGTTGATTACCATTCTGCGGTCATCATCGGGTGTATATGCTTGGACTTCACTCTCAGATAGGCGCAGAATTGCTGAATCGTCTCCTCGTCGAAAGACCCTTTCAGCTGAATTATTCTTCTGATCAATTTCGTCATTGGCCATTACTTGATCTGTCATGATGAACCTGGCGCTTCTTTGAATTGAACTGGTATTTTCCCAACGTCATAATCTTTTCGGAGCGGATGTCCTTGCCAATTTTCTGGCATTAATATTCTTGTCATATCAGGGTGTCCATCGAAATTTATTCCGAATAGGTCATGAACTTCTCGTTCTAATGCTTCTGTTCCCGGGAAGATATCGAAGAGAGTTGGAACAGTAGGTTGATTTTCGGGAACTTGAATTCTGAGCCGTACCCTTTCTCGCTTCTGATGTGAGAGGAGATTGACGACAAGTTCAAATCTTTCTGGGCTAATTTCTTCTGGTAGGTCCCTTTCTGGATTTTCGAGATAGTCCACTGCGGTAACATCAATACAGACATTGAATCCTTCAGAGCGCAGTCCCTGTATTGCGCTTATGAGATTGTTGCGACCGGTATGGAGTACTTTTTGGCCACGCGAACTGGTCTCATAAACGTTTGTATCGTCACTCTGATCAATTTCTTCATTTACGGTTTCGTCGGACATAATGATCTCTTATTTACCTATGACTACCTTTGTTGCGGTTTGTCCATCTCTTTGCTCAACGATGATTCCTGCCCCACCGTTAAGTTCATTTCTCCGCCTTGTTATTTCTCCAGTCTCAACCTTTTCGTGAAGTTGCAGGATTGCGTGCATTAGCGTTTCAGGTCCTGGCGGGCACCCCGGTGCGTATACATCAACTGGAACAATCTGGTCCACGCCTTGAACGAGTGCGTAGTTATTGAACATGCCTCCTGAACTAGCACAAACTCCCATTGAAATTACCCATTTAGGTTCCATCATCTGGTCGTATACTTGTCGCAATATTGGAGCCATCTTTTGAGAAACTCGTCCAGCCACTATCATCAAGTCCGCTTGGCGAGGTGATGCTCGGAATACTTCCATTCCCCAACGACCTAAGTCATAATGCGCGGAACCTGTTGCCATCATTTCGAGTGCGCAACACGCTAGCCCAAAGGTCGCCGGCCACATGCTTCGAGCTCGGGACCATTTCACTAGGTCTTCAATTTTTCCTGTTAAAAAATTATGGTCTAGTCCTGCTAGTCCTTCTTCTCCGATATTTTTTGAGTCGCCGAGTAATGGTATTTTGGCCATTATGCTGCCTCTTCTTCAGCTTCAATTCGGCCTTCAAGCCCAACACGCCTGATCGTAGTGTTAGTTGTTCTGTTAGGGTCAACAACAGAATTTCTCATTATTTGTTTCACAGGCCCCCATTCAAGTGCTCCATTGCCAATGATGTAAAGAAAGGACTCAAAGACAGCAAAGGAGAAGATAAGCATTGCTACTAACCCGAACAGCCCAATTTCTCTGAATGTCAATGCCCACGGGTACATGAAGATGATTTCAACATCGAAGACTATGAAGATCATGCCTACGAGAAAGAACCTGACTGGGAAACGTTCTGGTGGTTCTTGTGAGGATGTTATTCCACATTCGTAAGGGTCTTGTTTTGCAGCAGTTGGATTTCTTGGTGCTAATAGTCGGGATGCTAAGAGACTAATACCGGCAAAAATGATGCCAAGAATGAGCATCGCGAGGATAGGTAAATATTGACCTAACAACTTAATTCCCCTCCTACCCTATTGGGCTGTTGATGATTCCCATTCTTCTGTTCGTCTGCGTAGTTCGCGCTCTCGTATATTGAGCATGTAACACAAACCAATAAATGCTAAAGCAGATCCAATTGTAGTTATCGCTGCGGGTAGTCT
>WTHU01000122.1:8987-17312 GCA_011523005.1 Acidimicrobiales bacterium
TTGAAGGCAAGAAGATTATCATTTTGGGCGTCTTCAATGATTGTGGCATTGAGTGCTGCAAGGCCGCTTAGGGTGAGTTGCTGGAGTTTTCGTTGTTGGTCATCTATGACTGTTTCTATTCTGCTTTGCAGGGCTTCATCGTCAAGAATTCTTGAATCTTCAATGCCACTTCGTTCAGCGTCGGCGATAAGTAGGTCGTTTGCTTCTCTTGTGGTGTCAGCTAAGGTTTCAGAATCAACTGCTAGTTTTTCTCCTAAGGATTCTGTGCAATAAGGCTTTGGTGCGTCATATTGGAGGAGCAAGTCAACATTCTGCTGAACATATCTGGTTCTTTGTACTTGTACTGTGGCATCAATAAGACCAGGGCAGTAGAGGTTTACTATTTCTGTCGCTGGTGTCACGGTGATCTGATCGGCTCCAAGTTTTTGAACATCACTCTCGGATTCACTTAAATCACCGTAAATGATTTCTTTTGGTTCCCATGTAGGGCTATCTCCTGTTAGACCTATTCCGTATATCCACCAGACGATTCCCATCACTAGCATCCAACCAAAGAACCCTGCTAAAGCAATTAGTGTTCCTAGCCGGTTACCGAGGTTGGTGTTGAGAATTAACCATACAGAGCCGAACAGGACGAGTGACCCTACTAAAACAGTTAAGGCTCCTCGTATTTCTGGGTCCCAGCCGATACCTGCGACTATGTGTAGGAGCTGAAATTTATCCATCATTCAAGCCCCCTCTCATATTCGACGATTGCAGCTATTTGCTCAAGGGACAGTAGTGCACCTTCAAGTTCAGTGGCGTTTGGTCCGAATCCTGGCATTTGCCCTGAAGGTTCACACACTCCGTTGAGTCCGTATTGCAGGTTTGGTTCGCATCCGACTGAGATGAATGATGTCTGGTCTTGTGCTGAAGCAAATTGCGTTGTGACTCCAATGAGAGAAGGACCAAATCCTCCTCCTCCAGGAACTTCTGGGTTGACTAGTCCTTGCAAACTAGGGTTTGCTGCAAGTACATCATTGGCATTCCAAGAAGACCCAGCTGTATGGCATCGTGCGCAAGCGTAGGCTCCTGCTCCTGCGGGATTATTGAAAAGATATTCGCCATATTTAACGACATTATTTTGAGCTAAGTCATCAATATGTTGATCTAGAAGTGCAAGTACTGCGTTATCAGCGCTTTCAATTTCTTCTATTTCAGATTCAGGATTTGCTTTGACTACTCGTTGATTTTCTAAAGCGTCACCTAAACCGTTGACGAGTGAATTGTACGCTACTTTGAGTTGCTCATCCGTGGCATCGGGGACAGAATCTCGTACGTCTGATAGAACGCTTTCCCTAATACCTTCCTTTACTTCAGCTGCCATCTGTTCGGGTGTTAACTGAATTGCTGCTAAATATGCGACAAGTTCTTCTATCTGCTGTGAAGTTAGTGGTCCACCACCGGGAGCGCCCCATGCTGGCATAGGTGACTGCGGTCTTCCATAGTTAAGAATGTGAGTGACTTCGGTTTCAGTGAAACGGTAGAGGATCGCGTTGAGTGATGGTGCAGTCCAATTCACACCGGAGACGTACCGTCCTTGTTCGTCAAGAATAGTAAATGCAGCTTGTCCTCCAACTCCAGCAGCGCCATGGCATTGAGCGCATAGCTCTTCGTACGCTTCTCCACCTCTACTTGCGAACTGGTTATCGGTGAGGTTGACGTAGCCTTCTTGACGCCCGGGTTCTCCTAACCAATAGAGGGGAAGGCAAAGAGCGATGATGATAAGTACCGCAACGCCTGCTGATAGAGCGATATCTAATCTTTTTGTTTCTAGAGTTTCGTCATCGTAATAGGGTTTTCTGTTGGGAGCTAACTCTACTTCCGCTCCTATTTCTTTTCGGCCCGCTCGAATATTGAACAGTACATAAATAGCGAATCCAACAGCCACGATTATGGCTAGAACGAGTCCGATCGTTCTTGGTGTTGATGCTGCGTAGAGTGTCATGTTCCGTTATTTCTTTTCTGTTCGTTCGTTAGTGATCTGACTGGCCAATGCAATTTGGGCCTTCGGCTTCTTGACCTGTTGTGTTAGTACCTATTGGAGGGCCTTGGATGATTGTTCCTGTGTCAACAATAAATACCCCGTCTTTAACTTCCATAGCGAACCTATCCATTCCTCGGGGGGCAGGTCCTCCTCTTTTTTCTCCGACTCGATTGTATTGTGAGCCGTGGCACGGACATTCAAACCATTGCGATGTTTGACATTCTGGAACTCTGCAACCAAGGTGTGGACACTTTTGATACAGCGCTACAAGCCCGCCTCGCATACCGCCTAGCTCAGGTCCAGAATAAGCAGCTTCAGCTTTTTTGATAGATCCGGCGGGATATTTTGTAACCCACATTCTTCCTTCAGGAACATAAAGAAAACCATTCGCAGCATCTATTCTTGCTTCGATATCTGTCACATTCCCGACTTTTATTTTGGAGCCGAAACCGCCGCTACCGCCGCCGCCCCAGAGGAAGGCCAGAACAGCTGCTCCGAAACTACTTATTGAGAGCCCCATTAATCCAACAATACTTCTGTTTAAGAATTGTCGTCGTGCCACGCCGACTGCTTCTTCGTCTGGTGCTGTCCATGGAACTGGCGCAGCTGTTTCTTGGATCTCTAATTCAGTCCCGCCTGCGCGCTCAAGTACGGCTGCTTTTTCAATATCTCTACCAGTTACAGTCGCCGGTTCGCTTTCGGATGTGATGTCTTGGGCTTCAAGGTCACGTTGGCGTGTTTCTCGGCTGAGTTGACCTTCAACTTTCATTGCTTCATTTCGTCTTGAAGCGGCAAGCAGTAATAACGATCCCAGTATCACTACTGCAGGAATGGCAAATAGTAGAACTACCATATTTTACTTCCTGAATAGGGGTAGGTGTAAGTGATAGATTCGTTAGCGGAGTTTGTGGTTTGGATCATAATTCGAAGAAAAGCCCGTCTGCCCATGGGAATATAAAGTTGAACCCTGGTCCTCTAAAGAATGAACCGATCATTACGAGAACAGCCCAGAACATTAGGTGAACAGTCATCAGTGAAATTGCAAACTTCCTGTCTTCTGGTTTGTTTGAAGGGTTTTTATCGATGTAGGGCGCAAGGATTAGTAGAAAGAGTGCTAATCCAGGAATTGTTACTCCTGCAACCATTGGGTGGAACATTGTCAACAATTCCTGAAGACCTAGGAAATACCAAGGTGCTTTTGATGGATTTGGAGTTTGGTTAAAGTTAGCTAATTCGAGAAGCGGTGCGTTAACAAATATTGAAAACACGACACAGAATGCTGTAACTGCTAAAGCGGCAACAAATTCAACTACGAGAAGGTGAGGCCATACGTGCACTTTGTCAACTGGCTTTAGCTTCACGTCTTGAATTGATCCAGATTTAACAACAGCTAATAGTCTTTGCGTATGTCCAGCTGGTCCAGTTGCCGATGCTGGAGGTGGTTGAGGAGATGTAATCTCTTCTGAAGCATCTTTAGTTGCAACTGCTGATGGTTGACTGCCAGCAGCGGCAGTTCGGTTAAGTAGCTCTTCTGGGATTTTGCTTTCCGAAGCAGTAGCTTCGGTGGGCGATGAATCGCCTCCAGTAGTAGCTCTTGCTTTAGCCTCTTGAGCTCGTTTTAATAAATGTTCTGGGATTTCAGCCATAATATTTCCTATCGTGGTCTACAACGGACCTGAGATACCTCCATCTTTCCTTACTCGCCAAAAGTGAATTGCCATAAAGATAACTGCAACGAAGGGAAGCATGAGAACGTGCAGCACATACCATCGAAGGAGTGTATCTGTCCCTATCTCAGCACCCCCAAGGAGCACGAACCTGACTTGATCTCCGAAAACAGGGGTATACCCCATCATATTTGTCCCGACTGTTACTGCCCAGAGTGCTAACTGATCCCAAGGTAGGAGGTAGCCGGTGAATGAGAGAAGGAGTGTGAGCGTTAACAGAATAACCCCTATAACCCAGTTGAACTCTCGTGGAGCTTTGTATGCACCATGGTAGAAGACTCTAGCCATGTGGAGGAATACGGAGAGAACCATTAAGTGCGCTGCCCATCTATGCATGTTCCGGACAAGTAAACCAAAAGTAACTGAGGTTTGTAGCGTGTAGATATCATCCCATGCTTGTGCAGCTGTTGGTCGATAGAAGAACATTAAAAATATTCCGGTAACGGTGAGCAATATGAATAAGAAGAAACTAAGGCCACCCAAACAGAGGGTATAGCTAACCTTTACAGCATGGCGCTTCACTTTCACTGGGTGAAGGTGATAGATGAGGCTGTTCATAACAACATAGGATCTATTACGAGGACTATCGGAGTAGCCTTTTCGGAAAATTGATCCAGGGCGGAATATAGAGTTCCAGGCCTGTGATGATTTTGTCTTCTCTGAGATGTCAGCAAACTTCTCGCCTAGTGACTGCTTTGCCACGTTACTTCCCTACCTTTGTATCTTGGTTTTTAATTTCGATCTTGTTGATTACCATTATTGCTTTAACCCAATCTCATTCCATAGCCGTAGCCGTGACTTGGCATTCGTTGGTGCATGTCACCATCGGCAGGCGGGTCTTCGATTTTTCCCAAGATGATGACGCCTGTTGGACAACGATCAACACATAAAGCACATCTGGTACAAACATCGTCATCAATTGTGAAAATTACTTGGTCTGCGGGGTCGTCACCTGGCTGTTCTGTTCCTATAGCTTCATCTATAGCTCCAGTTTGAACCATGTGTATACATTTCCATGGGCATATGTCAACGCACCCCTCACACATAATGCATTCTGATTGGTCGATATGAATGAATTGCTTTGGCTTTACTGCTTTTGACAGCCAGTCGCGATCTACTTCTTGGAGTACATAGTCGTCACGGAATTCTGGGAGTGGAGGGTTAGCATCTAGAACACCCATTATGAAGTCCCTTCTCTGAGTAGCGGCCGACCGTAGGTTGACTCTTCAATTTCTGGAGGTGCTACTTTGCCTCTGTTTTGCCATACAGACCAAAGCGCAACATTTGCAACAAGCCCAAGACCATAAATGACGACAGTTATAAGGTGGCCAACGACAAGATAATTAATTTTGAATGGTAACGCCCATTGTATGATTCCTTCACCATTGGTAAAGCCAAGACCAGTAGGGCCAATAAGTTCTTTATCAGCTCGCCAAGATAGTCCGGCTTCAGTGAATGTCAGCCACTGGTGTGGAACCACTCCATAGATCCAGAAGAGATACAAGAATACGTATACAGACCATACATTTGCTTCGCCCCATGTGGCTTCGTTATCGATTGGTCTGCGCTTTGCATATTCTAAGATTCCTGCGGTCATCAGGACGGCGATTATCCAACTTAAGACAAATGCAGTGTTAAGGAATGGGAACTGACGACCGTTTGCATCTCTGGTGAGTCCTACCCAAATAGCAACGATTCCGAACATAGCGACGGTTGACGTAATCATCGCTCCGTAAAATTTTGTTACTACTACATCAACAGGCCGTTTTTGAGCCACTTTTTTCTTCCCCTCGTGAGTGGTTCACAAGTAAACTTTTGCTCACTTTGAGCATAAGCGCTTATCTAATTTTTACCACGTCATTTTAGCTGTCTACACATCGTGGCACCCTTCTTAAAGAAAAGGGTGAATAATAGTATTTAAGTTTATTTCCTGTTGATTTGTTTAATGCAGAAGTTAGCGATTAATGGGGGATTTTTGTTTAAATTCTCGTAGATAATCTCTGGTTCCGAGCTTGATGAAGCTACATCTCATTTGGTGAGTGAAGTGTTCAGATTTAAGCAGGTTTGATGTCTGTTAGTAAAGTCTTCTTTTCTCCAAAATTGAGGTTCTTTAACTAGGCGAAGGTCAAGAATAGAGCACTATTCTAGGAGAGACAGTTTTGTTATATAGCTTTTTGTTAAGAGCAGATCTGTTGAAGGAAAAGAGGGTAGTCTACCGAATGCACAGATTCGACTATAAAAGATTTGAACGTATTGCTTTGTTTCCGAAAGGAAACAGTAGTGTTGTTCTAGAAATAGATACCCGCCTTGGAGGCTGCAGTGGTTGAAATACCTGATTATTTATTAGAACGTTCACGAGAGGCTCGAGCTCGTTTATCAGGTGCACCTGCGAGCGACAGTCAAAGTGAGTCTACTGAAACAGCAGTTGTTGCTGCTACAGAATCTGCTCCGGTGGCACCAGTGTCTGCTCCACCAGAGATTGAGAAAGTTGAACCTCCCAAACCAGTTGCTCCTTGGGTTATTGCTGCCAAGGAGCGGAAGAAAATCCCAGTTTGGATGGCTCCTGTAGCTCTTTTCCTTCCGATCTGGGCATTTATGATTTGGGGCACTCTCGAAGCTCCGACATATGACGAGGAAGGACCAATAGCTGCCGGCGGTGCTGTTTATGCTCAATGTTCTGCGTGTCATGGTGCGGGCGGTGGCGGTGGCGTAGGTTACCAACTAAATGATGGTGAAGTAATTAAGACGTTCCCTGACGTTGAAAGTCATGTTGCTTGGGTAGTGAACGGTTCCTCTGCGGCAGGAACACCATATGGTGACCCAAACAGAGAGGGCGGGCAACGGATCTCACAGAATCAGGGTGTCATGCCAAATTTCGCTGCGCTTGAATCTTACGAAATTCTTGAGGTTGTTCTTTACGAACGAGTAACGCATGGGTTACAAGATGCAGGAGAACTTGAAGCTTATGTCTTGTGGGTAGAGTCGGGTGCAATACCTGATTGGGAACTTGGTGTTTCTCCCCAATCAATTTTCGCGAACTTTCTTGAGTTCCTTGAAATGAACCCTGAAGCAAAAGAAGCCTACGAAGAAAACTTAGAAGAAGCATCTGGGTGAAATAACGTGCAATCATAGTAATGTGATTGACCCAACTGACTTACAGCATTGGAGAGAGCTTTCTGAGCATGTTTCGTTCCTTGAAACATTGAGCCTGGAACAATTATTGAACGAAGAGTCTTCTCGCGTAGAGGATTTATCTTTTGAGATCGGAAATTTGCATGTTGACTTTTCAAAGCAATTAATCACCAAAGAAACAATTAGTAAGCTTGTGGCTCTGGGGAATGAACTTAATCTTTCAGAGAGAATCAATGGTTTATTTGCTGGTGAAATTGTAAATGTTTCTGAGAACCGTCCCGCTCTGCACACAGCTCTTCGATTTTCTGAAGGCTCAAACGAAGAAGTAGACCGAGTGGTTAGAGAAGAATTTGATCGAGCTAGTGATTTTTCACTGTTAGTCCGATCACGGAAATGGGTTGGTGCAACCGGTAAGCCAATAAACACAGTTATTAATATCGGTATAGGTGGGTCACATCTGGGGCCTCTTATGGCAGATGCTGCTTTACGTTCTTTTAGAAATGAAACAATTAAATCTAAGTTTGTATCAAATATTGATCCTGCGGATATTGATTCCAAACTTCATTTACTTGATCCTGAGACAACGATGTTTATTATCAATTCAAAATCCTTTACCACTGCAGAAACAATTACGAATGCTGAAGCTGCCATTCATTGGCTCAAAAGTTCACTAGGTACTGAGAAAAATCTTCTGAGGCAGCATGTTGTCGCAGTCACTGCAAATCCCAGCGCAGCAGTAAAGTTAGGAATCCCGAAAGGAAATATCTTTACCATATGGGATTGGGTTGGGGGAAGATTCTCTATTTGTTCTTCTGTCAGCCTTGCAGTAATGATTTCAGTAGGGCCTGAAAATTTTCAGCTCATGTTAGATGGCGCGAACAGCATAGATGAGCATTTCAGGTCAACTAAATTATCGGAAAACATTCCTGTTCTGATGGGATTGATTGCTATATGGAATCGAAATTTTTTAGGTTATGAAAATCATGCATTGTTGTCTTACTCCGAGGATCTAAAGTACTTTCCCTCTTATCTTGAGCAGTTAGAGATGGAAAGTAACGGGAAACAGTTTCGTGTTGATGGGGAAAAGACTACTCATCACACCAGTCCAGTTATTTTGGGTGGAGTCGGGACGGATGCCCAACATAGTTTTTTCCAACTGCTTCATCAGGGAACAACAACTATTCCCTCTGATTTCATAGTCTTTTGTAAACCACCCATGTCATCAGATGCTTTGCCTGAAGATACTATGTTGAAACAGCACGAGGCTCTCGTTGTAAATTGTTTTGCCCAAAGTAAAGCACTTGCTGTTGGTTCCGGTCGTAAATCAGGTGAGTTAAAATCTGATGGTAACCGACCTAGCACAACTATTTTAGGTACTCGCTTAGATCCATACACTCTTGGACAACTTGTGGCACTCTACGAGCATAAAGTATTCACGAT
>WTHU01000135.1 GCA_011523005.1 Acidimicrobiales bacterium
TCTTAGTTGAGAACGATCACCATCCTGAAGCCCATACAACCATGATGCCAGACTCTGGCATCATGGTTGTATGGGCTTCAGGATGGTGATCGTTCTCAACTAAGAAGTGACGTGAATAATCGTGTAGGCACTTTTCTTGAGTCATGGCCCCCGTTGAAAAGAGAATGGAGACCTATGCTTGAAGCTCCTATTCGTGCTGAATTCGCAGAGGGGGCAATAATTCTCTCAGGCAAAGTCGACCTATCTTTGGGTAGACCTCTAGGAACCACTGCTGGGAAAGTGATTGTTGACTTTAAGACTGGAAATTTCTATTCATCTCATCGCGAGGATTTGCGTTTCTATGCGCTTCTTGAAGCAATTCGCCTTGGGGTACCTCCCCGAATGGTAGCTACGTACTATTTGGACCGCTCTGAGTTCTCCAGCGAACACATCACCGAGAATGTTTTGGAATCTGCTCTTTTCCGTGTAGAGGATGGAGTAGAAAAGATAGTAAATATTCTCTTCAAAGGAACAGAACCTAAGATGTGTTCATCAGAGTGGTGCGCTTTATGTGCGCATGAGGATTCGTAACGTTTAAGTCAATCGCTTTTGCTCTAGCATTATGAATGAAGAAACTTTGGAGGAATTGATGCGCTATATAAATACAGATATTTCGAATGGAGTCGCCACCCTTACACTTAATGATCCCGATAAGAGGAACGCAATAAATCTACAAATGAACGATGAAATTTGTGAGGTACTAGATGAGTTAGAAACCTCTGAAGAAGTTGGTTGCTTGGTGGTCACTGGAGCGGGCAAAGCATTCTGCGCCGGTGCTGACCTAGGAGATCTTCTCGCTGCGCGCGAGCGTGACAACATCCAAGACATATATCGGGGCTTTCTTCGGATTGCTGACTCAACTCTTCCCACGATCGCTGCTGTGAACGGCGCTGCAGTTGGAGCGGGGATGAATATGGCCTTAGCCTGTGACATGATACTCGCTGGTGAGTCTGCCCGATTTGATAGCAGGTTTCTCGAAATAGGAATTCACCCGGGAGGAGGTCATACATGGCGCCTCCTATCAAGAACAAACGAACAAACGATGCGCGCAATGGTTTTGTTTGGACAAGTATTGTCCAGCCAAGAAGCTCGTAGGCGCGGGCTTGTTTGGGAAGTGTTCCCGGATGAAATACTAATAACAGAAGCAAAAGATATCGGAGAGAAGGCCTCTTCATATTCAAAGGATTTAACGAGGTCTACTAAAGAGGCATTTAAAGCCTTACCAGCAATTGATAATTCAGGTGATGCCGTTCAACATGAGGTGGTTCCTCAAGTTAAATCTATGGAGTCCGATGCTTTCAGAAGTTTAGTGACTGCATTGCAAAAGAAAATTAGTTCAGGTAGTTAACAAATCCAATCAGCCTGCAAAGAGTCTCCACGTTCTTTCCATTCTTCAGATGTGATCGCAAACCGAATGTGGTCCTCCCATGCGCCATTGATTTCAAGGTACTTTTCAGCTATTCCTTCATTACGGAGGTTTAACTTTTCGGCGACTCTTCTGCTCGCTGTGTTTCTCGGAATTATTGCGACTTGGACTCTATGAAGTTTCAGGATTTCAAACGCGAACTTTAGGAGAACTACAAGGGCCTCTGGGGTATATCCCTGCCCTGCTTTTCTGTAATCAATCCAATATCCGACGTAGCAGTTCTGAAAAGGTCCACGTTGAATAGACGATATGTTGATCTCGCCGCTAAATTCTCCATCTACGAAAATTCCAAATCCGTATCCTGAACCTAGATGCCGTTCCCTGTCCCTTGCATTGCATCTAGAGGTGAACGCTACTTTATCGTTTGTAATATCCGGAGCGCCATTGGGCTTACTCGGTTCCCACTTGGTTAACCATTCTCTATTTGCATTTCGTACCTCCGACCATTGTGTAAAGTCTTCCGCTGCCAACGGTCGAAGCATGATTCGTCGCCCGTTCAGTAAATCACTCTGGGATATTGCCGCAGGGCGGAAACGCGAAACTTTCATTCTTCTTTCATTCTTTTGATTGAGTATCAGAAACCATAGTCGGCAAATGTTGGAGTAGACGACTCGGCTCGGAGGTTTATTTCATCTGGCTGAGTATTAACCCGTCAAGAATGTCTGATTCAGAGACTTGAATTTGTTCAAATTCAAGCTTTCGCATGATCTGCGCCAAGATACAAAGGCCTCCGACTATCACATCGACGCGCCCCTCCTCCATCCCTGGGTTTGACAGTCGTCCTTCTCTGTTATCTGTCGCTAGGAGCCGAAAGACCTCTTCAATGTCTTGTTTTGACATGATGTGTCCATGCACCGAGTCAAAATTGTAATCAGATAAACCTTGTTCAATCATTGACGTGGCACTTATCGTCCCTGCAACACCATATATGTTTGTTGTTGACTGGATGCTCGGAATGTCCATCAGGACATCATCGAGGTGGAGATCTATAAGCGATTGAGCTGCGGAGAGTTCCTCTGGTAACGGGGGGTCGTTGGCTATGAAGCGCTCTGAGATCCTTACGCATCCGATATCAGCAGAGTGTGAGAATTCAAGCTCGCCTTCACCGAAAGCAAATTCGGTTGATCCTCCTCCGATATCAATTACGAGGCTTGGCCCAGTTGATGAAATACTATTTGTCGCTCCTAGAAACGTGAACCTGGCTTCGTCAGACCCGTCTAATATTTCGGGTTTGATAGTAGTAACTTCTTCGGCTGCCATAAGGAAGATGTCTCTATTTCTCGCATCACGAACTGCTGAAGTCGCCACAAACTTTATTTCTGAAACGTCATGATCTTTAATTTTTCCTGCGAAATCTATAAGCGTAGCTAAGACTCGATCCATGGCCTCTGTGCCGAGTTCTTGTGTTCTGTCGGTGCCTTCACCTAAGCGCGTTATCTGTGCTTCGCGATGGAGCGTCTTGTATTCTCGCTGACCTGTTTGTTCGACAATGAGAAGTCTTGTACTGTTTGTGCCACAATCGATTGCGGCCAGAGTTTTAGCCATTTATTTCCCGATCCCGTTGGCTTTCTGCGTTTATACGATCCTCAATCCATAATCCGACCGGATCATTTCCTCCAGCTAGAAACCATGCATAATGTGCATGCAGGCATTTGATTCCTTGCCTAGTCCCACCAACCCCTCCCGATGGTCTGGGCCCTTCATGGTGTTCGTCTATCAAGTCATTGCGTTGCTTTTCGTAGTCAAGATGCGTTTCTCGGAGCTTTTCTAACCCTATTTCTGATTCGGCTTGGCTTATTGCTCCTGATGATTCGAGTCTACTTATACGTAATTTATCTTCTGGATCTATGAGCCAATAGGTTGTGGGCATCGGAGTTCCGTCGCTTAGAAACGGTGAATTCTTGATTACCCTCGGAGTGCCGTCTGGTTTCCTTACTGCTATTTCGTAGTTGCCTTGAGGTTTTCGGCCAAGTAGGTTTTCAACGATCACGGCATCTTGCGAGTAATCTTCTTGCATCTCGATATTGCCTTACAAAATAGCGTACCTAATTACCATGAACACTCCGATTGCGAGTGCAGCTATTGGAATTCCGAATCGTTTGAGAATTGGGATGGCAACAACCGATAGCAGGTTAAGTTCACTATCCTTGGTTTGATTTTCTTTCGTATTGGGATCAGTTTCGGCCGTTTCTGTTTCCGCAGACGGCTCAAGGAGTTGTTCTAGGTTTTGCGCAAACTGCGTCATAAGTTTTCCACTTACGTCACTTATTGCCCCTCTACCGAATTGTGCGACTTTACCGGTTATGGTTAGTTCAGTTCGAACGCTCACGTTCGTTACTTCAGAAGAAACTTCGGTGAGTTGGGCAGTAATAGTTGCACTAGCGTTTCCAGCACCACGTGTGTCTCTTCCATCTCCCTTTATGACGACTTTTTGAGCATCCTCATCTTTTTCGAGGTAGGTTGCGGTTCCTTTATATTGAGCTGTTATGGGGCCTACCTTAATTTTCACAAGACCATTAAAGTTATTTCCATCTACTTCTTGAAGTTCTGCTCCGGGTAAGCAAGGCGCAATTCTTTCAGGAGTGTTGAAGGCTTTCCATACTTCTTGTATTGGTGCGTTCACATCAATTTCATTATTTAGCTCCATCGTTCTAAATCTCTCCTTGTGTCAATATCTACAGGGTTTCCTTCGCATGGTACCTCATCCAACAGGTCTGGCCGAAGCCGTAGAAGAGAACGTGCTCCTTCATCACCTGAAATAGGTATTAGGGGCCACAATTCTTTGTCTATCTTGACTGGTGGTCTATGGTTTCCAGCGAATGATGCTGTAACTAGTTTTCCTTCAGCTTCAGCTACAGATTTCCAGGCTTCAGAGGGCACAAGAGGCATGTCGCCAAGCCCGACGGTGACCGATGAATGGCCATCATATCCTGCAATCTCAAGACCACTTCTGAGAGACGATGCTTGTCCCTCGGCAAAGTTATGGTTATGAACAATTGTTATTGTGCCTGCTTCGAGACTAAGGACTTGGTGATCTTCAAGATTTACTGCTCCGGAAACGATATAAATATCGTCAAACTCTGCTGCTACGACATTGTCAATTACCCACTGCAAAACAGGCTTACCTTTGAAAGTTGCGAGAAGTTTATGCGAGTTGCCTTCAAAACGCTCCCCTTTCCCTGCTGCGAGAATGATTGCAGCGGTGCGATTGTCTTCTACAGGAGCCTCTTTTTCGTTTTCAAACACTTTTCTATTCTAGGGATAGGCTCTGTTATTGAGAGGCTATAGCGAATATTTCATCTATCCCCGTGAATTGCGCCCTCTATGGT
>WTHU01000097.1 GCA_011523005.1 Acidimicrobiales bacterium
TATTAACGTAGCGAAATGATCCTTCAGGTATATACGGAAGAAAAAATGGAGGGTAGGTTTACCTACCCTCCATTTCATATGTTTTCAGTCTTGTTAGTTGAATTTAAACCATTGACCGTTGGTTGGTATCCAACAGTTCACCGGAGCAGGACATCCATTGTATGTTCCATCAGCTCCTTTAGGCGTACTTCGTGAAGCAAGTGTGAACTCTACTGCTTGCATTTGGGTTGAGAAGTAGTTCTTTCCTGGGCCAAATGCGCCTTCACCGTTGGATCGGAATGCTTGAGGTCCAGATAGTCCACGCATTGCGTCTGCGAATGAATCTCTCGTTGGATTTACTCCAGCATTCTCGAGAGCAGCTTTGATTAGGTACTGCATTGTGCACTCACCAGGTGCATAGTCTGAGTTCAGTAACTCTCCGTCTGCTGTTTCTAGTCCTACTTCACCGGAAGGAGCTCCTTTATCGCTCTTACCGTTAAAGATTGGGAAGTGATCAATCCACTCTTGGCGACATTGTGCTTCGAATGCATCATCGTCTCCTACTCCACCGTTAGGGCTTGCGTATGAGTCATATGATGTTACACAGATTGCTCCTTCTGCTGCTGGGTTTGTTCGGCTTGCTCCGAATGGGGTGCAGTTTGAGGAAGCTGAGTCAAGGATTGTTCGGTCCCATGATGGTTGTAGCGCTCCGACTTCGCCCCAGAAACCTGCAGCATAAATGAATGGAAGGATTACGAATACATGGTCTACGCCTTCTGCTGTGAATTGTGCAACTGCTGCTGCGCCTTCTGCGTTGGCTGCTGCGTTATCACCGCTTAAGGTGTTGACTGTAATTGTGGTTGTTGAGTAACCGGCCCCTTCAAGAATTGAGGCTGCAGATTCACCTGCTGCCGCTATTGGAGGGATAGTTGAATCCAAGATACCGACTTTGGCACCTACTGGAATCAGTCCTTGATCCACGATGAGTTGTGCTCCTGCTTCACCAGCCACTTCGGATGGTGGGTTGAGTGAGAAGAGGCGATCTGGTGCTGCATCAATCATCGCTTGGGATGCGACTTCACCGTAGAAGAATGTTGTGTCGTTATCTTCGGTGAAGCATGGAATAAATGCCTGGCTGAAACCTGAAGCGTTTATAGCCATGAATACTTGTTCATCAAGTACAGCTTCGGTACAGGAATTTTCCATTGTTGCTGGGCTTAGAGGGTCCCATGTGATTTGTACACCTTCAATCATTCGGCCGTTGATGCCTCCTGCAGCATTCCACTCATCAAAATATTTTGTAAAACGTTCTGACAGGTGATCTGTTGTGAGAGCGGCGGGAAGTGGATAACCGATATCGATGAGTCCCTGTAGGTCTGAAACTATGACACCAATTTTGATGCTGTCTTCTGTGATCCCTACATCGGACGCTGTTCGTTCTTCAACAGGTTCAGGTTCTGGTGCTTCTTCTTCAGCTGGGGCTTCTTCTTCAGCTGGGGCTTCTTCTTCAGCTGGGGCTTCTTCTTCAGCTGGGGCTTCTTCTTTAGCTGGGGCTTCTTCTTCAGCTGAGCTGCTTGAATCGCTAGTGCTTGAATCGCTAGTGCTTGAATCATCATCGCCACCACAGCTGGCCATGATCATGACAAAGCTTAGGAATATAGCCATGAGCTTTAGTACTTTTTTATTCATTTTCCCTCCCGCAAATGAAATCTGTTCACCGATTCAGGTCAACAGAGTATTTTGTAGTTTCGCATAGCTGCGAATGTGTTTTAGCCTAGTACTGACCAAAGAATCGTCAAGCTGAAGAGCTTTTTTGGCTCTTTTCGTTAAATTCACCGAGTAGAAGGGTTGTGTTTAACGGATCAGGTGCTGAGATGAAGTATTCTTTGTATTTGGTGAAACGGCCTTGGCATTTTAAATCTATTTGGGACTGATCGTAGTCAAGGTCATAGTGTGATTGAAGTCCTAATGCGCTTCCCTGAGACATCGCATAATTAGCGTCATCTACTGCAAAAACAACGCCTTTAATGCCTTCACCATTCTTTTCCATCTCATCTCGTATCGGACTTTGAACGTCAGGTAATGGGGATACGAGTTCAATTCCGGACTCCCATGCCATTGCGACCCGTACTCCGAACGCTGCTGCTTCTCCGTCCTGATTTTCGGGCGCAAATTCAGCTCCGAGAAGTTTTTCAAAGTATTCTTTTCCTTTTTCAAAGTCCCAAACCCCGACCACAATTCGATTGATGCCTTTTTGTTTCATGTGGCAAACTTAGCGTCATTAGGTCTTCAATGTTTTATCTGAGCCGCCAAAAAATGCGAATAGAAGCGTTTGGGCTAGATAACAGCCGATTCCTAAAATCCATGTAGTTTGGAGGCCGTCAAGTGCTGCCTGAGGTGAACTGGGTCTCCCGATAATAGTGAAGGCGAGGGCAACGCCAAGTGCCAAAGCTAGTTGGAAGATTGTCGTTCTTCCTGCCCCTGCCATACCAAATTGATCTCTTGGCACATCGCGCATTGCTGCTCCTATGAGTTGAGCAAAACCGAAACCAGCAGCGAACCCGATGAGAATACCTGGTATCAGAATTCCTTTGAAATAGTCGGGTTCCGCGTTAGTGAATGCTAAGTGCAGTGCCAAACCGGTAGCACCAAGTAGCCCACCTACTGTCAGCAGTGGACCGTTCCCGATGCGTTCAGCGAGTCGCCCGGCGGGGGGTGAGATAAATGCCGTCAGGAGCGGTGCAGGGGCGATAGCGAAACCGGTTTTTAACACTGACCATCCCCACACACTTTGAATGAAGCTAGGCAGTGAAATCAGCCATGAAAAGAACGCGACCATAAAGAACACCGTTCCGATCATCCCCACTGAGAATGTTTTGATTTTAAAAAGGTCAAGGTCAAATAGTGGCTCGGAATGTTTCCGGGATCGGATAATGAACGCTGTGACTAGCAGGAATGCGATTGCGAATGACAGGATCAGATTTGTTGAAGACCAACCCCATTTATCACCCTGAGTGATGGCCAAAATAGCGATACCGACACCGAGTGATGCTAAGGGAACGCTTATAAGATCAACTTTTTCAGGGATAGAGTCGCTGACACTTTCGGGAACCCATCGTGGTCCAATGACAATGACAAGTCCAGCGACAGGAACATTGATGAAAAAAACTGCTTGCCATCCGAATGCGTCAACCAACAGAGCGCCAAGTGAAGGTCCCAATGCTGCTGCTAACCCTCCCATTGCTCCCCAGGTACCGATAGCGGTTTGGATTTTGGAGGGAGGGAATGCTGCGAGAAGCAAGGCCAGCCCTGCAGGGTACTGCATCGCCCCGCCAATAGCTTGCGCTACTCGAGCTGCAATGAGGAAATTTGCGGAGGGAGCAAGACCCGCAGCGCAGGACGCTACAAGAAAAACAAAAAGTCCCCAGAAGAACATCTTTTTCCTTCCATACCGGTCTGCGAGCCAACCTGAAACTAACAACAAGGAAGCGACTCCGATCGTGTACGCGTTAACGATCCATGAAAGCTTACTTTCCGAAGCATCAGGAAAGCCGTCCCGTAATTGAGGTAACGCTAGAGAGATTATTGACGTTTCAATTGCGATCATGAATGCGGCGATGGAGGTCACAGCAAGCGTAAGCCATGAACTTCGAGGAATTATGTCGTTTGTTTCATCCATGGGCGTCCACGTATCAGTCGGCTTTGGGCAACGGTACCCGCTCTTTCAACAATTCGTGGTGTCCTCTTGAAGTTTCACGGTCTAGGTGATGTAAAGTCATCGTGTGGGATCTTTAGGAAAATTGAGTCGATCAATTCGCGAAAAAGTAGCTATTGTGACAGGTGCTGCAAGTGGTATGGGTCGAGCGACTGCCCATCTTTTTAGTGATGAAGGAGCGAAGGTCGCAGTTTGTGATCGTGACTCAGAAGGTGTCGCTGAAGTTGTCAAAGAAATCACAGATAATGGTGGGTTAGCAGCAGGTTATGTTGTTGACTTAGATGACGCTGCTACGATTGGTGAGTTCATTTCTCGGGTGCGCAATGATTTAGGTCCAATAGATATTCTTGTGAATAATGCTGGGGTTAGTCATAGGGGAAGTATTGAAAGTGAGGATTTTGAAGATCTTTGGAAGATGACTTTTTCAGTTAATTTGGACGCGCAGATGCGTTTGATTCGAAGTTGCCTCTCAGATCTAATGCGTAATGAGGATGGCCGTATCGTAAATATTGCTAGCACAGAAGGGCTAGGAGGGTCAGCTGGAATTAGTCCATACACTGCTTCAAAGCATGGGGTGGTCGGGTTGACGAAAGCATTAGCGGTTGAACTGGGGCCAAAGGGAGTAACGGTGAATGCTGTGTGTCCAGGTCCGATACATACCGGAATGACGCAATATATTCCAGATGAAGATAAGCAAAAGTTTGCCCGTCGCCGAACTGCGTTGAAACGTTTTGGCAACCCAGAGGAAGTGGCACACATAACTCTTTCATTAGTGCTTCCATCAGCGTCGTATATTACGGGAGCAGCTGTACCGGTTGATGGTGGTATGCGGGCTCGAAATAACTAGTGTCAGCCGATCAGGCTTGGTGTCGGATTGTCAATCTCGAGAATGTTCGCTAGTGACCTAGTCACCATGTTGCCAACAGCGGGGTTCATTTCCGGTGGTAGGAGGCCAGAATTCGTGAGTCGGTCCCCTAATCGGATGAAAATAGCGCAGAACCGCATGATTGCGAACACTTCCCAGTAATGCGGGTCACGGACTTCTTTTCCTGAGACTTGT
>WTHU01000043.1 GCA_011523005.1 Acidimicrobiales bacterium
CTTTAAAGCTGTACCAGTATTGCCCGTTAAGTCAGCGCCGCCAGCAATTACGGAGAAGTCCTTTGCTATTTCTTCAAGACAAACTCCACTTGCCACTCTGGTCGCCACATTTTCTCCCACGCTCTTCTCATACCGATCTTGGATAGAAGACAGGTTCCAAGTACCAACATGATCTTCGGCTCGCCAGGTGTACCCCTCTGCTTCATGTTGAAATCGTTCGCCCGCCGCCCTATACATATCCAACACCTCAACAGGTACGAAAAAAGATTCCTCAGGAGGTAAACCCATAAGTTCTTTAGCCTCAATAATTTCCTTATCTTTAAACGCATATCCATGGGCACTGGGACTGTCAGTAAGAGTGGGTGAAGGATGTCCTATATGCGTTCTTAGAATAATGATTGTTGGTGAGGTTGTATTTGATTTACCCTCAAGCAACGCATTCTCGATTACATCCAAATCTTCCCCGGATTCACCAAGATCAATGACATTCCAACCGTACGCTTCAAACCTTTTGGCAGCATCATCTGCAAGGGATAATTCAGTAGGCCCATCAATAGTTATATGATTATCGTCATAAATACAGATAAGGTTTCCTAATTGTTGACTGCCTGCAAGAGAAGCAGCCTCATGACTTACCCCCTCTGAAAGATCACCATCTCCGCAGATTACAAAAACATTATGGCTTATATTCTCGGCACCGAATTTTTCTCTCAGCCAACGCTCTGAAATTGCCATACCTACCGCATTAGCGAAACCTTGACCCAGTGGCCCAGTTGTGACCTCAACTCCCGGTGTGTGCCCTACTTCTGGGTGTCCAGGAGTCAAACTACCTAACTGTCGAAATTCCTTCAGGTCCTCCAAAGTCAAGCCGTACCCAGTCAAATGAAGCATTGCGTATTGCAAAATTGATGCATGCCCCGCACTTAAAATAAACCGATCACGATTAAACCAATCAGGGTACTTAGCGCTATACCTTAAGACACGAGTAAACAAAACATGAGCAAGAGGTGCAAGTGCCATAGCAGTTCCCTGATGACCAGAAGCAGCTGCATGCGGGGCATCCATTGACAATCCTCGAATAGTATTAATACCTAATTGTTCTAAATCGCTGTCTGTCTTAATTCCTGTCATATCGCTCCCATCAACGTGTATACATTAACTTGCAAGAAGGTATGAAGTAGGAAATTAAATTAAATTTCCTATTCACCAGCCTTAATGGTTAAAGGCACAATGATCGGTTCATCCTGATTAAGTCGACAGTGGGCAGTAACTATTCCCGAATTAGCTAATTCTAACTCAGCCCTAATTAATCTATATGCAAACAAACCTGGTTCTATTTGCAAGGGTTGTACATTGCGAGCAATTTGGTTTTCTGCAGAGTGATAGGTAACTTCCAAGACTCCAGTTCCATTTGAGGTCTCATCGCTGTGAATAAGGACTACCAAATGTGGTGCAAGAGTGAGAGGAAAGGGCTCAGAAACAGCAATAGTAAACTGAACACCTGAAAGATTTAAACGTGTCAACCCATCATGGTTCTCAAACATTGATATATCATCAATAAATAAAGCCGCTAAAATTTTCATAATGCCCTTCATTTAAAACTACTATTTCCTCAGCAACTGTGGCAAGTAACAGGGTTGGTGGCATGGGCGAACAGGTAATGATATGAAATCTTTAACGGAATTTGAAAGCAAACGACTACTAAATGAGTTTGGACTAGTCTCGTGCAAGGAATCAGTAGCAAAAAGTTTTGAAGAAGCCTCCTCTGCTGCCTCAGAAATCGGATACCCAATTGTGTTAAAAATATCTGGCGATGGAACCGAACATAAAAGCGAGTTGGGCGGAGTTAAGTTAGGAATAAACAATGAGGCCGATTTAAGTCTTGCCTACAACGAGATGCAAATAAACAATAGTGAAGTTAGCGAGTTCCTAATTTGTGAACATATCGCTGGAAAACGAGAATTCATAGCCGGCTATCATATTGACAGAGACTTCGGTCCAACACTCATGTTTGGGTTAGGGGGGATCTTCGCAGAAGCATTCACCGACGTATCATTTCGCCTGTTGCCATGTCCAAGGGAAGAATTATTGCGGATGGTACATGAGCTAAAGTCAAATGTTTTACTTAATCAATTCCGTAGCGAACCTGATGTTGACCTCGAAGCTCTAGCCGACATCCTAGAAGCAATTGCCGAATGTGGTTTAGCAGACCCTTCGATTCAAGCTATTGATGTTAATCCGATTTTGATAAATGGAAACCGGCCAATTGCTGTTGACGCACTTGTTATCAAATTATGAATTTCCAACCAAACTTAGACACTCTATTTAACCCTAAAGGAATTGCTGTTATCGGCGCTTCCACGCATCCAGGGAAATTTGGTTTCGTTGCTCTCCATAACATACTCGCCGCCGGTTTCGAAGGGAATGTTTTCGCAACGAACCCAAAGACTCCAGAAATACTTGGAGTGCAAACTCTAGAGTCTGTCAAAAGTATTCCGGAGAGCTCTATTGACGTCGCAATGATTTGTTTGGGTCCTGAACAGACAATTGCGGTCCTTCCGGAATTAGCAGAAAAGGGAGTAAAGGCTGGATTTGTGGTATCAGGTGGATTCCGTGAGAGCGGCTTTGAAGGAACTGAATTAGAGAAGGAATTAGTCGAAGTAGCTAACTCACTTGAAATGACTATTGCCGGACCCAATGGGCAAGGTTTCGTTTCGACACCCGCGAATTTATGTTCTCAAATTGTTTCCCCGTACCCACCAACAGGGAATTTATCTATTGCAAGCCAGAGTGGGAACATACTTTCAGCGATGTTAAATCAAGCTCGCGCCAAAAACATCGGCATAGCGAGAGCCATATCAATCGGCAATCAAGCTCAGGTAGACATAGCAGAATATATTAGATACTTCGGAAGAGACCCGGAGACAAAAGTTATCGTCTCCTATGTCGAGGGTTTACCAAATGGAAGAGACTTCTATGACTCACTAAAGGAAGTCTCTTGTGGCAAACCGGTTATCATTATCAGAGGAGGTACAACTTCAGATGGGGCGAAAGCAGCCTCAAGTCATACAGGGTCAATGGCATCCGATCAGAAAATTTTTGAAACTGCAGTCACTCAAGCCGGTGCCATATTAGCTAGTGACCCTAATGAAGCATTTGAATTTGCTGCAGCTTTCGCAACAAAACCGCTACCTAACGGCAGAAAAGTAATAGTAGTGACAACTGCTGGTGGGTGGGGCGTAATCACTGCTGATGCTATTTCTCGGTCAAGACTGGACTTGATGGAGCTCCCACAGGATCTGGAAGAGCAAATTAATCAGTTCTTACCGCCTCGCTGGAGTAAGAACAACCCAGTAGACCTGGCCGGTGGTGAAACCAGAGATACCATTCCTAGTCTTATTCCACTTATACTCGGACATCCACAAGTCGATTCGATGATTTTCTTAGGACTTGGAATCCAAGGGAATGTCGCCAGAACATACAAAGAGAGTCCAGTAGCAACCGCTGAGACAGAGAAAATGGCAAATTTTCATATCTCGCAAGAAAAGCGATATGCGCAAGCCATTATTAAATCATCAAAAGATTTCGGAAAGCCAGTATTCGTGGCCACAGAAATCGGAATCACTGACACGCATAATGCTGGGCCAAAAGCCCTAATAGATGCAGGTGAAACGTGCTTTAGCTCACCGTTATCAGCGGTAAAAGCCCTGGAAGCTATGGCGAACTTTTCTCATAGAGAACATGAGGGTTGCTAACAGAGATGAGAATTTACAACTAGACTCAGACCGTGCTTCAACTCTTCAAAAGAATTACGCTGCCCTTATTAATACTGGCGATCTTGATTGCATTGTTAAATTTAAAAGACCGCTTTGGGTATGAAGAGATTATTATCGGCGAAGCACAAGGTATTGAAGAAAGGCAATTAGGGACACCGGTGTTTTCCTTGCGGCGTGCACCAGAACTTCTAACGTCTCCTTTGGCGATTCAGCAATTGCAAGAAGATCTTTCACAGTTAGTCAATCTCCTCCCAGAGGCAAGTTGTTTTAAGGTTTCAGCTGATGGAGAAGAGATTTATAGTTTTCAGGAAAACATTCCGCTAAACCCGGGTGCCGTACAAAAAATTATTACAGCTTATGCTGCGTTGAACCAGTTAGGAGACAGCTTCCAGTACGAAACAGTAATAGCTGCAAAGCGGGAAACAGATGAAGATGGTTTACTACGAACCAGCGATTTATATATTTTCGGGAGTGGAGATCCACTTATCAGAACAGATGCGTATATGGAGTTACTACCGGATTCTTATAGTGACATTCGAACCAGCGCTGACGAACTCGCAGATCTAACGGTTGGAATGAATGTTCTTTTTATTCAAGGAGCAGTAGTTGTTAACGAAAGCCGCTATGACGAGGAGCGTACAATAGCTGGTTGGGACCAAGAATTAAAGGATGCAGATAAAATTGGGTCATTGTCTGCTTCTCTATTTGATGGTGGCTTTGATGGATTGAAGCAAAATTACTCCCAGCAACGAGGCGAGAATCCTTTGCCTCTTATACCTAGCGCCAATCCAGCAAAACGATTTGCAGCGAATTTTGATGATCTACTTGAGGCACGCGGAGTCATAATTCTTAAAGTTGCAAATGAAGTAAACAACGTTGAGCAAGATTCCCTTGTAGAAATTTTATCTATTAAGTCACCGACCTTAGATAAAAT
>WTHU01000094.1 GCA_011523005.1 Acidimicrobiales bacterium
ACCCCCACCTACCACCCATCTTGATAATCACCTATGCTGTGCGTATGACTACAAGGATTTTAGTTGTTGAAGACGATGAACGTATTCGCACAGCGGTCCGGTTGGCACTCCAAAAAGAGGGATGGAAAGTCCTAGATGCCGCAACTGGCGAAGAAGCACTTCAAATTTTCCAGTCAGAGAAATGCGATATTCTTCTAATAGATATCATGCTTCCTGGCATAGACGGATTTGAAGTTTGCCGTTCTATCAGGAAAATTAGTGAGGTACCAGTAGTAATGGTGACAGCAAGGGATGACACACATGATGTTGTCGCCGGATTAGAAGCAGGAGCGGACGATTACCTAACTAAACCTTTCGCCCCTAAAGAACTTAGCGCCAGAATTAGGGCACTTTTGAGGAGAGTTCGTCTCCCCTCCCCAGAATTGAGCAAACTCGACTTCGGTGATTTAAAGATCCTTCCAGATCAGGGTCAAGTCATAGTAAACGACCAAACTATTCACTTAACTAGAACAGAGTTTCAATTACTCGCCGAGCTCGCTTCTGTACCAGATCGTGTTTTCAGTAGAGATGAACTCCTAGAGCGGGTTTGGGGTAAAGACTACTTTGGCGATGGAAGATTAGTTGACGTCCACATTCGAAGACTGCGAAAAAAAATTGAGCCTGAAGATGCACGGCCTCAGTATGTAGTTACCGTCCGCGGTTTTGGTTACAAACTAAAGAGTTGACAAATAGTGAAATCGCCCAACCAGTCACTCCGCATCAGGACGAGGCTAATTTTGACATTCGGACTAAGCGCACTATTAATCACTAGCGGAATATCTGTGCTCACATACTTTCTCGTGCGAGGAAACCTAATTGAAAATAGAAACCAAAGTGCCTTGAGCGTTGCATCAGTTAATGCGAGGCAAGCTGAACGTAGGATATTTGAAGGAGCTACGGACAAAGCGGTGAGGGATTTTCTTTCAAACCTTCGAGGGGTGCGTGCAGAATCGACACCGGTATTAAGACTTGAAACTGACTGGATTTCGGCTGATCCGGTAGTTTTCGCGGCTCCAGATAGTATTGACGCGAAGTTATTAGAAGTCGTCAATACCTCGCCTCTGGACGGGGCAAAAATGAAATACCGCATGGGGAATGGAACACCCGTGCTCGTTATTGGCTTTCCTTTAGCAACACGGAATGCTCTTTATTTTGAAGCGACACCCCTTGACGACATTGAAGATACTCTTGATTCCCTAGCGAACATTTTGATGCTAGTGAGTGGAGGCGTGTTTATTTTTGGGATTGCCTTGGGTATGTGGTCATCGAGAAGAGTTTTATTCCCCGTTGAAGAAGTAGGACAGACAGCACGAGCAATTGCAGTTGGTGACCTTTCGGCGCGTCTTGACGTCGGGAATGATCCCGACCTTGAGATGCTGGCATCGACATTTAACCAAATGGCTGACACTTTAGAAAAAAGAATAGAAGCAGATGCTAAATTTGCAAGCAATGTATCTCATGAGCTTCGTTCACCCTTAACTACAATCATGGCGTCCATTGAAGTTCTAAATGGCAATGCAGCCTCTCTTGACGAGAACTCTAAACTTGCTCTTGATCTTTTGAATGAGGACTTAGAGCGTTTCAAGCAACTAGTTGAAGATCTTCTAGAAATTTCGCGTTACGATGTCGGTGCCAACGCACTAACACTAGAGAGATTTCTTATTGTGGAGTTCTTGGAGAGGCTCACCGAACAGCGAAGCTCTGGAGCAATGAGTATCAATTTTCCGTTTGAGATAAACGATATCCTCATTGAAGCTGACAAGAGGCGTTTAGCTAGGGTGTTAAGTAATTTGCTTGACAATGCCGATCATTATGCGGGCGGTGCTACCCACATCGAAGTGCGAGCCGATGAGGACACATTGATACTTTCTGTCATCGATAATGGACCAGGAATTACTCAAGCAGATCGGTCATCAATCTTTGAAAGATTTGCTCGTGGAGCAGAGGGAAGTCGCAGAGGGTCCGGTACAGGCACTGGCTTAGGATTGTCGCTCGTGACCGAACATGTCAAGCTTCATGGTGGTTCTGTAGAAGTTACCAGCGCCAATTCAAATGGAAGTGGGTCAAGATTCACCGTAACTTTGCCAGGAGTAATAAAATGAGGGAAACACCTATTCTTTTAGCCATAGTCCTCTTGTTTGCATCTTTAGCCTGTGGCGTTCCAGAGGATAATAAACCTGGAACAGTCGTTTCGCCGTTGATTGACCGTGCTGATATTCCGGAAGATTCTTCGGTAGATGGTGAAGGCCGAAATGAATACATATACCTTTTTGACATAGACAATAGACTCTCACCTGTACTTCGAAAGATCCCATCTGTCGACTTAAAAGTCACTGACCTAATAAATGAACTCACTGCTGATTTATTGCCAGTTGAACGCCAAGCGAACCTAAGTACTACAGTCCCGATAGGCCTATCGTTGGCAGGGGTAACACAAGATAATGATCTTGCGATTATCAACTTTGATGCAGGCGGTCTGGAAGTGATCGAAGGAGATGAACTTGCTAAAGCTTTAGCGCAAATTGTTTGGACTTTAACAGAAACTGGTGATTTAGATTCCATTATCATTTCAATAGAGGGAGAAATAAAAACATGGCCAACCCCTAACAGCGGAGATCAACAACTTTTAAGAAGAATTCAATTCATGAGCTATGCTCCTGAAGTCACTATAGGAATCACAGGCTAGAAACCTAGAAAGTCTTATTCAAGAAAACCAAAAGGATAAATGAAAAATGGAGGTAATACTTTCAATAGATGCTGGGACCACAGGAGTTAGATCTATTCTAGTTGACAAGCAAGGATCTATCGTTGAAAGCGCATATCGAGAGTTTTCTCAATATTTTCCTCAAGACGGCCACGTAGAACATAACCCCTTAGAAATTTGGGAAGCTATAGAAGATACGATAGCCGAAGTTATTCAAAGGTTTGGATCACAACCAGTTGCAATCGGTATAACCAATCAGCGGGAAACCATAGTTTGTTGGGATAAGAAAAGTTCGCTACCTCAGAGTAATGCTCTTGTCTGGCAGGATAGGCGGACTTCCGAGAGGTGCACACAATTACTGGAAGACGGGGTTCTTCCTTTAATAAGGGAATCAACAGGGCTTGTTCTAGACCCCTATTTTTCAGCTACAAAAATTGAGTGGCTTATTCAAAATAAAATTGAACTATCTGAAAGCACTGCTTTCGGGACTATCGACAGTTGGATTCTGTGGAAATTAACTGACGGTGCAGTTTTTGCGACCGACGTCACTAATGCATCGCGCACTATGCTATTCAACATCCATGACTTATCTTGGGACGATAACCTCCTTGACCTATTTGGAGTTTCAGCAAGCAATTTGCCGGAGGTTTTACCATCAAGTGGACATTTCGGAATAACAAAAAATCAACCATTGCTCAATACAGGAATTCCAATAACAGGAGTTGCAGGAGACCAGCAAGCATCATTATTTGGACAAACAGGTTTTGCAGATGGAGATGCAAAGAACACTTACGGCACAGGGTCCTTTGTTCTCTTGAACACTGGAGACTCATGTCCTGACCCTGTTGATGGGTTATTAAATACAATAGCGTGGTCGCTTTCAAAAGATGGAAAGAATTCTGTGACATATGCTTTGGAGGGGTCAATTTTCTCAACAGGTTCAACTGTTCAGTGGCTACGTGACGGACTGGGAATCATTAAAGAGGCGTCAGAACTGGAAAGCCTTGCACTCCAATGTGATTCAACAGACGGGGTATTTCTGGTTCCAGCATTCACTGGGCTTGGTAGCCCATGGTGGGACCCTACAGCACGAGGCACTTTAATAGGAATAACTAGAGGAACAGGTCGTAGCGAGATAGCACGAGCGGCGATTGAATCAATGGTTTTTCAAACCCGAGATGTGATCGAGAGCATGCGAAAAGCCACTGGAAGATCTATAAGAAATCTTAAAGCAGACGGTGGGGCTTCAGTGATGAATATGATGCTACAACTCCAGGCAAACCACTTACAGGTCAACGTATATCGACCCACCTCACACGAGACTACAGCTTTAGGCGCTGCGTATTTGGCTGGACTTGCTCATGGGTTTTGGAAATCTTTGGAAGAGATTGGTAGCCTTTGGTCAGTTGAATTCACTGCCCACCCGAGAGAACTTACCGAAATAGATGAATTTGCGCACCAGAAATGGCTACTTGCAGTCAGGCGTAGCCTAGATTGGGCTATTTAGGGTTCAGAGTTCCGTAAGAGTGCTCTTTATCTGACGGATCGCTTGATTGGTCCTCTGCTCATTTTCTATTAATGCAAACCGTACATAGCCTTCCCCACCGGGGCCGAATCCAATACCTGGCGAAGTAGCGACCTTTGCTTCTGTCACAAGCCATGAAGCAAAATCGATTGAGCCCATATGTGCATAGGGTTCAGGTATCTTTGCCCAAACAAACATGGTTCCTTCTGGCGGCTGAATTTCCCAACCTATCCTATTGAGACCGTCGCAAAGGCTATCTCGCCGACTTTGATATATGCTGTTCACTAGTTGTGGATGATCAGCTGCTTCGTTCATCGTCACAGTTGCTGCTATCTGTATTGGCTGAAATGTTCCGTAATCCAAGTACGATTTGAGTTTGGCGAGCGCAGCGATTACCTCGCTATTGCCCAGCATGAAGGCAACACGCCAG
>WTHU01000035.1 GCA_011523005.1 Acidimicrobiales bacterium
AGCGCTTTCATTCACGAATGTTGCCCTCATATTTAAAGGCACAGTCGCATAATTTGAGAAGGTTATGTATACCTTGAAGTTATGTCATACGAAGTTGCCTTATTCGATCTCGATTCAACTTTGTTTGATTCTGCACTTTCTGAGAAATTAGCTTTGGAAGCTTCATTTGAACGCTACGCCATTAGCCTAACTGACGAGTTTTTAACCCAATATAAGATTATTAATACGCAGCTATGGTTAGATTTTGAACAGGGCACTATATCACTTGACCAACTTAGGGTTGAACGATTTAGCAGATTATGCCAGAAATTGAATTTAACGATTCCACCCCACAAATTAGCAGATCTTTACGAGAGTAATTTAGGAATATCTGGAAAGCTTTATGCTGGGGCTACGGAGTTGCTTGCGCTTATCAAACAAACGGCAAAAACTGGCTTGATAACAAATGGTCTAGAATCTGTTCAGAAGGCACGCTTAAGACATTTCAATCTTTACCAGTATTTTGACGCCATACTAATATCTGGGGAATGTGGACTAGCGAAACCTGATCCGGCAATATTTCAGTCATCATTAGACTTACTTAACCATGAACATGTGGATTCCGTTTTGATGATTGGTGATAGCCTTTCATCCGATATTGCAGGTGCAAATAATTTTGGCATCGATTCATGTTGGTATAATCCCAAAAGATTGAAATTACAGTCAAACATTTCACCTACCTTTACTGTCTATTCGTTACAAGAAATAGCTAATTTGTTTTAGGAAATGCCTATATTCTAAAATAGTTCTTGATTGCCTCTTCAGTTTCTTTAGAGGATGTAAAGAGTATTCCCGCCATTCCAGTTTTCTCAGCGCCTTTAACGTTGTGATGAAGATCGTCAATCATGACGCAAGAGCTAGTCGACATGCCTAGCTTTCGCGCAGTTAATTCGTAAATCCTTTCATCAGGTTTTCTTAGTCCAACCTTTGAGGAATCAACGATACAGTCAAATAATTTAGTATTAATAGTCCGTTCTATAACCGGCCAGAACTCTGGAACTGAGTTGGTAAGTAGTCCTACTTTAATCCCATCTTCTTTTAATTGATTTACAATCCGTTCCATACCTAAATCAGGTTCATTCACTGCATCTGCGACCCAGGCTCGAAAGTAACTTAAATCAAATGTGAGATTATGATTGTTAAAGATCTTCTGCATTCTTTGACCAAAATCTTCATTTAATGGTTGGTGGCCGCATTCAGCATCGAACCAGGGGTTATCATCGGCACTGTTTTGACCAAGGATTAACCCCATAATCATTTCTTTCCCAGCGCCGAAATGATCCGCTAACATCTCGACTCGCCCAAGTGGCGATTTAGCCATTACGCCTCCGTAGTCGAAAATTGCAGCTTTGAAGTTAGTGGAAATCACTTTCTAAGAATACACCGCATATTTCATGCTGTAACCCTCTATTCTTAATCAATGGACTCCGGTGAGGAAACTTATAAATATCGCTACGATGCGAGTCTTGCCAATCATATAGAGCTTAAATGGCAGAGCAAGTGGGAAGAGGATGGCACCTATCATGCTCCCAATCCATCCGGACCTTTGTCAGATTCAACTGGCCGAATTGATCTGCCAAAATTGTTCATCATGGATATGTTCCCCTATCCATCGGGAACTGGGCTTCACGTCGGACATCCTTTGGGCTTCATCGGCACAGATGTCTATGCACGCTATAAGCGGATGACTGGGCATAACGTTCTTCACACGATGGGCTATGACGCGTTTGGGCTTCCGGCGGAAGAGCACGCTCGCCAAACGGGGCAGCACCCACGCGAAAATACGAATGCCAATATTAAAAACATGCGTAAGCAACTCAAACGTTTGGGATTGGGTCACGACCCGAGGCGTTCTATATCTACAACAGATCTTGATTATTACAAGTGGACACAATGGATATTCCTGCAATTATTTAACTCATGGTATGACACTGACCTCAAACGAGCTCGCCCAATTAAGGAGCTAGAAACCAAGCTTGAGGATGGAACGATCACCATAAATGAAAATGAGTTATGGTCCTCATGTTCTCCCCAACGAAAGAAGGAGATCGTCAATAGTTTTCGTCTGGCTTACCTTGCAGAGGCACCGGTAAATTGGTGCCCAGCCTTGGGTACTGTTTTAGCCAACGAAGAGGTAACAGTTGATGGGAGAAGCGAAAGGGGCAATCACCCTGTCTATCGGAGACCATTGAAACAATGGATGATGCGCATCACGGCGTATGCTGATCGTTTACTTGAGGATTTGGAGAGTCTCGATTGGACTGAAGCAATAAAAACTATGCAAAGAAATTGGATTGGCAAAAGTGAAGGCGCTGTGATTAACTTCACTGCCGAAGAAGCAAATATTCCTGTTTTCACAACTCGGCCTGATACTATTTTTGGCGCAACGTACCTCGTGCTCGCTCCTGAACACCCCTTGGTTGACGCTTTGTGTCGAACTGATTGGCCTGCGGAGGCTGATACTCGGTGGACAGGAGGATTTGAAAATCCACGTTCTGCAATCGAAGCTTACCGAGCTCAATCTAATCAAAAGTCTGATCTGGACAGACAAGAGAATAAGGACAAGACTGGCGTCTTTCTGGGTGCATACGCAAAAGCACCTGTTACAGGACAAGAAATTCCGATATTTATTTCTGATTATGTTCTCATGGGTTACGGAACTGGTGCCATTATGGCTGTCCCAGGTCAAGATGAACGAGATTGGGAATTTGCTGAAGTTTTCGGCTTAGACATCATTAGAACCGTTCAACCTCCTGCTGATTGGGATGGAAAGGCGTACGTAGGTGATGGCCCTGCAATCAATAGTGACTTCCTAAATGGACTATCAATAATTGAAGCGAAGAGCGCAATAATTCGTTGGCTTGAAGATAATAATGAAGGTAGCCGCCAGACGTCATATAAATTACGTGATTGGCTGTTCAGCCGACAGCGATATTGGGGGGAACCGTTCCCGATCGTTTACGATAAGGATGGGTTACCAAATTCTGTACCAGAGGATATGCTACCCGTCGAGCTTCCGGAACTGATTGACTGGGCTCCACGGTCTCTTGATGAAAATAGTGATCCTGAACCACCACTCGGCAGGGCAGACGATTGGTCTACTACGTTACTTGATCTCGGTAACGGTCCACAGGAATATATCCGAGAATTGAATACGATGCCTCAGTGGGCGGGTTCGTGCTGGTACTACCTCAGATACCTCGATCCGTTGAATAGTGAAGAATTTGTAAGTGAAGATATTGAAAAGTATTGGATGTCTGGTGAAACGGGTGGTGTGGATCTTTACGTCGGTGGCGTTGAACATGCCGTACTTCATCTTCTCTACAGTCGCTTTTGGCATAAAGTCTTGTTTGACTTAGGTCACGTGAGTACCCCTGAGCCTTTTCAACGCCTTTTCAACCAGGGCTATATTCAAGCTGCCGCTTATCAAGATGAAAGAGGCATGTACGTTGACGCAGCAGACGTATCTCAAGTTGGGGAAAAATTCTTCTATCAAGAAAATGAAGTTCAGAGATCGTTCGGGAAAATGGGGAAATCATTAAAGAACTCTGTCACACCAGATGAAATGTATGAGGAGTACGGGGCTGACACGCTCCGACTATATGAGATGTTCATGGGTCCGTTAGATCAAGATCGCCCATGGGAAACAAAATCGGTGATCGGATCTCAGCGCTTAATTCAAAGAGTGTGGCGTAATCTGGTGAACGAGGAGACCGGAGAAATAGCTGTCAGTGATAACCAACCTGAGGAACCGCTCAATCGTCTTCTGCATAAAACGATAGCTTCTGTTAACAATGACATGAAAAATTTAAGATTCAATACCGCTATTGCACGTATAACGGAATTAAATAATGAGATTACTAAACTTGAATCGCCTACTCCTCGAGCTGTAGCAGAGCCTTTAGTTCTTCTCCTGGCTCCGTTAACTCCCCATATCGCTGAAGAGCTCTGGGAAAAGCTCGGTTATGACATGTCAGTTGTCTACGCAAAGTTTCCAGTTGCTAATGAGATGCTTCTCGTTGAGGACGAAGTAGAAATACCAATTCAGATTAATGGCAAAGTAAAAAGTAAAATTAAAGTTGATTCAAACGCGTCCGATGCAGCATTGCAAGAAATAGCGCTCGCTGATGAAAAGATCAGATCTCTTCTTGCCTCGAGTGCCCCTAAGAAAGTGATCGTTATTTCTGGAAAATTAGTGAACATTGTTCACTAGCCTCTGAGACGCCTGTGTTTAGAGTAAGGTTTTGCTATGGGGAGAGATGATAGCTCCGGACTGTTTCACACGAATCCGGACTTAGGCCAAAGATTTGGTGACCTATATGGTGAATTCTGGTGTAACGGTAAAGTCACTCATGATTTGAAAGAAGTTTTGCGCCTTCGAAACGCCCGAATTACAGATTGTGGGTATTGAAAGAATGTCAGATTTTCTCTCGCCCGTGAGGCGGGGCTGACTGAGAAGAAAGCGTCGCAAATAACAGATAACTGGAGTGATAACTCACTATCGCGTGAATGGAGAGCTGCCTTACAGCTTACAG
>WTHU01000048.1:0-13917 GCA_011523005.1 Acidimicrobiales bacterium
GCTGATATCACTCTAGTACTTTATTTTCGTCCAATAACTTCTTCACTAGATACTTAACGTACTTCCACGCTAGTCTCATGCCGTGGAGTTTCTTGATAAAAATATGACTGAGAAGCAATTTGCTGCTGTTCGCTCTGATGCACGGCATTTACGAATACTTGCCGGTGCCGGAACCGGCAAAACTCGAGTTTTAACTCATCGAATTGCTTACCAGATAAACGCTGTTCGAATAGAACCTGAACACTCACTTTGTCTCGCTTTTACGAATAAAGCAGCCACTGAAATAAAAAACAGAATGGCAACAATGGGCGAAGCGTCATTAGTAGAGACTGGAACTTTCCATTCAATCGCTTACAGACAGATAAAAGCCAGATGGAAGGATCTTGGCATTAGAGACGAACCAGATTTGATCAGTAATCAAGGTAGTTACCTTTCTCGGATCTTGCATAAAAATTTTAATCATGCGGAGCGTAATTTTATTTTGGCTGAAATCAACTGGGCGACTGCGAGAAGAATTTCAGTTGACGATTATATTTCAGAAGCCGAAAATGCTGGACGAGTAGATGTTGTCCCTTTCGTTTCTGTGGTTGAGTCTTTCCAAAAGTACATAGAGTTAAAAAGAAAAGAAAATTTTATTGATTATGATGACATCATCCAGCTTGCAATAAGGTTCTTGGCAGAAGATGCAAATTATGCAGAGGCTCGTCATTGGAAATTCAAAGACTTATTCGTTGATGAATTTCAAGATGTCAATCCTCTACAATTTGCGCTTCTTCAGGCTTGGTTAGGGTCAAGCAGTTCGTTAACAGTTGTGGGAGATCCGTGCCAAGCAATCTATTCGTGGAATGGTGCGGACGCTAGGTTTTTAAATGATTTTGAGCAGTATTTCCCGAATTCGCAAACGGTTATATTGAAGGATAACTTTCGTTCAAGTCCAGAAATATTGGCTTTATCTTCTTCCATCCTTCCGATGATGGAACGCCTCGATCCGAAAATGCAAAGTGGTCGCTTACCGACGATCCGAGCAGAGTTAGATGAACACGAAGAAGCTCGTAGCGTTGCTAGGCTCGTCAAAGAACTTGCGATTGGCGATATTGATCTTAGCGATCAAGCGGTATTGGTCAGAACACATGCTCAGATACCTCCAATTGTTGAGGCTTTTCAAGAGCAAGAGATTAAATTTACGGTGGCATCTGATAGAGAATCAGGAGCAGGTAGAGACGATGGTGTCCAAATTCTTACGCTTCACGCAGCAAAGGGATTGGAGTGGAGAATAGTTCATCTGTGCGGGGTTGAGGAAGGGTTCCACCCTATTGCCCATGCCAATACTGAGTTAGCTTTAGAGGAAGAGCGACGCCTATTCTTTGTTGGATTGACGAGAGCCGAGGAACAGCTTCATATTTCATGGGCGAGAAATCGTGCTCTAGGAAGCAAACGAAGCAGAAAACCTTCCATGTATATTCGGGAACTATCTGACCTCTTGGATCCGACTCCATTGAAGTTTGACGGGGATAGGAAGGCCTTATCTCAGAAGATACGAGCCTTTCTTGGTTCTCAAAATGTGACGGATCATCAACAGAAAGCATTTAATAGTGAGCAAAGTTGCATGGACGAATTGGACTCAATTAGGAGAAACATTGCCAAAGCTAACGACTCAAAACCTGAGATCGTACTTTCAGATGATGCCATCGCTGCACTAGTTTCAAATAAACCCAAATCAATAAAAGATCTGAGGAAGATACCTCAGGTCAGCTCTGTAGTAATTGATCGCTTTGGGGAACAGATAATTGAAATCTTTTCGTAATATTCCCAGTTAACTGACTTAAATTGCTAAGATTTCGCATGGCCGGTAAGGACTCATCTTCTTCAGACCTCCAGAGGTCTTTAGGTCTTCGACACGTCTTTGTCTTAAGTACTGGTGGAACAATTAGCGCAGGCTTATTCTTTCTTCCCAGCTTCGCGGTCGATAAAGCTGGCCCATCTGCTGTTCTAGCCTATTTAGTGGCGGGCCTTCTTGCGTTGCCAGCCATGCTTAGCGTATCAGAGTTGTCTACGGCAATGCCTCGAGCCGGCGGTCTCTACTATTTTCTTGCAAGAGCACTCGGTCCTGCAGGAGGAACTCTTAGCGCAGTCTCTACATGGGTCTCGCTTGTCATGAAGGACGCTTTCGCGTTAGTTGGCATGAGCGCTTATCTAAATTTAATTGTTGACTTGCCAGCAAAACCCACTGCTATTTGCTTGATAGCTTTCTTTACTGTCCTGAATATTGTTGGCTCGAAAACCAGTGCTTCCCTGCAAATGGGGATGGTGGCTTTTCTACTCGGCATTATGGGGTGGTACATGATAGCTGGACTACCAGATACCAATAGTGGACTTGGTGATTTCGACCCCTTCTTTACAAGCGGGTCGAGCGGATTTGTGGCTGCTATCGGCCTTGTTTTCGTTAGCTACGGAGGCTTGACAAAAGTTGCGAGCATCGCAGAAGAGGTTGAAGATCCTTCAAAAAATATTCCTCTTGGTGTAATCGTTTCGTTATTTGTCAGCACTGTAGTTTATACAGTCGGTGTTTTAGTAGCAGTTGCGGTTGTACCTGCTGATGACCTGATAGTCGATCAAGCTCCCCTTCATACTGCTGCCGAGTACTTCATGCCAGCCGTCGGCGCAGGATTTGTTATCGCAGCTGCATTAGCCGCTTTTGCTTCGGCGGCTAATGCTGGAATTCTTGCAGCGGCACGCTACCCCATGGCCATGAGCCGCGATGGCCTCATGAGCACAAAATTTCTTGAGCTTAGTAGATTTGGGACACCTATTTGGGGCATCATTCTAACTGGGGCAGGTATGTCATTTGTGGTGATCGCCTTTGGAGCAGGAGCGATCGCTAAGCTTGCAAGCGCCTTTGTTTTGGTTAAATTAGCTCTTGTAAATTTAGCTGTAATCGTGCTCAGGTCTGCAAAGATATCTTCATATGCCCCAGGCTTTAAAACTCCTCTCTATCCTTTCACCCAAATTCTTGGTATCGGTATCTCTTTATATCTCATCGTAAAGCTTGGATCATTCCCATTGATTCTGGTGTGCGCTGCAACTTTGTTGACACTTATTTGGTATCACTTCATAGGAAAGAAGAAAGCAACACAAACAGCTGGTGCAATACATCACATTTACGAGCGATTAGGTCGGGCAGCTGATACCAGCGTTGATCGGGAAATTTCTGCTGCGATGCAAAGCCACGGGCTTCGCTCCGAGGATGACTACGCTGGTCTAATTGCGAGAGCTTCAGTGCTCTATGTTCCGAATGATGGCGATATTGATCTAGCAGCGACTCGCGCTTCGCAGGTTTTAGGTCATCGGATAGGAATTGATGCTGATACGGTTAATGAACAATTTTTAGAAACAGGTTCGCTTTGGATACAGCCCTCGCAAACTCACCCTACAGCAACACCAGTAGCGTTCTTTGATGACGCTGAGGATGATCATTTAGTAATCGTAAAAAGTGAGGCTGGTATCGTAATACCTGCCGAATGGGGAGGCCGAAATGAACGCGTGAATGCTTTATTTTTTCTTGCCGGAACCACGGTAAAACCAGGTCGCGCCCTTCGTCTAGCTGGAGAGCTAGCCGGCTATTTAGATGACAATAAGTCTGCGGTATCCTTGGACGCAGCTCACGAAGCAGAAGTCAAAGATGGACTTTTACCTGGCTTAGAAATTGGGCAGTATCCACTCTTACCTGAAACAGCGTTGCGTTCTCTTATCGGCAAAAGAGTAGGAGATCTGACTTTAGATAAAGACCTCCACATTGAAGCTATCCGTAGGGATGAACGAGTACTCAGAGCTGATCCTGACACGGAACTCCTTGCTGACGATCAACTGACTATTATTGGGCCGATTGGTGAACTTCCTGGCTCTGATGAATTAGCTAACTCAGCCTGAAGAGTCAGATCAGAGAAAAGTCGGCGACAACAGGCGCATGATCAGAAGGCTTTTCCCCTTTTCGCGCGTTTCGGTCCACAACGATGGTTTCTATTCCCTGATGCATTGCAATAGTTGGCAATATAAAGTCAATTCTCATCCCCATTTTTTTGTAGAAGCTACCTTGACGATAATCCCAAAAGGTATAGACCCCAGCCTCATCAGGGCATTGGTCGCGGAGCGAGTCAATGAGTCCCCAATCTAATACTTTAAAGTAAGCATCCCTCTCAGGCTTACTTACATGGGTTGCTCCTTTAAACGAATTGATATCCCAGACATCTCGATCTTCTGGAGCAACGTTAAAGTCACCAAGAATGGCAAGGTTTTCACTTGGGTCATTATTTAATTCGAGGTGAGATCTCAATCTCGATAACCAGTCAAGTTTGTAGTGATAGTGTTCATGCCCTACTTCTCGCCCATTGGGAATATATGCGCTAGCAACACGAACACCGTTACAAGTCGCCCAGATAATTCGGGCATCAGGATCCTCTGGTTTCCCATCATCGAAGCCGTAACATACATTGTCTAGACCGACGTTGCTTAGGATCGCAACACCATTCCACCTACCTTGACCATTGTGCACGCTTTCGTAGCCCATCTCTTCGAAGGCGGAATGCGGGAACGCGTCAGAAGCCATCTTCGTTTCTTGTAGGCACAAAACAGATGGATTAAATCTGGCAACCCAGTCAACTACTCTAGGCATTCTTGCTTTTAAGGAGTTGACATTCCATGTGGCGATTCGCATTAACTTTAGTCCTTACTTTTATTTTCTCTCAAGACTTCATACAAGTCATTGAGTGCTTGTTGTTCACTCGTCACCTTAATTGTACGCATGCCTAGTTTGCGGGCTGGTTTAAGATTTATACCCAAATCATCAAGAAAAACACATTCGATTGGATCAACGTCAATTACTCGGCATGCTTCTTCGTAAAATACTCTTTCAGGTTTTCTTGCTCCTATCTTTGAGGACTCTATGACATCGTCTACTAAGTTAACCACTGTATCTAGATGGGCTGTGGGGCTTCTTTTCGCTGTACCTGAATCACTAGAGCTTTGTAGAAGGTTATTTGTTAGTACGGCTAATTTATATTCTTTTCTGAGGGACTTAATAGCATCTACCATGTTTGGCCGGATTGTAGTTTCGAGACATTTCAAAACGCGTTCAGCGCTGACCCTAAATCCAAGTGCAACAGCCTCGTCCTCAAAAGTAGAGACAAATTGGTCTCTTGTTATTTCGTTGCGTTCAAATTTCGCCCACGCGTTACCATTTGGGTTGGTGCTGTTGATCTTTCGAATGACACCAGATGGGAGCGAAGCTTCTTTCTCGTACTCTTCGAACGCATCAAAAGGGCTAGTCGTGATTACACCACCGAAATCAAAAAGTATCGCTTTGATCATTGATTGATCATAGGACTTGCGATGACCCAAGACATAGTCAGGAATACCCAAAAGCGTTCAACGATAAGGTACGCTCAAGTCCATGGCTCATGAATATATCTTCACTATGCACAAGTGTTCTCGGTTCTATCCCCCAGATCGCGAGGTCCTCAAGGATATAAGTCTTTCTTTCTTTCCGGGAGCGAAAATAGGTGTCTTAGGTATGAATGGTGCGGGAAAGTCTTCATTACTTAAAATTATGGCTGGCTTGGACGATGGATTTACAGGCGAGGCAAGGTTGACTCCTTCATTTACTGTTGGGTACTTGCCCCAAGAACCAAAATTAAACACTGAGAAGACAGTCTATGAAAACGTAATGGATGGAGTCGGAGAAGTAGCTTCGCTATTAGAAGATTATGACCAAGTCTTGGAGGCTTGGTCCGACCCAGATGCAGATTTTGAAAAGCTCGGATCTTTGCAAGCTGAGATTGAAGGAAAAATTGAGGCTGCGGGAGCGTGGGACCTTCAACGCATGGTGGAGATAGCTATGGATGCCCTTAGGCTACCGGCTGGCGACTCCAGCGTTGAAAACCTGTCGGGGGGCGAAACGCGCAGAGTTGCGTTATGCAAATTGCTTCTTTCGAAGCCGGATTTACTTCTTCTTGACGAGCCAACTAATCATCTTGATGCTGAATCAGTTGCTTGGCTGGAACGTTTCCTCAACGAGTATGCCGGCACAGTTGTGGCAATAACACACGATCGGTATTTTCTCGACAACGTCGCAGAGTGGATCCTTGAGCTCGATAGAGGACGTGGAATCCCATACCAAGGAAACTACTCAAGCTGGTTGGAACAAAAGGAAAAGCGTTTGTCCGAGGAAAAAAACAAGGACGCCGCACGGCAGAGAACTTTAGCCCGTGAACTTGAATGGGTGCGAATGGCTCCAAAGGCCCGTCAAGCAAAAGGGAAAGCTCGGTTGGCGGCCTACGATAAACTTCTCGCAGAAGCAAAGTCCAGCGATCGCTCTCAAAGAGAACTCCAAATTAATATCCCCGTTGATCAAAGACTTGGCGACCTAGTTATTGAGGTTGATGGGCTTTCGAAGGGTTTCGGTGAAAAACTTTTGATAGAGGACTTATCATTTTCTCTGCCCAAAGCTGGGATTGTTGGAATTGTTGGGGCTAATGGGGCTGGCAAATCTACGTTGTTCAATTTGCTAACAGGAACCGAACCTGTTGATTCAGGCAAGATAACCATTGGGCCAACAGTTGATCTCGGATATGTTGATCAATCACGAGAGTCCCTCGACCCGTCTAGAAGTGTTTATGAAGAGATAACCGGTGGTGTTGATAATCTCATAATCGGGGGGAAAGAAGTGAATGGGCGCGCGTACACAGCGTCGTTTAATTTCCGAGGATCGGACCAACAAAAGCTTGTTGGAGATTTATCAGGTGGTGAGCGTAACAGGGTTCATCTAGCAAAGGTACTCAAGAGCGGCGCTAACGTATTGCTACTGGACGAGCCAACGAATGATTTAGATGTGGATACTTTACGAGCTTTGGAGGGTGGGCTTGAAGATTTCGCAGGCTGTGCAGTGGTAATTAGCCACGACCGTTGGTTCCTTGACAGAATTGCTACTCACGTGCTTGCGTTTGAGGGAAATTCTGCAGTTCGATGGTTTGAAGGAAATTTTAGTGAATATGAGGCCTTCCTTCGGAAAGAGTTCGGGAGCAACAATCAACCGACTCGAATTAAATATAAGGCTATAACTCGTTAATTCTCCGGACTGATTTTCAGCCCGAAAGATTTAACTAATTATGGTTTTGGTTTCAAAGTAAGTCTGAGTGACCTCAAATAGATACGAAAGAGGTTGTAACATCTCTTTATGTATTTTGTTGCTCGGTTAATGGGAAAAATCGTTGCATTTCTCTCGCCTCTACTCCGGCGAGGTGGAGGAACATCTGCACCTGGGATGGTTTTACTTAGACTTCATCCAAAGGCCCTTTCTAAATTATCTGGGAGTTTAGTTAGAGGGAGCGTTTTGATATCCGCAACAAATGGAAAAACAACAACGACAAGGTTCTTGAGCGAAATCCTTAATGATGCTGGAGTCGCTTGCGTTTCTAACACATCAGGAGCGAATCTCAAAAGTGGTGTGGCAACTGCATTACTCACTAAAGAACGACATCAAGACATGGGAGTGCTCGAAGTTGACGAAGCTGCTTTACCCGAAGTCGTCAAGGAGAGCAGGCCTCGTATGTTGATTCTTATGAATTTGTTTCGGGACCAGCTTGACAGGTACGGAGAACTTGAAAGCATCGCCAAACGATGGAGAGAAATGGTTCTTGAACTTCATCCAGATACGAAACTATTGGTGAATGCTGATGATCCAGTTCTTGCAGCTATTGGATTACAAAGACCTGGCTCTATTTTCTTCGGGCTTGGAGACGCATCTAGTTACTCACGCGACGAGCTACAGCACGCATCAGATTCTTCAAACTGTCCGCAGTGCTCTGCACCGCTATCTTATAACCATGTCACGTTAAGCCATATGGGGGATTGGAAATGCGAAAATTGTGAATTAAGTAGGCCGCACCTTGATTTTGCCACCTCTCAGATCCAACTGGATGGGATAAATCAGAGTGTATTTACTATTTTAGATAATTCGAGTCGCCAAGAAATCTCATCAAGCATGCCTGGCCTTCACAATGTTTATAATGCTCTTGCTGCCTTTTCGGCTGCAAGTGAACTGGGTATTGACCATGGGGGTATTGCTTCTTCCATCAGTCAAACGGTTGCAGCATTCGGAAGGACCGAGAAAGTAGCGTTTTGTGATCGAGAAATACACATTTTGCTTGCCAAGAACCCTGCAGGAGCAAATGCGAACATCGATACTCTTCTTCTACATTCAGGTCCGCTTCATCTATGCGTATTATTAAATGACCGAATTGCTGATGGACGAGATGTGAGTTGGGTTTGGGATGTTGACTACGAAAGGGTTCTCACCAGAGTTGAAACGCTTCATGTCGGCGGTGAACGTTCTTACGACCTTGCGTTACGTTTTCTTTATGGCGGATTTGAGAAAGATATAATAGAGGTTGCAGATAGTGTCCCAGATCTTTTGGACAGTTTGGTGTCCTCAACGCCGAAACACAGTAATATTTTTGTCTTGCCGTCCTATACCGCAATGCTTGATTTGAGAGATGAACTTGTTAGACGAAATGCAACCCATGCTTTTTGGGAGGATGGAAAATGACAGAAGTTCGTATATGTCATCTTTACCCAAACCATATGAATATTTATGGGGATCGAGGGAATATCTCTGTTCTAACAAAAAGACTTCACTGGCGCGGCTACTCTTCTTCGGTAACCAATATAGGGATTGGTGATAAGTTCGTACCGGATGATTTTGACCTTTGCTATTTAGGTGGGGGGCAAGATAAAGATCAGAACCTCATTGCTGTTGACCTAGCGGAGAAGGCACCTGCTATACGTTCAGCAGCTGATGATGGAATTGCATTCTTGTGGGTATGTGGTGGCATCCAATTAGCGGGAAAAAGATACCTTGATGCTTCTGGAAGCGAACTTCTTGGTGTCGGCATACTTGACCTTGAAACAATCGCTGGAACAGAGCGTCTTATCGGAGACATAGCTATAAGGTCCTGTGTAGATGGCGCAGAATTTACTGTGGTCGGGTATGAGAACCACATAGGACAAACTTATCTCGGGTCAGATTCTCGTCCGCTTGGAAAAGTGCTACATGGGTTCGGCAATAATTCTTTTGACCAAGTTGAAGGAGCAGTTCAACAGCGTGTAATAGGAACATACCTGCATGGGCCATTGCTCCCCAAGAATCCTGAATTAGCTGATTTAATTCTAACTTGGGCATTAGCGCATAGAACTTCAGAATCGATTTCTCTGGAGAAATTAGACGATGACTTTGCAATCCATGCTCACCAAAGGGCTGTTGCTCGGGCTGGACTGAAACGTTGAGATGGGTTGCACCTAGTAGGCTTTTAAGGGCTAGGTTTTAGGTATGTCAGACCGGTTTTCGTATTCGAATCCTTGGGCGGGAGGGAATGAGCCGTGGTTTAGGGTTGGACGAGTTGATGTCACTACCACTGTCGCTCTAATTTCTTTGGGGATTCTCTCAGCTTTCATTTGGGCTCTCGAGGGTGTGCAGCATGAATTTAGTAGAAAAATTCTTCTAAATTCAGACAAGGTGTCTGACGGTGAAATATGGAGATTGGTTACTTGGCCTCTGGTGAATGAGCCCTCTATTTGGACGATATTTCTTTTCTTTATTCTTTACTTACTTGGAAACCAGCTTGAGAACTTAATGGGAAGGCGACCATTCATGTTTTTCTTGCTTTTGCTTACCGTACTTCCGGGAACTGCCGTTTTTCTTTACGGACTCGGGAACTCTTCATCTCAGCTAATGTACGGACTTAGATATGTCGAACTTGGTGTTTTGATTGCTTTTGCTGCACAGTACCCAACAGCTCGTTTCTGGCCGGGTGTTCCAGCTTATGGGATAGTAGGAGTCATTTTCGGCCTTGATATTCTTCAAGCATTATCAGTTCGGTCAGGACCTCAACTCATAATGCTTATCGCTGTTGCTGCAACTGCCCTTGTTGGTTTTCGATCGTTTGGCTATGCAAATGATCTGCAATGGATCCCTAAAGTGCGTTTGCCATCCGTAGTAACTGGGATGTCTCCAGTTCGGCGCTCGAGAGGCACTAGACGCTCTAGCAGGCGACGGCACTTAAAAACAGTAACTGAGATAAGAGAAAATAGCGCTGAGCGCGAGATCGACAAGATCTTAGATCAGGTTGCTGAGTCAGGCATCAATAGCCTCAGCAAGACACAACGAAAAAAACTTGAAGAGCACTCAAAAAAGCTCCGAAAGAGGCGTGATGAATAGTCAGCGTGACACAATCAAAACCTGCAGGATTTGTCTGATCCAACGTCGTCCTTTCAGACTTCGTTCTGTTTAGAAGTTAATCTTTTGGCTACTGAATCTGACTTCACTCTCGCAAGGGAATCAGCGACGCTGGCAGGCCAGTTACTTTTGTTATTGAGAGATACAACAAAGAGCAGCAATATTACACCGGGAACTTTGGGGAAAATTGCTGATCAAAGATCTCATGAGTTGCTACATAAGATCATTACTGATGTTTTCCCAAATGATGCGATCCTATCAGAGGAGCAAGAGGATAGTCTTGAAAGACTTGGTTCAGATCGCGTTTGGATTATAGACCCCCTTGACGGAACAAAAGAGTTTGAGGAGGCTGGCCGAACAGATTGGGCAGTTCATGTTGCACTTACAGAAAACGGAATTCCAACAGCAGGAGCGGTTGCGATACCTAGTATCGGGACTACATTCTGTAGTAATGATAGGCGAACCAAGCATAAAGAAATTCGTGAAGTTCGAGTCATTTGTAGTCGGACTAGACCTGGTCCTGCAGCCCAAATAATTGCCGAAAAGTTATCTGGCAGAATAATGCGCTTGGGCTCTGCAGGAGCAAAGGCAATGGCGATAGTTTCAGGAGATGCAGAAATTTATGTCCACACTGGTGGTCAATATGAGTGGGATAGTTGTGCTCCCGTAGCAGTTGCGTTGGCAAGCGGCTTACATGCATCGCGATTAGATGGATCACCTCTTATTTACAATCAGAGTGACACGTACGTCCCTGACCTCTTGATTTGTCGAAAAGAATTAGCAGATAGTGCTCTAGCTGTTTTCAACTAATGCTTTTAGGCTAGAGTCTCAAGATGCGGATAATCGTACTCCAGTGCTCTGTATCTTACGAGGGGAGGCTTGAGGCCTACCTCCCTTCAGCTAAAAGACTGATATTAAGTAAATCAGATGGATGCGTCGCCATACATGCAGATGGTGGAGCTTATAAGCCCTTAATGTGGATGAACGCACCCAACAGGATTACGGAGTCTCCTGAAGAGTGGGTAGTTGCCAATCCCAAGGGCGAGAAACTTCGGATCAAAATTGAAGAAATCTTTTCAGATACTTCGCATGAATTTGGCGATGACCCTGGGTTAACTAAGGATGGAGTTGAAGCTCACCTTCAGGAATTACTTTCCGAGAATCCGGGAAGTCTAGAGGAAGGGCTAACGCTAAGCAAAAGGGAATATTTCACTGATATAGGCCCCGTAGATTTACTATGTCGAGATGCTAATGGAATTGCGGTAGCAGTCGAAATAAAGCGCAAAGGCGGCATTGACGGAGTGGAGCAGCTTGCACGTTATCTTGAGTATCTAAACAAAGACCCCAAATTGAAACCAGTGCGTGGGATTTTCGCAGCTCAGCAAATAGCTCCGCAAGCGAAGACACTGGCGAAAGACAGAGAAATTGAAACTGTTGAAATTGACTACGATGAATTAAGAGGATTGCAATCCGATACTCTCCGCCTTTTCTAGGATTCAGGTAGATACTGATCCATTTCTGGATGAATAATAAAGTATTGTGAAAACATAGTGTCTTCAAAAAAAACATCTTCAGCTCAAAAACCAAAGCGGGCAAAATCAAAAAAGAACTCAACACTGTCTTTGATTTTCGGTAGCTCGCCCTTTGGGATTTTGCTGGCCACGGTGCTGACTTTCCTGACTACGTTGGTGGCAATATGGGCTATTGACAGCGCGCGTTTTGAGGGCAAAGTTGCCAGAAATGTTTCTGTCTCAGGTTATGATGTTTCCGGATTATCGCCCACCGAACTGTCAGTAGTACTTCAGGATATTTCATCGACCTACTCCTCGACCCCTGTAATAATTAAAACTCCGGATGAAGAAGTTGAGACGACTGCCGGTGCTGTTGGTATTACGATTGACCCTCTTGCTTCAGCGGAACTAATTCTTCAAGTAGGCGACGGAAGTTTGGTTACAGAACCGTTCAGATGGATAAAGAGTCTTTTCACGGACAGATCGTCAAATGTAGTAGTTTATTTATCTTCTGGATTAAACCAGGAATTAATAAGTACCATCGTGTCCGAGCAACCTGTCCCGATTGAGCCTAAGTGGAAAGTGGAGGAAGGGGTTGTTGTCTCGTTGCCGGGCATACCAGCGAAAGCATTCAATCTTGATACCATCCAAGATGATGTACTGGAGGCTGCTCGCGCAGGCAAAAATCCAATAGAAGTCAATGTCAGGACTCAAGAAATTATGCCCCATCTGACTGATTCCGAAGCAAAGGATTTTGCCCAACTAGTTAACGACCTTACCGATGATGGGCTGGCTGTATCAGTAGGGTCAAGAACTTATAATTTTACGTCACAAGAAATTCGAGATTGGCTGCGGTTTACCCTGATCGAGGGCAGGCCCAATTACGAGTTTGATAGATTCAAGATCACTGAATCGATTAATACAGCCCTTGGAGGCATTGTCGCTGATAGCGCTGATGAGCCAGAACTTTCCGTTGAGAATGGAGAACTCAAAATTTTAAACTTGAGCGCAAAAGCCTGTTGCTCAAGTGATTCTCCAGACTTAATAATTGATGCAATTAACCAGAGCCAGCGAGTCGCAAATCTGAAATTGATTGATGCATCTGATGGCACTGACGAATTATTGAGTGCTTATGGAGTGACCGAATTGATTTCGAAAGCTACAACTCATCACCCTTGTTGCGCTAGCAGGGTAGCTAATATCCAGCGATTTGCTGAGCTGATGCAAGGAAAGGTCATCAGGCCCGGCGAAGCGATTTCATTGAATAATACTGTTGGAGAGCGAACAGAGCCCAAAGGCTTTGTTGAAGCAGGAGTAATTGTCAACGGTGAGCTCACTGAAGACGTTGGCGGAGGAATATCACAATTTGCTACAACCTTTTTCCAGGCCTCTTTCTACGCTGGCTTAGAGATTGAGGCCTATTTCCCGCACACGATTTGGTTTCAAAGGTATACCGACTTTGCTGGAAGAAAAGGTATTGAATCTACTATCTCTTGGCCGTCTCCAGATGTAAGAGTCAGGAATACCACGCCTTATCCCGTTCTCATTTGGCCTACTTGGACACACACATCCGTAAGCGTAAGCCTATATTCAACAAAATATTTTGAAGTAGAAGTTGCCGAACAGAAATTTCGGATGTTTGAAGAATGTGAAATTATTGAAACTGTTAGGCGAAGAACCTCCCCAGACCAGACGGAGACATTAGATGATTTTATAGCTCGCTATCAACCGGAGAATGGAATTGATTGCGATGGAGAACCAAGTTACCCTCGACCGCCAGACGCACCAATTGAAGTAGAAGCAGACCTTGACGGAGATTCTATTACCGTCTCTTGGGAGAACCCGGAGCCCGAAGGTGACTTTGACATTACTGACTACTTCCCCATCGAAGAATATATTGTCACTTCTGATCCCGGTGGGGAAACCTGTTCAGCTATGCCACCTCTAACATCTTGCACCTTTTCAGGATTAGAGGTTGGCCAACCGTACACCTTCTCAGTAATAGCGATCAACTCTGAAGGCGAGAGTGAAAGTTCTGAACCTTCAAACTCAGTAACACCCGAACCAACACCCGAACCAACACCCGAACCAACACCCGAACCAACACCCGAACCAACACCC
>WTHU01000048.1:14017-16279 GCA_011523005.1 Acidimicrobiales bacterium
GAACCAACACCTGCAAACGGAGAATAGCTCGTCACGTGAGCAGGAATTCTTTCTTGCAGATAACCTTTAAACGTGACGGAAAATTACCTTTCCACTGATGTGATAATCGTTGGAGCTGGTCCTGCTGGTTGCGCTTCAGCTATTGATTTATGTCGACGCGGACTAGATGTCATAATCCTAGATAAAGCCGCTTTCCCCCGAGATAAGTGCTGTGGCGATGGGTTAACAACCGATGCTTTAAGAATTCTTGATGAACTTGGTCTGAGGCCGGAATCAATTACTAATTGGAATGCTGTAACTGACGCGGTCATTTACTCTCCCAAAGGGGAAAGAACAGTTCTCCCTCTACCGGAAGGAAAAGGTCAGTTCGCAGCTATAGCTCCAAGAATTGAACTTGATCACCAGCTACTTCAACTTGCCATAGCAGAGGGAGCAAAGTTACTTAGCCCATTGGGATTTTCGAGTTTGGAACAGTTTGATGATTTCGTGAAAGTAGAGACAACTGATGGGACGGACATCCTAGCACGGTATGTTATTGCAGCTGATGGGATGTGGTCCACCGTTCGGAAAGCTGTAAAGAACGGAATAGAAGGGTACCGAGGTGACTGGCACGCTTTTAGGCAGTATTTTGCGAATACCGGGCCTAACGCACAACATTTGACTGTTTGGTTCGAGCCAGATTTACTTCCTGGTTACGTTTGGCTGTTTCCGCTTCCTGGCCAACGCGCAAATGTAGGTTTTGGTATCTTGCGAGACCGAAATCATAAGCTTAAAGATATGGGGAGATTATGGAAAGATATTTTGACAAGGCCGCATATCAAGGAAATTTTGGGACATGAAGCAGTTGCAGAGGGAACTCATAAAGCATGGCCTATTCCTTCAAGGATGGAAGAATTGGAAGCTACAAGCGGGCGAGTATTCTTCGTTGGCGACGCTATGGGGATAGCAGACCCTATGACTGGAGAGGGAATAGCACAAGCCTTGCAATCTGGAAAACTAGCTGCCTCTGCACTTACGAAGGCAGGGCCTTATGATGCTTCCAAGGCAAGATCGCTTTACGATTTAAGTCTTGAGAAAGCCTTATTGAGAGATCATCAATTCGCCGGCCAACTTCAATCTCTTCTGACATCTTCTTTAGCGACTGAACTGGCGATTAAAGCAGCAAATATGAATAGCTGGACCAGACGCAACTTTGCTCGGTGGCTCTTTGAGGATTACCCAAGAGCTTTAGTATTAACCCCTGATAGATGGAAGTTGGGTGCTCTTAGCAACGACGGCGCTTATGAATCTAACGAAAGCAAAATGACAGCGGAGAGTAAGGAGTTACTTTTCATTGGAGAGAACGAATGAGTGAACCAATAAATATTTCACTTCCACCTTCAGTTGATGACTTTGACCTAGCGATTGATACGGGTTGGGAGTACCTTCGTTCCTATGAAAATGTAAACCGGGTATTTTACACGGCTTCTGCTCTCGGAGATTTTAGTTTGATTTGGCATATGCTTAATCTTGCTCGCCGAATAAATAATCCAGAACGAAGAGGATCAGTTCTTGAACTATCTCTTCTACTTGGAGCAGAATCCCTGCTCGTAAACCAGGGCTTAAAAAGGCTCTTCAGGCGAAGTAGGCCCGACATGGGTTCGCGAACCCACCCGCATAAAATCAGGAAACCTCAAACGTCTAGTTTTCCTAGTGGCCACGCGAGTTCAGCGGTTCTTGCAGCATCAATACTTTCTAAAGGCAGTAAATTGGCGCCGGCTTATAAGGTGTTAGCTGCTTTGGTAGCTACTTCTCGAATCCATGTGAGGGCACACCATGCCTCGGATGTTATAGCCGGAGCAGCGGTAGGTGTGATTTTCACCAGATTGATCAACTCAAGGAGATGAACCTAAACAGCAGTGGCTGTGTGCTTTTCTACAGATTCAGATTGAATTAGTGCTAAACGGATATCAAGTAACAGGTCACTAACTTCAGTAGAAGAGATGATTTCTCTACTTTGGATTCGCTCTAGTTCATTGTCAATTAGACCAAGTGCTTGACTGACGCTTTGAGACATTTCCATAGTTAACTCCGTTCAGTTTTTAATTCTTAAAGTAATTTTTCCCCATTTGAAGTGTCTTTTGCAAACCATTCTCAAAAAATGAGCTTACCTAGGAGCAAGATCTTCAATTGCTTGATATGGATCAATTCCACCAAACGGCATTATCATTAACGCAGCGGTCGTAACTCCATTTTCTATGTATCGATCAATATGGTCTCGAC
>WTHU01000179.1:0-13095 GCA_011523005.1 Acidimicrobiales bacterium
TTTGATCCAAATCTGCATCGTCTGATTTAGGTGCCGTACCAGCAAGCGGGTGGGACATAACAGAATTCCCACTTCTTTTAATAAGCAATTCGGGAGATGCTCCGAGGAATCCATCAATATTGAAAATCATTGATGATTTATTCTGTATGCTCAGCCTTTCTAGAATGCTGCTGATTTGGAAACCCTTTTCTGCCGAAAGTACGAGTTCTCTAGCTAGAACAACTTTTTTGACAGAGCCATTTTTTATGTGTTCTTTAATTTGGGTTATCTTTTCATCTCGCCATACTTCCGGTGGTATTGGAGAGTCAATATTGATATTGGATTGGCTTGCGTGTGATTCTGGCGTACTGATTTGGCTTATTTCGTGAAGGAGTACTTCTTTTGTTTTGTCTTCATTGCCAGTGTAAATAAGTTTTGTTTCACCTGTGGAGCTTTTTTTTATCAGCAGCGACGGAATAATCATCTCGGCGGGTTTGCTTGGGTCAAATGGGAAAGCAGCAAAGGCACAGAGGTCTCCCTCAGATAAGGAGGTTTCGGAATTATTCTGATCAAGTGTGATCTCATCAAGTAAATGGCTTTCTACTTTCGTGTCTTGATTGCGAGGAATCGTTAAACGTTTCGCTACACCTATACCTGCAAGAGTCACGCTTGAAGATGACCAATAAAAGTCTTGAACATTGAGCAGATTAATATCAGTCGTGTCACTTAAATGAAATGCTTTTGTATGCACACTGTTTAGGCTAGAGGATATGTAACTGATGTAGCATCCTGTTAGCAGCTTGTGACAAATATCATGTGAAGGAGCAAAGATGCAGAGAACCGAGACCGTCACTGTCCAAACAGATATACAGCACTCATTTTCTGTTCTTTCTGACTTGTCCACCTATACACAATGGCTGAATTTCATTGACTCGGTTGAACCAGTTGAAAGTGAGGATGGCCGCGTTTGGATGCTCGTTCTCAAAGCCCAATTGGGGCCTTTCTCCCGAATGAAAAGACTGCGAATGGCTAAAGTTTCATCCGAGCCCCACAAATTGATCAGGTTTGAGAGGAAAGAAATATCCGGTAGGGACGCCTCAGACTGGTCTATAGACATAAATTTCAAAGAATTAGATTTGATAACTACTGAGATAACTTTCGTTGTCTCCTATTCAGGGAAGCTATGGACTCGCACTTTGGAAACAGTGTTCAACACATACGTTGATCAAGCACGAACAAATCTGAAAGTTTTTTTAGTATCTTCGCGACCTCAAAGTGAGAATGAATGAAAGTTGTTTTCGTTATCATTGATGCTCTCCCAAACCGACTAGTGAGCGAGGAATTAACTCCAAACCTATGGCTATTAGCTATGGAAGGGGGATGGAATCCCAGGGGCGGTCGAGCTGTCTTATCTACAGCCACTTACCCTAATCACGCCACTTTTGCTACCGGCCGACTTCCAGACTCCCATGGAATTTTCGTAAATAAAGTGTGGGATGACGAGAAATTCACAATTGCTTCCTCAATTGGACCCAAGGGGGACACAATTTTTTTAGCCGCAAATCGAGGCAAAGTGTCGACCGCCGCTGTGGTAGGTGATCATCACCTGATTGGGGTTATGGGTGCAGAATCCGCAGATATCTTTTGGCCTCCTGATGGCAAGAGGGCAGATGTTGATTTAGATGAGTTTCGATATGCATCAAATTCTGCAGTCCTGAACGCAATTGATGAAATTGACCTAGTCTCTGCTGATTTCTCCGTTGTCCATTTCAACGAACCGGACACAGTTTCCCACATCCATGGACCTGATGCAGAGGAAACAAAGTTTCGGATCAGGGAAACCGATAGTGCCTTAGGGGAATTGATTGACCGACTTCAACCGAGTTGGGATGACACTGTGTTGATTGTCGTAAGTGATCATGACCAGGAATATGTGGTGGAATATGGTTTTGACCTAGCCGAGTCACTTAATAACCGTGGCTTACCAGGTGTAGTTGAATATGAAGGCACCGCTGCAGTCATTCATAAAGGGCCTGCTTTGGCAGAAGTTCTTCAAATTCAAGAAATCGAGGGAGCAATTTCTCTGGACTATGATCACGATCTTGTTTGGGGTAAGCCAGGCCATGTATTTGGACCTTGGCTTGATGGTTTGTTTGGTTCACATGGTAGTCCGCGATGCGGTAGCCAAGTAGCAGTGGTCGGTGGCGGACATGTTGAGTCTCAACGCATCGCAAAACTGATTAGTGTGGTTCAACCCAACGCTCAAGATTGGGCTCAGCACATAAACGACTTATTTGAGTTAGATCTTAAACTCTAACGTTCTTACTTTTCGACTTCCTGAGCGAGATTATCGAGGGTTGTTTCCATTGACATTCGAGTATGAGGGGCCCTATCAGGCACACCACTTACTTTGCCACCAATAACTACAAGTGCTTTTGTACGACGGTCTGTCCATGTTTGTGTTACTTTGCAGCCTTCGGAAGTTGGTTCTATGTCAAAACTCCAATCTGAACCGCCTATAAGCGGAAATCTCATTTTGAAAGCAAACCGTTTCGGTTCAGTGAATTCCGTAATCTTGACAGGGGCAACCCACTTGTTCCCTTGCCAACTGTTTTTACCCATGAACCTTGCGCCGAGTTTTGGTCCGCCATCTTTGGAGAGCCATTTCCCCCCGTCGTTTTCAGGTGACCACCGACCCATGTTTGCGAGATCAGTAACGAGATCCCACACTTCTTGTGGGCCTGCTGATATTTCTTTTGATACAACTATCGTTTCTTCCATAGTTGAACTCTAACGATCGGTCGCTCTGGTGGCAAGTGCCTATTTCAGTACGTCCTTGTAAGGGATGTTTTTATCCACGCGTGGCTCACCTGGTAGACCTAAGACTCTTTCGCCAACGATGTTTCGTTGAATCTCGTCCGAACCTCCAGCTATGCGATAGCCTGGCGCTCCTAGTAAGTGCTCGTTCCACTCGTATGTTCCCCACTCTCCGGTATCGGCAGTGATTCGCGGTCCTAACATTTTCGTGATTACGTCGCTCATGAGGTTCATTGATTTAACCCAAATCATTTTTGAGATGGATCCTTCTGGACCGGGAGCCTGACCTGCTTTCGTTTGCGCTACTACTCGCTGATTGTTAAGTACCATAATGCGGTATTGCGAGTAGAGGCGTGCGAGTTGATCTCTGATTACAGGATCTTCGGTGAGGTTTAGGTGCTCTGCAAGACCTTTTGCTTGAGCCCAGTTACCACCGACACGTGAACTTCCATTACTGCTTCCTCTTTCAAATCCCAGGACGGTGAGTGCGACTTTCCAACCTTCTCCAATGTCGCCTACTCGGTATGCGTCTGGGATGCGGACATCGGTAAGGAAAACTTCGTTGAATGATGTTCCTCCACTCATTTGTCTGATTTGTCGTATCTCAACTCCGGGAGCGTCCATTGGAATAATGAATACGGTAATTCCTTTGTGTTTGGGGAGGTCACTGTCTGTTCGACATACTGCCATTCCCCATTCGGAGAATTGGGCTCCAGAACTCCAAACTTTTTGGCCATTGAGGATCCATTCATCGCCATCTTTGTCAGCTCTTGTTGCAACGCTTGCGAGGTCTGAACCTGCTGCGGGTTCTGAGAACAATTGACAGCACATTTCTTGCGCACTCGCCCAGCTGTTTACCCAATCTTTCTTTTGTTGCTCAGTTCCAAGTAGACGGATTGATGGAGCCATCAGGTGTGTGGTCACACTATGGGTTTCGTGCCCTCCAGGCGTGTCGTATTCACTTTCAAGTTTTAAAAATGCTTTTTCGTGCTCTTTGGTGAGTCCCATTCCTCCGAATTCAGGCTCCCATGTTATTTTGTGGTATCCAACTTCTGCTTTTCTTTGGGTCCATTTCATTGCATCCGTGATTATCGCTTTTTCCTCTTCGAATGACAGGTTGTGAAAGACTGCTACGCTAAATTCGCCTTGCCCCCAAATAAGTTCCCTTTTCCCATCGTTATTAGTGGTCCGGAGTTTTGCATTCTCATCCAGCCATTGGCGTGCTTCTGATGTAAACGTTTCAATATCAATCATGTATTAATTATTGACCAGAAATCGGTGTTTTGCTCCATCGGGACAGGAATTCTTTTTTAGAAATTTATGCAAGTATTTCTGCTATTTCCTCAACGATTTCTGGAGATTTATCCTTTGGTATGGAAACGATACCGAGCTTTACTCCTGCTTCTTCATATTCTCGAGCCTGCTGAATGGTTGCTTGTGCGTCGCCGTCATAACGTAACATTGTTGATATAAGAATATCATCTGGGTCTCTTCCCTCTTTTTCACAAGCTTTGAGAAATACGTTATGGCGCATTTTAAAGTCTTCAAGTGACATAGTTTGGGTTCCATAATTCCAATGGTGGGCGTACTTGGCAACAGCAGGTATTGTTCTCCGTAAACCTCCGCCACCGATACAGATCGGTAGAGGATTTTGTGGTCCTTTGGGGTTATTCATTGCATCTTGCAACGAGTACCAGTTACCTTTAAATGTTGACCTATCTTGCTTTAGGAGCTGGGTGATTACCTCAATGCCCTCTTCGAAACGGTCAAATCGCTCTTGCATGGAACCTAGTTCAATTCCGTATGCCTCACATTCTTCTTCATTCCATCCTGCGCCAATCCCTAGTTCGAGTCTTCCATTTGAAGTGATATCTAACGTTGAGGCCATATTTGCAAGTACTGCTGGGTGGCGGTAAAGCATGCCTGTCACGAGAACTCCCCCGCGTATTCTTTTTGTTTCTTGTAGGAGAGCCGTGAGTGATATCCATCCTTCAAGGCAATCCTCGGTTGAATCCCCGAATAATGGATAAAAGTGATCGAATGTCCAACCCGACTCAAATAGTTCAATCTCGTCTGCTTTTCTCCAGACTTCTAGGAGCCAATCCCATGTGCACCGTTGTGGAGAAGTACTGATTGCGTATCTCATGACGGCCTTCGAACGCCTGGATTACCTTCTGTCCAATCTCTTGTTAATTTCCTGAACTTGATGCGCCACCCATCTGGTGTCCTGACCAACTCGTCGTCGTACCTTCCGGCGATAATGAAATTGTCGCCTCCTTCTGTTCCACGAAGGGTGTGCTGGGCATGGAGGTAACAGCGGCACGTTGCTGTATCTCCGTCAATAGTTACCTGTTGGTTACTAATTATATGTTGGGAAGCGTCTAGTGGCCCCAATGCATTGGTGACCTTCTCCACTATCGCTGGTAACCCCTCTACGATTACGGTCATATAATCACAAACTGCGTCTTCGGTAAAAACGGTATCTAAGCGCTCTCTTGGCCCATGATCCAGCAGCCATGCATAAGCAATTGTTAGGTCAATTATTTCTTGACGGTCCTGCATCTCTTGAAGTTGATTATCCATGCTTTCCTTTCGTCCTTGTTGAGATTAGATCATCTTTCCAGATTTGTTTAATCCGCCAGTTGCTTGCTTTGAATCGTGCTTATGCTGTTAGGCTTCACGAGCATGATTCACCAATTTGGTCCGGAAACCTGCTTGGTGCTTATTGACGTACAGGTTGGCGTTGATGATGTGGCTCATTGGGGTGGATTGACTGGAAGGCGAAACAATCCAGATGCTGAGCAGTGCATGTTGTCTCTCCTAACTGCTTGGAGAGAGATGGAGTTACCTGTTGCCTTCACATTGCACGACAGTGTTGAGGAAAATTCTCCTTTGAAATTGGATTTACCTAGCGGTTCGTTAAAACCTGGATTCGTTATTGAAGATGACGATATTTGCGTCACTAAATCTGTGAATAGTGGCTTTGTTGGAACATCGTTGGACATTGACCTTCGGTCCAAAGATGTTTCTCGCCTCGTTGTTGTGGGTTTCTTTACAAATATGTGTGTCGAAACGACTGTGAGAATGGCTGGCAATATGGGGTACGACACGTATTTGATCCCTGATGGATGTGCAACTACAAACAGAATAGGAATAGATGGAGTTGACTATGATCCCGAGGTTGTCCATGCTATGACTGTTGCTAACCTCCATGGAGAGTTTTGCACGGCGATCAAACCGTCTGAGGCTATAGCTTTATTGCGTGCAGATGCTACCAATTTGAATAGGGTTCAGGGCAATGAGTAGTGAAGATTCGGATCGATTTGGTGTTGCGTCAATGTCAGGCCGTTTGGAGCGAGTAGCTGTGAGGAAGCCATCAGCAATTCTGCGAGCGGATGCTGCTGAGTGGCACTATAGAAAAGTATTGGATCCGGAGAGGTTACTCAGCCAGTTTTCTTCGTTTATTGCATTGTTAGACCGCTCCGGGGTTGAGATTCTTTGGTTTGATGATGAACCTGATGATCTAGCTGATTCTATTTTTGCTTATGACCCGTCTTTCATGACTCCACACGGGGCTATCATTTTGCGTCCAGGTAAAGTAAAGCGGCGGAAAGAAGTGGAAGTGCACCGCAGGTTCTATGAAGCGTTGGGTATTCCTATTGTCGGAGAAATTACAGGAGAAGGGACTGTAGAAGGGGGCGATTGCTTCTGGCTTAATTCTTCAACTCTCGCCGTGGGTCGCGGATTTAGATCTAACGAAAATGGCATTCATCAAATGAGAGATATTCTTTCTGATCTGGACATAAATGTTGTTCAGTTTGACCTGCCTCCTCAAGATGACCCTGACGCTTGTCTACATTTGATGTCTGTCGTCAGCCCTCTTGATCATGATTTGGCCCTGATCTATGAACCTTTGATGCCAAATAATCTGCAGGGCGTTCTAAAAGACTTCGGATACGATTTATTATCTGCCCCAGTCAATGAGTTCGAGTTGAGTTATGGGCTTTCGCTGAATGTCCTTGCAGTCTCAGAGCGTAATGTTATAGCAATTGAGGGATTTGATGAGACGCGTGCCCTCATGGAAAACGCTGGATGTGTTGTCTCAACTTTCCCTGGTGATGAGTTATGCATTCCATGCGAGGGTGGCCCGACCTGCTTGACTCGACCTGTCCTCCGTCAGTAATCGTTTTATTTGCAGGGTTTATCCATTAACAATGCGCATAAAGGGCAACATGGAAAATTCCTGGCTTGCGGTCTTGGCTTTATTTGCATACCGCACAGCGTCGTGACCATTCCTTGAGAGATCACACCATTTTCTTTGTCGAGTCGAGCGTGGTGATGTACTTTCTGATCGATTTCGCTCGGAGAATCATCTGATTTTTCTTGTTGATCAATCCACTCTTCAGTTTCCATCGTGCTTCCGAATCTGCAAATGCCCTTTTGCTGTCGAGGAATCAACCCTCTTGCCGTCTTGTGTGATGATAACGAAACTTTTCGCTTCAAGTCTTCTCACTGCGCGTTTTATGCTTTCAAGAAGGTTTTTATCATTCCCAAAATCTAAAAGGTCAGCTATTTGTCCTGTAGTCAATGGGGTTGGATGTGGTTGGGATTCAAGTAATTTAAGTATTGTATTTTCGATTTGTTGGTCAATCTTTGACAATTTTCTTCTGCGACAAGCCTTTGAACAGTATTTGACATCTTCCCAGTTTTTAGCGAAAGATTTTCTCCAAGTAAATGAACGGCCACATGACGAACAACTCCTTTGCGGAAGATTTGTCTTCATGGTTTATTCGCTTTCTTAACCCAAGATGAGAATGAGTGGACTGGGGCATTATTGGGTTGACATAACCAAGGCCACGGCCACGTTTCGACAATGTTTAGACTTTGTGCGTACTTTTGGAACCCCGGTACCGGTGCGTGCGTTACAGCAAGTTGCTTTCCATCAAGTTCGACTTGAGGGTCTCCTAAAAAAATATTCAATGGACGTGTTTCAGCTATTTCTGCGAGCGTTTCAACAAGGAAGACTATTCGTTTTGGGCTGATTCTCAATCGCATAAGTAAAGGCTCGTCAAAGACAAATACTGCTGGCATGCTCGGATTATGAAGTAGTGCTGGATCGTTTTCGCCAAGAGATTCTGCAGTAAGCCACACATCGGTGGGTGCGTCTGTTTTGATGGTCGTGGTTGGGCCGTAATTGTCTATTTTCGTGGGAGCGGGCACTGCCTCTAATAAGGGCTCGTCGGGCCATTCTTGAATTGGGCACTGCGTTTTATGTTGGCATCGGTTGCATAAACCGGGTGCGCGCTTTTCTACTTGCCATCTGCTGAACCCATACGGCTTTGAGGAGCCGATTCCTGTTGTCCATTGCCATCCAAGGCGGTTAGCTGCTCTTGAACCATCAATGAGGTGCTGAAAAAAGCGGTCTTCTCCTTTTCGCCAATCTTGACCATGCCGTACGGTCCAATCACTTGAAAGCCACATACGTGTTTGATTCACTAACCAGCCATTCGTCTCTAACTCGTCAACAGCCAAATTGATGCATGGAAGTGTACGATCCCATCCATTGCCAGTCTGCACTTCCAACGGCTTCTTCTTTAATGGGGCTCTTGTTTTCTCTCCTAGAGCCGCATACCAGTGGCGTGCATATTCTTGCCATAACAATTCATCACGAAATTTTTTCTTATCTTTTGAGGGAGCAGTCTCGACATGATTCCAGACTTCGGAAAGTTGCAAGAGGCCATGGCGGATATACGGTGAGAGTTGGCTTGCTCCCCTTGATGAGATAGGCAGCACCTCATTTCGTTTCGATGCGTACCCTGAAAGATTGAGGGCGGCTAGACGAGAATTTGCAGCTATTTGACCTCCGCGAATGGTAGGTGATCCTACAAATGGGGGGTCAGTGAGATGGCTGAAGTGCCGTTCAATAAATTTCTCTACGGCTGATCGAGATGCACTTGGGGGCGTGAGTTGCACCATTTGGTTTTATCGAATTCCTTCCCACGATTTTCGTGCAGATGGCCATGGGTCATGTGTGAGTTCTGTGTGATCTGCGAAGCGCATTACAGTTCTTGAGTTCGGTGAGTATGTGGGCCATTCTGGTAACCGTTGGGTTGTTGGATTTCCCGTTGCGATGAAAGCTGCCCATGACTTATGCATAAGATCTTCAAGTGCATGTGGGAGTTCTGAGGTACCTAGAAAAACGTCTGTTCCGTTTACTCCGAGTGTCCCAAACGTGAAGGGGATCTCTAATGCATGGCAGGCTCCCAAAGCTCCGTTAAACGCTTTGCTTTTCCAATCAAACTCGTACATCCATGTCTCTCCACCATGGCTTGCTCGCGCTTCAGCCATACGAATGGCTGGAATCCTGAAGGTGTGGTCTGTAGAGATCGCTAAGGCTATTTGACCGGCTGAAATATCTCCTCTGTCTTCTTTCACTGCGTTAATAAAAGGCTCGGGGTCTGTAATGTAATTTTTGAGCCACTTCCTAAGTTTTGACTCTGGAATCTGGTTAGTTCCCCAGAGTGTTGTCTCATCGGTGTTTGTTCCAGACAGAACAGGAATGTTAGAGGAAACACCTTTGCTGAAGAGTGCAATTGGGTGGTCTTCTAGGTATCCATTTGTTATTGATGGGTAGAAAGGGAGTTGCCCTTTATCCATAACTTCATGGGCGTTTTCCTCTACGTATTTTTGTGCGGCTAGTACTGCATGAATGTCTTTGTGTTGAGCATCTTGTAAGGAAGTTGCGGATAATGCTGTCATGAACATTTCTCCGGCTGATTCTGCTTCTTGCTGCGAGAGGACGTGATGACCTGCCCCGCTTTGTGTAATCGCTTTTTGAAACAGCCCTGTACTTTCATTCATAGCCATGATCGTGGCAACGCTAAAGGCGCCTGCAGACTCTCCCGCAATAGTGATGTTATTTGGGTCGCCACCAAAGCTCTCAATGTTATTTCGAACCCATTCCAATGCTGAGATTTGGTCAAGAATGCCGTTGATTCCTGATGTTGGAGCTCCTGGTATACGTGCAAATCCAAGCGCACCCAGTCTGTAATTTATTGTGACAGTAACGATGTCGCTTTCTTTTGCAAATCGTGTCCCGTCGTACCACGGTATTGAACCGGTTCCGTGACGGTATGCGCCTCCATGGATCCAGACCATGACTGGTCTCTTCGTTTGGTCTGCGCTTGGCGTGCAGATATTGAGGGTTAGGCAGTCTTCATCCCAATGGACTTCATGAGAGTCCGTTAATCCATCACCAGGTAGTTGAGGAGATGCTGGACCAAATTGTTTCGCATCAAGAATGGTTGTTCTTTTAACTGGCGGCGTTGGTGGAGCGAATCGCAGACCATCAACAGGTGGTGATGCATACGGGATTCCAGCAAAGAGCGCTATTTCTCCACGTTCTCTACCTTGAACAGGTCCTTGTTCCGTCTGTGCTGTCAACTGCATTACTTGTATCTATCTTATCTCCCCTGTGTTCGTTGATTCAACCGGTGGCAAGTCTGAGTCTGCATTGTTTGGTTCCGGCACGTCTAATCCGATTTCTTTCAAATGGTCGATGACGATATTTGAAATTTCATCAGCGATATTCCCTACGTCCGGATCAACTGGGATCATGTTTGCGGATAACGCAAGAGCTACATCTAAGTCAGGGAAGTAGCGTGCATGGGAACGGAAGCCTGGTACGCCTCCGCCATGTTCAAACGTTCGGTATCCGACTCTGTTACTTAATTGGATGCCTAGAGCATACGATGTTCCGATTGCTTGTTCGGAGAATAAGTCAATTGTGGATTGATTAAGAATTGTTCCATCAAACATTGCCTTGAAAACTCTTGCAAGATCATCCATTTGGGATTCAATTCCTCCCCCAGTCCATCCAACTGAAGAAAGAACCTCTTGTGGGCCGACACTAAGATCTAGGATTTCATCAGAGATTCTTGCATCTTCGAGATAAGGAGCTAAGCCAGGCAGAAGTGCTATGAGAGCGGCGAGTTCCCCTTGTACGAACATTGCCGGAACCATTTCAGGGGGGAATTCTTTGGGAGGCAAGTACATGTCTGGGGCGTTTGCAGGGATCGTTATATATTCGCGAAGAAGCTCATGGGCTTGTTTCCCTGTTACTGATTCGATGACGAGTCCGGCAATAACATGGCCGACCGTATTGTAAGAATATTCGGTTCCGGGAATGAATAGCGGTCCTCGTTCAAATCCCCAGTCAACGACTTCTTGGGGGTCAAAAGGTACATCCAATCTGGAACTCGCTAATAGGTAAAATCCGGGGTCAAACGCATATTCATGGAAGCCATCTGTGTGGTCTAGAATCTGGCGAACAGTTATTAATGGTGCGTAATCGACGCCGTCTAGGACATAACCTTGTGCCCATTCATCCCCTAAATATGTCATCACCGGTTCATCTATTTCTATCTTTCCTTCTTGAACTAGTTTGAGAACAATTGCTGACGTTATTGGTTTTGAGATACTTGCGATTCTCCAATAGTCATCAACTGAAGCAGGAGTCCCATTTCTATCTCTGCTTCCTGCTGCAACGTTGACTTGTGACCCATCGGGTAATAACACAGATACTGCGGATCCTGGAGCTCCATTCGCTTCAAGCCATTGGTTTAAGCTCACAACTATTTTGTCTTCAAGTTGAGGAGTGTAAAATTGGGGCTTTGGTTCTTCTGCCGGTTCGTTAGCCTCGTCTTCAATCTCGCCTTCGGTAAGTGTTGTCTCAGTCTCTTCAGACTCTTCGATCTTCTCTTCTGCTGGTTCTGTGGTTGATTGAACTTCAACCTGAGTTGTTTCTTCTGGTGCTGAAGCAGAACTACTACACGCAGATGCAACTATTGCGAATACTAAAACGGCAAATAACTTAGATCTCATTTTCATCTTCCCGCTCGGAGTTAATGGCTGTGTAACCGAGTACTTAATGTAATGTATCTTCAGCCTTTAGCTCTTGATGCGAAACCAAAAAGTTTTCCTGCAACTTTGCGGATCTGTATTTCTTCTGACCCTTCCGTGATTCGATAGCGACGATGATGTCGGTATATGTGCTCAAATGGAAGTTTGCGTCCGTACCCCTGTCCACCACATGTCTGCATTGCTCGATCAGCAGCGTCGCAGCAGAATCTGTTACCTCTGTAATTACACATTGCCACTTTGTCGGTGATTTCCATGTGGTCAACGCCTTCATCGAGTTGCCAAGCTGTTTTCCATATCAATGCCCTGATCATTTCCGCTTCGGTATAGAGTTCTGCTAGCGGAAACTGAATTGCTTGGTTTTGCGCGAGTGGTTTCCCGAAAACGACTCTATTTCTAGCCCAGTCAACTGCAGTGTCAATGCAATGTAAGCCTGCACCTAGAGAGGATGCTGCTTGGCGGATTCGATTTTCGTGAACGAAAAGTTGAGCTGTTTGTAAACCCTTACCTTCCTCACCCAGAATATCTTCATCACTGACCCGCACTTGCGTGAGAGTTACATGCGCATGATCAGTGGGCATATTAAATGTCCACATAAACTCTTCTACTTGAAAGCCGGGAGAGTCTGTTGGGACGATGAAGCACGTAATTCCATTTCCTTGCCCTGGTTCACCTGATGTGCGGGCAAATATATAGTCGTGCGTTGCGTGGTGAAGACCAGTATTCCAATACTTTTCTCCTGTGATAACCCATTCATCACCGTCGCGTTCGGCTGTGGTTTCCATCCATGTCGCATCAGAACCATGAAGGGGTTCTGTCAACCCGAACCCTATTCTTGCTTCACCGTCAAGCATTCGAGGAATCCAGTATTCTTGTTGTTTTTGACTTCCGAATCGCTCCATCATGAGAACGGTCACAAGATTACCGACTATTGAACTTTCGTTTTGTAAATCGTTATGCAGTCCTAGTCCCTTTCTGGCCAAATGCTCCCGCACAATTGCCATGTCAAGATTGTTTCCATCTTGACCACCGAAGCGTGACGGTAGTTGATATCGCCAAAAACCGGCTTTATCTGCTTCTTGTCTCATACGTTTGAGAAGATTCTCCCAGTCCGCGTTCGGTAGCCCATTACGGTCCCAATCGGTTCGACTGTCCTCTCGCCTGTGATCAAAAAATCTTATGTTGTCATCTTCTTGTTCAATAGGCCTAATTACATCTTCTATGAATGCATCGAGCTCAGCTAAAAGTTTTTGTGTCTTCTCAGGTATTGCGAAATCCATCTTTTCCTTTTACTGGTGGTCGCGTCCGTAGTTCTCGGGTTCTGCCCAGTTTGAGATACCGGTCCATGTGACTGGGTTATCCCAAGCTTCTGAATAAACG
>WTHU01000179.1:13195-16255 GCA_011523005.1 Acidimicrobiales bacterium
CCAGTTTGAGATACCGGTCCATGTGACTGGGTTATCCCAAGCTTCTGAATAAACGAATTCGTTTGCAGGTTTCCGACTGGCGGTGCCCCACCGTCCTGTTGGGTATCCGATAGGAATCATTGCGTGCATATGCCAAAAGCCCTCTGGCATACCAAGCAACTGTTCCACTTCTTGTTTACGTAACTTAAGCAACGTTGTAATGAACGTTCCAAGGCCTTCCGCCCTGGCTGCTAAGCAAAGGTTCCACAAGACCGGAAATGTTGTAGATTCCCCTCCTTGTTTTCCAAAAACAAAAATGAGCATCGGATGTTGGTCAAGATATTCGACAAAATATTCTGCACTATTCGAAATGCGTCGTGTTTGCTTCACGCTCGGGTCGTTTGGGTCCCCCTCTTTGAGCTTTGTTTGGACTTCTGCATAGCTCGTTTCTTGAAGTTCCCAATACGCATCGTGATAGATATCTTTGATTTTCTTCATCATTTCTTTATCAGTCACTGTTAAAAATCTAAAGGTGTGTCGATTTCCACCTGAGGGTCCTCTCACAGCTGCGTCAAAAAGTCTCCCTAATGTTTCATCAGAGATGGGGTCAGGTTTGACGCGTCGCATCGCTCGAGTGGTGTACATTGCTTCGTATAGATCCATATCAGCCTTTTCTATCTTGGTAGTTCTTTAAAATAATGGAAAGATAGTGTTTGTGCTAACGGACAAGGAGAATGTTATGGCAGATGAAGCGTTTGATTATGAAGATGTCACGGTATACACGCTTGAAAGCGAAGATGAGGAAAGGCTTCTGAAGCTTCAAAATGAATGCACATTCATTTGGGCGAACAAAGAGGGATGGCCCGTAGGTGTCATAATGTCTTATGTATGGGCGAAGGGGTGCTTCTGGGTGACTCTCTCGAGCCAGCGAGCACGTGTCCCTGCGATGCGTCGCGACAATCGTTGCGCCGTCTGCATCACCAGCAAGGGAACAAGAGCAGGAAGTAATCAGACCGTAACGTATAAGGGGACATGCGAGATACTTGATGATGACGAAACGAAGGCTTGGTTTTACCCTGCTCTCGCAGAAGCATTAAATCCTGCTGATGAACAATGGCAGAAAAACTTTGCTGGATTCCTAGACTCACCTCGACGCGTAATTTTCAAGATTACACCAACGCAACGAATCGGTTACGATGGGAGAAAAATGGGCGAAGCGACTGCTCAATGGGTAGCTGACCACGGCAACCAATAGCCATGGACGAAAGCTTGCCTCTCGTTGTAATAGCAATGGAAGCTGAGGCAGCCCCTGTCAGAAAAGAACTAAACCTTACCGGTGAGGGTAACTTACTTGCCGAAGGCATCTCAGCACGACTTTGGTCTAACGAGTCTGTTCATGTAGTCATCAATGGATCTGACTCTCGTTTTGGTGTTGATGCTATTGGAACTCTTCCAGCAAGTCTGACAACTCTTTTGGCTATTGAGAAAACAAATCCGAAGATAGTTATTTCTGCTGGGACATGCGGAGGCTTTACTGCTCGAGATGGGTTCATTGGTGAAATTATTTTGGCTAATAGGTGCGTGTTTCATGACAGAAGAATTCCTCTAAAGGGTTTTATGGACTATGGAGTTGGTGATTTCAGCGTCGCAGATTTGAACGAAATCGCTGAAAGACTCGGATTCAGGATGGGGACGGTAAGCACAGGTGACTCTCTTGACTCACAGCCTTCCGATTTAGATTTCATGAATTCAGTTACCGCAGTAGCTAAGGATATGGAAGCAGCAGCGGTGGCATGGGTGTGTGCGCTGAAGGAAGTGCCTTTTACTGCGCTGAAGGTGACGACGGATCTTGTGGATGGTGAAATCACTACTGCAGAAGAGTTCGTTACAAATCTACAATACGCAAGTAATCGACTTTCTGAAGGTATCTTATCTTTGGTACACGAACTGAAAGATTTTAGAACGGAGTAATGATGAGATTAGGACTAGATGCTGATGGCGTACTTACAACAACACGATCTGTGCGCAAAAGACTCGATTTGGAAAAGCCTGTTGAGCGAGAAGTCATTGAGGAATGCTTAGATATTGCGCTGCAGGCTCCAACTGGGTCCAACACTCAAGGGTGGCAATGGGTTTTCATAACTGACCCTGAGAAGAAAAAGGTGATTGCTGACTTTTATGGCGCTAATTACGATGCGTACACCAATAGGCCAGATCAACCGAGCTACGGCGACGATGACCCAAGGACAAGTCAACGACCAAAGATTATGGATTCATCTCGATATCTTCGCGAAATTTTTCATGAAGTGCCTGTGATGATGATTCCGTGTATTCAGGGTGCTGGAAGGCTTGATACGGGAGTTCCTACATTTGGTCAAGCAAGCGCATGGGGTTCTCTGTTGCCTGCAGTTTGGAGCTTTATGCTTGCGTTGCGAGAAAGAGGTCTCGGCTCAGCTTGGACAACACTACATTTGCCCAATGAGCGTGAGGTTGCTGAGTTGTTAGGCATTCCGTATGACACTGTGACTCAGGGAGGTCTTTTCCCCATCGCTTACACGAAGGGCACAGATTTTAAGTTGGCTAAACGCCTGCCGGGCAGTTCAGTATCTCACTGGGATGAGTGGTAAGAGTCAAAATACTGCTGAAAAATTAAGCGAAGGTCCCTGACTCTTGAAACCGGTTCTGAGCCCAGTCATGCGCTTCCTTGCTTGATGCCCATGTTATGGCATTTCCAATCATTTGACGGAAGATTGGCTCTGCGTATTGTCCGGGTCCATCACCAAACTGAAGGTACGCAACAGGTGAGTTGCCTGCGTGTTTTACCCACCCCACTGCATTACTAGTGGGTGGATGTTCCCAGTCTTTATTACTGAAGCCTTGACCACGTATCGCAAGATCTGCTGAGTAGAAATGCTGGCTAGAGAAGTCATGACGTGATCTGAGTATTGGGTGCACATTTTCTTCAAAAATGGGGGCAAGGTACAGTTCATCGGTGAATTCAAAGCTCTGAGGAATTCCATTCGTTATGGGGTGTGTGGGGTCTACCACTTCAACGATATGTCTAACATCATGCCTGTAGCC
>WTHU01000177.1 GCA_011523005.1 Acidimicrobiales bacterium
TCATAGTATTGCCGATGTTTAGCTAGAAGGCGACTCAAGAGTAATTGAGTAATTAAAAATTGAAAGCAAAAGGGGATTTGATACTTACATGAATTTCAACAATTGCAGATTTTCGAGGTGGCTCAGAGAACCCAACACGAATAGGCTCTGTAAATTTAGAACGAGACTCTAAATTAACGCCGTTTAGTTTTACTGATCCATCCTTAACCCACCTCCACCTCTTTGCCTGGTACCACTCTTCAACTCCTCTAGAGCTAGTCCCGTAGGTTTTGACCCCCATGAGTAAGTTAGCAAATGGATTTTCAATATATTTTGTGAAAGCTAATGGCCTAGTGGGCAGTATCCCTCCTACTAATCCCCCTAAAATTTCTATATCAAGGTTATGTGCTTTAGCTTCAGTTCGTTTTCCATCTGATGAAGTATGAAGATTCTCAATTTGGATACGGTCGAAGTCGTAGATAGCTGATACAAAGTCTGCAACCTGGTCGTTTCCTGCCACTAAAATTTTTTCACCATCAGGAGTTCCCCACATGATGTCACCAAATTCACCTATGGGAGACTCTTTCCAGTGGCCTATTACAAAGCGATTTCCGTCAGAAAATCCTATTGAACTTATAAATCCTTTTATTTGAATCATTTCCATATACAAAAAATGTAGATTATGTAATTCTGACTAGCCCAACCTTCCTGAACTAATGTCATATCAATGACCAATGAACTAGAACCTCAGCGTACTTCTTTAGATCCAGTTACTATTCACGCTGATTTATCTGAATGGATAATAAAGGTTACTGGTGAAACAAATGCAATCATAAGTGAATTTGATCGCCCTTCAGGGTCTGGCATGTCGAGTGAAACCCTATTATTTGACTCAACATGGGGTGAAGCCGAGAATGAAGTTCATAAAAAGCTAGTTGCCAGACTTGCACCGACTGATCAAGATATACCTGTATTCCCTAATTACAACCTTTCTTCACAAGTCAAGGTAATGAAACTTGTAGAACAACTCACGGATATAAAAGTTCCAAAAGTCCTTTGGGAAGAAGCATCAATCGATGTTCTAGGAGTTCCTTTCTTCGTGATGGAACAAGTACAGGGAAGGGTGCCACCTGACATTCCTCCATATGTTTTCGGAGGATGGCTGTTTGATGCGACACCTGAAAGTCAACTTCAATTACAAGAACTGTGCGTTGGTATCATTGCGCAACTACACCAAATCAAACAAAAATCTCCAGATACTGACTTCTTGGAATTCCATACTAAAGGCGATACTGCTCTGGAAAGACACTTTACTAATCAGAAAGAGTATTATCACTGGGTAGTTCAAGATGGCAGGCAGCATCAAGTAATTGAACAGGCTTTTGACTGGCTTGAATCACATTGGCCCGAGGAGAGTGAAACTGTTCTCAGTTGGGGTGATGCCAGAATTGGAAACATCATGTTTGACAGCAAATCATTAGAACCGGTAGCTGTCCTTGACTGGGAAATGGCTGGTCTTGCGCCAGTTGAAGTTGATCTTGGATGGATGATTTTTATGCATAAGTTCTTTCAAGTGATTGCTGAAGCACTCGAATTTCCAGGCATGCCTAAATTCATGACATCTAGGGACGTAACATCAAAATTCACCGACCTTACAGGAATTGTTCCGAAGAATATTGATTGGTTTGAAATTTATGCTGCTACTCGACACGCCATAATAATGAGTAGGATAAATGACCGTTCGGTTCATTTTGGTGAATCTGAATGGACAGACGATGTGGACTCTGCAATACCCCACCGAGATTATTTGTGGTCAAGAATCCAATAATTCTTTTCAGATTAATTCCTTTATGAACTCATACTGCTGCTCGCTCACAGCAAGTCATAGGATATTGTTAATTGCTTAGCTGACAAATTCACAGAATTCACTAAGCTAGAACTATGATGATCGGAATAACGGAACAGTTTCGTGACAATTGGGTGCTTCTCCAAATTAACGGTGAAATAGATATGGCCACCGGACCCCAACTCAGGCAACGCATAGTTCAATATGTTCAGGAAGGTCATGTAAATATAATTATTGACCTTACTGAAGTCGATTTTATTGATTCCACAGGTCTGGGCGTACTTATAGGTGGCTTAAAACGTACTAGAAGTCATGACGGGGATCTTCAATGCATTGGGCTCTCAGAATCCCTCAAGGAGATGTTCAAACTAACCGGTTTAGATGCTGTCCTCACCGAGCAAGATACATGAACTGAAATCTAAGGCTAAGAAACTATGACTACGGGAATTACATTAGAAATACCTGCCAAAGCAGAATATCTCTCACTCGTTCGAGCAGTTGTTGTTTCAGCAGCAGCCTTAGACCCAGCAGTCGAAGATCAACGCCTTGAAGACCTAAGACTAGCTGTTTCCGAAGCGACGACTAACGCCATACGTTCACATGCAAATCTGGGTTCAGAAGAACGAATAACTATAAGGTGTGGCCTCACAGCTGACAGGATTGAAGTAGAAGTACAAGACAGAGGTCCAGGCTTCAATCCGGAGAACATAACACCAGTTGGCCCCTTAGATCAACCAGGGAGATTGAACTACGAGGGAGGTTTCGGTATACCTCTCATGAGAGTACTTGCCGATGAAATTAAGATTAATTCAGCTGATGAGGGAACCACTGTCCAGCTAGTTGTGTATACCCCTCCATCCAACGAGAGCTCCTAATCTTTAACCAGATAACATATTCTTGAGTTAAATCAGTAGATTAGACCGGTGGAAGAAAACGACGATTTAAACCCAATCCCCAAACCGGATTCATTTCTAGCTCTGCACACAGTTGCTGAAAAGTTATTCAACACATTACGAAAATGGTTTGACGTCCAACCAAATGTAACCATTGATTTAACCGAAATTGACTCGGCAATCACTGAGTTAGGCGAATCAGAAATGATTGCTGCTATGGCAATGCGAAAACTCCAAGCGCTACATTTGATCGCAACTCCAGGAGTTTTAACCACAACAGATGTAATTTTAGCAATTATCAATGACCTTGATAGGGCTCTTCTCCAAGCTCCCAGCATGTTCCTAGAACGAAAAGCTACCCAAACAGATTGGGATAAGGAATTTGAAAGTCTCAACGGGGAAAATGACTCTCTTAATTTCCCCATAGCAAGTGACCAAGTAGACCCTGAAATACAGGAATTTCAATTACAACACGCATCACTTCATCAAGCCGTACAAGACGTGGTTGAAGCAGCAGAAGGAGAAATACGATTCTTTCAGTGAAATCAATCACAATTTATTTGTAAGTATTTAATTTCAACCCAAGTCGGATACGTTTAATAGTGCTTAACTCAGTTAAAGGACACAGTTAAATGGCTAGCAACACTCCAATACCTGAACTTCCTAAATGGACGTTTTTGGGTGGAGATGGCCGTTTAGCCAGAAGAGTCGGTAAGCCAGTTAGAAGATTTTTACATGTCGAAGCATCGGGTGGTGTCGTTCTACTCCTGGCAGCAATAGCAGCGTTGATTTGGGCTAACTCTCCATGGTCAGATAGTTATTACAACTTTTGGCATACTGACTTTGAACTTGTCATAGGAAGTTACCATATGGGAGGGGAGTCACATCATCTAACCCTTGAAACGCTCGTCAACGATGCGCTCATGGCCATTTTCTTTTTCGTTGTAGGCCTTGAAATAAAAAGAGAATTAGTCAGCGGTCAACTAAAGGATCCCAAAGCTGCAGCTTTACCTGTAATAGCTGCCATCGGTGGGATGGTCTTTCCCGCTGTTGTATATGTGGTGTTTAATTCAAGTGGTGATGCTACTTCTGGGTGGGGGATACCAATGGCTACAGATATTGCATTTGCTGTTGGCGTCATATCCCTCCTTGGCGACAGAATAGGAAGACCTTTAAAGGTCTTTCTTCTGTCACTAGCTATAGCTGACGACATCGGTGCCATCATTATTATTGCTATATTCTATTCATCCGACCTTTCTCTTAGTTGGTTCATAACAGCACTCATAATTATGGGGGTTATTATTTTACTGAGAAGACTTCATATCTGGTACATCCCAATTTACATAGCTCTGGGGACGGCACTATGGCTAGCTACCTTTGAGTCAGGAATCCATGCAACTATTGCAGGTGTGGTCTTGGGACTTGCAACGCCAGCGAAGCCACAACAAACCAAAGAAGAGGGTCTAGCCGCATTAGAGTGGCTCCGAGATAAAGGGGAGAACATATACCCTGTCGACGTTCGTTTAACAGCTATGGAACTCCGAGAGTCTCAAGTTTCAGTAGCAGAAAGAATTGAAAGCGCACTACACCCAATTTCCAGTTTCATTATTATCCCCATCTTCGCTCTTGCGAATGCAGGAGTAAACATGGGAGACGGTCTACTTCAAGACGCTGCCTCCAGTCCAGTTACATGGGGTATAGGTCTCGGCTTAATAATAGGAAAGATTTTCGGTATCACATTCATGACGTGGCTTGGAATGA
>WTHU01000133.1 GCA_011523005.1 Acidimicrobiales bacterium
ATGGAGAAATCATAAGAGACCAAGCTCGAGGCGTCTATGAGTAACAGATCGGTGTTACGCACATGAATGTTGATTACCTGATAAAGGAAACAGCTAGAAACCTAAGGCGTAACCTAACTTTGACACTCGCCTCTGTTTTGACCGTGGCCGTTTCACTCAGTTTGCTTGGAGTGGCTTTACTCCTCCAAAAGGGGGTAAACAACGCTACAGATAGATGGGAAAATGGCGTTGAATTCATCATCTGGGTCCAGCCTGATATCACCGAGAATCAAAAGAACTTACTTCAAACTGACTTGGATAACTCCACTGGGATTTCCTCTTACCGTTACGTGAGCCAAGAGGAAGCTTTAAAGGAATTTAACGAAGACTACTTTCCTGATAATCCAGAAATTACACAGCTAGTCACCGCCGATGTTATCCCATCCTCCTACCGTGTGATACCCGCACAACTCAATGCTGAGGCAATTGAAATTATTGCATCTGGTTTCGAAGCCAAACCCGGTGTCAAGAAAGTAGTTCGCGCAACAGACGAAATTTCAAAGATAGAAACAGCCACCGATGTTATCCGTTGGGTTGTTTTGGGAGCCGGAATTATTCTTTTAGCGACAGGATTGCTTTTGATTTTGAACACGATTCGCATGGCTATGTTCGCCCGACGCCGTGAGATAGAAGTCATGAAACTTGTAGGGGCTACCAATTGGTTCATCCTGATCCCGTTCATGCTTGAAGGCACATTCCAAGGACTAATAGGGGCAGCTTTGGGAACAGCTTCTGTCTACGGTGCAAACAGGGCGTTCGAAGAATGGTTATCAAGCGATAATGTTCTAAATATTCTCCAAAGTTTTGCAGTTGCAAGCGGTGACGTATGGGAAATCGGCATTTTGCTTCTCGGTATAGGCGCGTTAGTAGGGTCTGTTGGATCAGCTATTGCCGCCTATCGATTCTTAGATGTATAAATGTACTAATAACGTAATACCTATTAGGTATCTCGTCAGCTCAATTAGCGGGTAAAGTCAACCCATGACTCCCGAGGCGCCATTAACATCTTTCGCCAGCGATAACACGTCCGGAATCCTCCCAGAAGTCCTATCGGCGATGAATGGAGTCAACAGTGGTGCTGCCATTGGATATGGTGACGACCCTTACACCCAGAAGCTCCGTCAACAAATAAATGATCTTTTTGGACAAGAAGTTACGACTCTGCTCGCTTATGGAGGAACTGGTGCAAATATTGTGGGGTTACAAGCAATGCTTCAACCCTGGGAAGCAGTTATTTGCACGAAATCATCGCACATAAATATTGATGAATGCGCAGCACCTGAAAAATTCTTAAGCGCAAAACTCATTGACCTTGACAGCGCTGATGCAAAAATAAAACCCGAGATGTTACAAAAGGAACTAGAGGTCCTTGGAGTTGTGCATCACGCTCAGCCAGGAGCAATTTCCATAACGCAATCAACTGAATATGGAACACTATATTCAGTTGAAGAATTAAAAGAGCTCATAGACATCTGTAAAGGATCAGGCTTACGTGTCCATATGGATGGAGCTCGAATCGCAAATGCCACAGCCGCATTAGGCCTTTCTGTTCCTGAATTTACCTGTGATCTAGGTGTAGATATCCTAAGCTTCGGGGGAACAAAAAACGGCATGGCCTACGGGGAAGCAATTATTGTTTTCAACGAAGAATTAGCAACCGCAGCAGAATATATTCAAAAGCAGTCGGCGCAACTTCCATCAAAAATGCGGTACATATCAGCTCAGTTCTCAGCGATGCTAGAGAATGACCTGTGGCTAAAACATGCATCGCATGCAAATAGCATGGCAACTAAATTATCTGATGGGCTTCAAAAGATATCGGGCGTTGAACTTACACAGAAGACAGAAGTAAATGCTGTATTCCTAAAACTACCTCCGACAGCAAAAGAACTTCTTCAGAATTGGTCCTACTTCTATGATTGGGAACAAGAAAATGAAGTCCGTCTCATGGCAAGCTTTGAAACAACCCCAGAGGATGTGGACAAAATGCTCGAGGGGATACGTTGGGCCATGAAGGAAAGTATCGAAAATGAATCATGAGAAACTAATTAAATCGTTCGAGCAATTTGCGGATCGTATGTTCACTGTGGCTGAAGGGAAAGACTCCGAGGTAATCAAAGTATGTCCCGGTTGGAATGTTAATGACCTAATGGCACATGTAGGAAGAGTCTATGGGGCAGTAACTTCGGTTATTGAATCAAAAAGTATTGAAAGACCAACAACGCCATTCCCAACCCCACCAGAAAGTAGTCAGCGTGAATGGGCGATGGGCAATTTCTACAGTCTTTTAGAAGCAATAAAGCAAACCGACCCTGATACATCACTATGGACTTGGGGGAAAGATCAGAATATGCGGTTTTTTATTAGGCGCATGGCGCATGAAACTCTTCTCCACATGAGAGATGTTGAGTCAATTGATGGCGAATTTTTTGAAGTTGATGGTGATGTTGCTTGTGATGGAATAGATGAGTACATAGATGGTGCGCTACAACATTCGATGAATCCCAATAAGGAATTCGCTTATCCAGATGGTTCTATTCACCTTCACCGTATTGATGGGGAGGGGGAGTGGCTTATAAAACCATTTGGTAACGAGATTGTCGTTACCCGAGAGCATGCTAAGGGAGATGTGGCAGTTCGCGGAAGCGCCCTTGCTCTTTTGCTCTATCTTTGGGGTAGGAATCCCCAAGGTCTAGAAATTTTTGGAGAACCTGACTTAGCTCAAGCTTGGGGGTCGCTGGCTCCTTAGTCTTGAACAGGCGGGTAAACTCGCAATTCACCCTTCCAAGAATTCAGATGAGCAACGCTGTCATATGGTTCTCTGTTAAGAGGGCCAAACTTCTTTTCAGGCCAACCCATCGGAATCATGCAACCGATCAGAATATCATCGGGTATCTCAAGTGTTTCTCGAATCGTTGGTTCTGCTACTCCTTGGAAAGTTGTGAATACAGTCCCAAGCCCCAGGGCTCTAGCTGCCAAAATTAAGTTCTGAGCTGCTGGATAAATAGATGACCACACAAATGATTCCCTCGGCGATTCATACGGGTAAATCGGTTTTCCGCACACGAAAATAAGAACCGGACAACTTTTGAGTGATTTCAAGAGGTACTCCGTCCCATCTAACATTAACCTATGTGATTTGTCCGGGCGATCCATTGAAGCAACTCTGGCAGCCATAGATCCCTCAATCGAATTAGCGATTGCCAGAATCTTTTCCTTGTCTGTGACAATAACGAAATCCCTTCCCTGAGAATTTCCAGGACTTGGTGCCCACGTAGCGGCGGTTATTACCTGTTCAATTAAATCAGTTGCTACTTCGTCAGTTTTCAGGTATCGCATAGCTCGGCAAGTGCTCATTGCCTCAAAAACTTCCATGGCTTTTTCCTTTCAGGGTCTCGAAATTAGATGTCACACGTAGCACTTAACATAGGCGCATGGCAGATAAATATGCGAATAAAGCAAAAGAATCTAGACGAAAGCATGGGAAGGAGAGGTGTGGTCAGAAAAAGTCATTCCTTGATAGACAAGATGCTTTTCTTCATAATCGAGGTCAAAGACCTTATCGATGCACATACTGCAGCGGATGGCATTTAGCCTCCTATAAGGTCCACAAGGCAAAATTTCGTCAAACAATGGCACTTTAGTTATACGGGGTATCAGGGGGGCCTGCAGTTGAGGTTATTTTGGTATTTGGTCTAATCCACCATGGTCTAGTGCAGCGGTAACATGACGCTCCGACATCATGGCTATTAATTCTTTGCCACGGTCATTATTTAGATCTAGCGTTCCGCCTGCGAAGACAGAGGTTGCCAATCCCCCTATTAGGTGCGCAAAACCGTAATCACTCCAGGCGCTTTCAAATTCGTAGCCTTCAACTCCGTTATTGCAAAGTTCTGTGTGATAGGCAGTCACAAGATCTCTTTCGTTTGATCTCCTCATCTCTATTTCCATTGACCCGCCAAGTAGGTATGCAAGATCGTATGCGCCTGGCCCTCGGCCAATTCCCTGCCAGTCGATTACAGTAACCTCGTCATTATTGGCATTTCCAAACAGCATATTCTCTACTCTGTAATCCTGATGAGCTAGTGTCCATGGGGCGCGTTCGGCAAGTGCAGTATTGAGCTTTAGGTAAGACTTGCTAAATAATTGAAGGAGTTCAGCACCACCCTCTGGCAAACTTGCCTCGAATGTTGCTGCGTACGCAGGATAGATCTCTGGAAGGACTTGATCGACATACTCTATGCGCGGCCCAACCATAGAGGGTATCCATTCAAGTTCTTCAACCTGAACTTTCTCCCACCATGCAGCGTGGATCTTTGCTAGCACTCTAACTGCTGCTAAGGCTTGGCGTTCTGACATGCCTGAAGCTTGATCAACCATTGTCAGGTTACATAGGTCCTCCAT
>WTHU01000165.1 GCA_011523005.1 Acidimicrobiales bacterium
TCTATAACCCGCACGTGAACTCCAAATGAAGGCCTGCCGCAGGACTCCAATAATTTCAGGTTCGTTGAAAGCCCTTTTAGATGATCGTCTTTGCTTAATATGGTGCCGATAGAAGCGATTTCAGCCATTCCGTACAGTTGGTTAAATATAGGACCAAATCGAGAAACTAATTCCTTAAGTCTGGTAGGAGATATCGGAGATGAACCGTATCCGAGGGTTACGAGGGTGGATAAGCTTTTATCTTCACTTTTCGGTAGTTTTTCCAGGAGGCGCATGAGTTGGGTAGGTACGAGAAATGTGTGTGTAACGCTGTTGTCTTTGATCTGCTGTGCGAACTCTATTGGATTGAAATTTCTGCTATCGGCGAACCCCATAGCCGCTCCAATGGTTAAGCAAGGAAGCATGGTTATGTTGACGCTGGAATTGTGTGGAATTTGGATCAGGTAGCGGCTTTGGGGGGTGATGTCATACTCGAGACAAGTAATCGTTGCATGTTGGAGGACTCGTTTATGGTCGAAAAGCACTCCTTTGGGGCGACCTGTGGTTCCACTTGTATATACAATGCAGAAGTCATCATCTGGCTTAATGCTGTAAAAGGAATCGGGGAGTTCTTTTGAACCCTGTTCTATGTTTGTGTCCCAATCGGAGGTTGAAATATCAAAAATTGGGATTGATGACTTGGTAGCAATTTGTTGAACCTGAGGTAAGTGCTCTGAATCAGTTACTATTGCGCAGGGTTCACAATTCTCAAATATCTGCGTTAGTTCTGCTTGCCCTAATCGAAAGTTCAAACCCACATAAATTAGTGATGCTTTTGATATTCCTGTTATTAACTCTACTATCTCTGGCCTGTTGGGAAGAAGAACTGCTACTCGCTCCCCTTTTCCCCAATTGTAGGAGTTGAGCAAATTAGCAATTTGGTTACTTCTGTCTTCGAGCTCTTCATATGTTTGAGGCCTTTGCCCAAAGATCACCTTTGCTTTTGGGTTGTGTTTGGCATTTCTATGTACTGCTAGCCCTACATGCATGGTCAGTCTCTTTCAACTCTAAAGAATGGCAGCATCTCTCCTCTAAATTCTTGGAATGATACTTCTACAGGTTGACCTATGTGAACTTCAGATGGACTGCATTCAAGGAGCCTTGAGTACATTCTCCATTTCTCCTCTAACTCAACGTCAATGATTATGTAGGGAGTGGGGTATGCGTTATCTGGGGGCCGATGGACAATGGTAAAGCTATAGATTGAACCCTTTCCTGAACTTTCACGAAACTTCCAGTTATCCGACTGGCATTGAGGGCAAAGAGTTTGAGGTGAAAAGAAGCTGTTATCGCAGTCTTGACAAACCGGCCTGACAAGCTTTCCGTTTTTAATTTCTTCCCAGAATTCAGTTGTTAGCATGGCCGGATTATCCGATGTCACGCCTCAACCTCTGCCAGCAGTTTAAGAGCAGCCTCCTGAACAGTCATCCCTATGACTACGCCTCTATTGCTTGCTGTTTGGTTACATGCACTAATTTTTCCTTCAGCATAGGCTTTGAACGCGTCACCAACGGGAGCCGACCAGGCATCGCAACATGCCCCCGCAAGACCATATTTATCGGTTATCTCCAACCCCGCAATTCCGGCATCATTTTTGCTCATACCACCATCCGAACATATAAAACCATGAGGCGAGACTTCTAGAAGGAATTTCGCTCCGGATCGCCCTGTGTGACCTGCAGTAACTAGTACATTGTTGGAGTCTTCTGGCAGTGCAAAAACGATTGAGTCCGTAACGATTATTTCTCTTCCCGTTTCGGAGGTAACGACGGACTCTCGGCGAATCTTGGTACCTGCGGTCACATCCCCTGGGTCGTTCTCAAGCAATACTAGTGCGGCTTCTTTAACAGACATACCTTCAGATACTCCAGCTCGTTCTGCAAGGATATTTACTCGAGAAATCATTCCGGTTTCGTACAGGTCAATACCATTACCTAATTCAGCAGTCATACCGTCAGCTGCTGCAGCTGGTATCCCAAGTGCTTCGAGGTACCACAAACCCGCTATTCCCGCCCCATCTTTTCCAATACAGCCATCATGAGCGATGACTGCGCGAGGACGGTGAGGCGCAATCAGACGAGCTGGCAAAACACCAAGATATGAAGAGGGAACCACTACATCGCGTCCCTCATTTCTTGAATCAACGTATCGAGCAGAGTCCATAGCAACTACTCTGCCTTTAAGATGCTCAAGAACTATGTCATGGGGGTGATCGGCCTCATCATTAAGAAGTGGAGCCTCTTCACTCATGAACCTCACCTTTCGTGCCTGGTCTTATATTTGTCGCAGAGTTGCTCAATAGTATTCCTCTTTCAGCCGAAGACTACGGGGTACTTCCCGAAGTAAGGTCGCGTGGTTGAATCATCCATTTCAGGTGGGTTATTAGGGTCAGGTTTGCAGCCATTTAAAAACAGTGTTTGGACAGCTACAGGAACAAGTCCAAAGAGATGATTCTCTTCAGTAGAGTTTGTATCAAAAACAAGGCCCGCAGCTAAGTCCTGCCCAATGCAGGCGTGCATTCCTTGTCCGAAACTCAAACCCCAGGGGGTTATGCCAGTGTCCAAGTTTCTGTTTGGATTGAATTCGCCTGCGTCGCTGCCATACATTTCACGATCTCTATTGACAGTTTCAAGGTCTATAACAACTTTGTCGCCTTTTGCGACCTTTATACCTGATTTCAGTTCGATATCTTCTAGCGCCCATCTAGCCGCAGTTGGGGATGATGGCTGTAATCTGATTGTCTCATGTGTGGCTTTTTGGAGAAATACTTTATCGCTATATGCCTTCTCTTGATCCTCTGGATGCTCTTCGAGCCATTTAAAAATATTATGGACAACTCGCGTTAATGCTGTGGCTGAGGTGTGAGCTCCTGCTAGCAGGTAGAAAGCGATTTCGCGCCGAAGGGATTCTCTTGTCATCGGAACTTTATCCTGATTACGCAAAAGGACCAGTAGCACGTCTCTGGGAAGTTCTTCCTCTTCGATTTCGCCACGTTCAAACTTTTCTAATAAGCCATTCCGGAGGGCAATCCCAGGCTCTAGAAATTCTTCGTCAAATGCTTCAAGCTTTTCTTCGATTTCAGCTCGTTTTGCTTGAACATCACCCGTGTAGAACCCGAGGGTTGCTCCCTCAATGAAGGTTGTGAGATAGTCGTATAACCTGTCCGTTTCCTCGTATGTTCCGAGAGGGCGGTCTACACCTGCTGTTAAGGCAGCTAGGTTCATCATAAGTTGATGTCCGAAATCAACTAATTCCGCTTTTCCATCCTCAAGATAAGGATTAACAGTTTCTTGGATAATTGCTGGGAACATTTCTCTTTCGTACTCGTAAAAGGTGTCCCTACGAAAGAGCCTATTTTCTAGCCGGCGGCGCTGTCTATGTTCATCTCCGTGCAAGTTAACCACGACATCTTCCATGACCACTTCACCGGCATCATAAAGGGCTTGCCTTAGTTGTTTATGTCTATATACTTCTCGAGCGTCATCTGGAGTAGTTATTACTATCTCGGTCATCTCTCCCCTTTTCCTTTAATAGCTTGATTAATCCTTTAAAGTTTGTCAATTTAAAAGATTACCGGATACGCACTGAAATGTTTACGCTCGGAGTTAGGGTCTAGCTGTGGTGGATTATTGGGGTCACGTCTACCACCCGCAGATAACAATGCGTGGGCCATTATCGCAACTGTCCCAAAGAGAGTCTCCGATGGTGGCCTGTCCGGGTCAATTTCTAGACCGCCATCAAGTTCTGCTCCCACACAAGCATGCATTCCGGCCCCAAAACTCATGCCCCAACGAGGGATCCCCTCTGGCACTTCTCGATATGGATTATAGTTATCAGATTTTTTCCCAAAGATCTCATAATCCCGATTCGCTGCCATCAGGTCAAGGGTGACTTCAGTTCCTTCATTAAGGAGGATTCCATCTGATAGTTTGACATCTTGGAGGGGGCGCCTCAGAGCAACTGGGCTAGCCGGATTTAATCTTAGCGATTCGTGCATGCAGCGTTGAACAAACGAAAGGTCTTCTCGGGCTTTATCTAGATCCTCCGGATATTGCTGCCCCCAATTCAAGATGTCGTCAACGGTATGCGTAAAGGCGTTTGCAGTAGAGTGAGCCCCGGCTTGAAGATAAAAGCATATTTCTCTGAAAATGACCTCATCTGTTAATCCCAACTGTTCTCTGTTTCGCAACAACGTTGTTAAAACATCTTTGGGCAAATCATCTTCTTTTCGTATCCCATCGTTGCATTCCCGTATATATCTCTCTCGGAGTTCTCTGCTCGGGTTGAAGAAATCTTTAGCAAAGTGTTCCATAGCTTCTTTAACTTCTTGGCGTACCTCATCTTTATTCCGTGTTGAAT
>WTHU01000084.1 GCA_011523005.1 Acidimicrobiales bacterium
AGGTACTAGCGCTAAATGACAATGAAGAAATAATGATTGACCTTCGCAAGCATGTCCTTGCGCTGGCTCAATCATTCATAGCATTCTTGGCTTTCTCTGGCCTTGTAATCTTTCTTTATTCAGTTACGAAGTGGTGGTGGTTCTTGCTCTTTTGGTTCTGGATTGCGCTGATATTCTTTGGTCGTTACATAAATTACAGACAAGAGAGGTTTCTTATCACTACCCAGCGTGTTGTTTTTCGTCATGGAACCTTAAAAATGAGCATTTATGAAATCCCATTATCAAAGATCACTGCGGTTATCTCGCGTCAAGGTATTTTGGGGCGACTTGCTGGTTTTGGAACTTTAAGTATTGAACACTCTGATGACAGGATGTCAGTTTATGAGATGCTTCCGCAGCCAGAATTAATCAAAAGAGAACTGTCTCAGCTGATTCAATAAGTACTGTTAAATGGTAGCGAAAAGTTTAGTTTGAAAAAAGAATGACTTCAGTAAGGAATGTAGGACAACTAACAGGAGGTTCAAGTGGGTCCACTATCAGGTAAACGTGTAGTTGAGATAGCAGGAATAGGCCCCGGCCCATTTTGTGCCATGTTATTGGCTGATCTGGGAGCAGAAGTAGTGAGGGTAGATCGGGCATCAGCTGTCCCCGATACAATGCCCGATTCTCCCAACCTAGACTTGCTTAATCGCGGACGAAGATCAGTTGGTGTGAATCTCAAGACACCCGAGGGGATCGAAACTGTTTTAAAGCTAGTTCAGAATTCCGATGCACTCATTGAAGGTTTTCGACCTGGTGTAGCTGAGCGGCTAGGTATAGGCCCTAAAGAATGTCTAGCTAGAAATCCCAAATTGATATACGGAAGGATGACTGGTTGGGGGCAGGAAGGAACGTACTCTTCAATGGCGGGGCATGATATAAATTACATCGCGCTATCTGGGGTGCTGGGGATGATAGGTCGTGAGGGTGAAAAGCCCATACCGCCAGTAAACCTTGTAGGAGATTTTGGTGGGGGAGGAATGCTTCTTGCTCTTGGAATATGTGCTGCGTTAGTTGAAGTGGCCAGAAGCGGCGAAGGTCAGGTAATTGATGCGGCAATGACGGATGGTTCTGCACTGCTTTCGACAATGATGCATTCATTCAAAGCGATGGGGATATGGGGAGATCGCGGAACAAACCTTCTCGACACAGGAGCCCCCTTTTACGATGTTTTTGAATGTGCAGATGGGGAATATATCTCAATAGGTTCAATTGAGCCCCAGTTCTACTCTGAACTTTTGCGCATCACAGGGATTGACCAAAGCGAAAACCCTAAACAGATGGACAGAACGAAATGGGCAGAAATGAATTTAAAGATAAGTGACGTAATCAAAGAAAAGACGAGATTGGAATGGGAGGAATTGATGGAAGGGACAGATGTTTGCTTCGCACCTGTTCTTTCAATGGATGAGGCCTACGAGCATCCTCATAATAAAGAGAGGAACACATTCATTGAAGTTGCAGGAGTAATGCAACCTGCGCCTGCACCACGGTTTAGTAAAACTCCCGGGGCAGTGTCATCTCCTCCACCTCACCCTGGCCAACATACAGAGGAAGTCCTAGCAAGTTTAGGTCTGACAACAGACGAAATATCGCTGCTCAGGGAACAAAACATAATCAAATAAATCGCGTCATCTCAATTCTTTAATTGCTTGAACTCCGCAAAAGTGTGCTGTAGCTGTCATCATTGATATATGACAGTTATAAAAATAAATGCAATTACAGTTCCTGAAGGTATAGGCAGCGAAGTAGCAAGTAGGTTTGCCGCCAGGGCAGGTGCAGTTGACGGCACCGAAGGATTTGAAGGATTCGAGCTATGGCAACCTGAAGACGGAAGAAATCAATGGTTGGTAGTCACGAGATGGCGTGATGACGCATCCTTTGAAGAATGGCGATCATCAGGGCAAGCAGCTCATGCTCATAAACCTGTTGAAGGAGCTACAGAAAAGCCTCTAAACCTATCGGCGGAGTTATGGCACTATACAGTCTCTGTTACTTCTAAAGAAAAGGATTGAGAAACTAGTGAGCTTAAGAGATCTTCATACCACTGTCGCTTTTTTGCTTATCTTTATGAATGCAATAGCAGGAGTTTGGGGCATCCTCCTTGACAGGAAAAGTCTTAAATCAACGAGATTCTTCTGGGCAGCTATAGTGGCCGCTCAAATTATTGTCTTTGCGCAAGCTATTGTTGGGGTCGCATTGCAGTCTGAAGAGAAGATAGAACCAGATGATTTCCATTATTTGTATGGATTCTCGATGATCATTGCAATTGCACTTTTGTACGGCTACCGAAATACCATCGGCAACAAAAAATTTCTGCTCTATGGCCTTGGCAGTTTATTCATAATGGGGCTGGGTATCAGGGCTATGTTTTTAGGAACAACATAGAAATGAAAAATAGAGATTAATCATGAAAAATCGCATCGGAGAACTAGATTGAGCGACTATGTCTTGGTAACTGGAGGCGCAGGGTACATCGGTAGTCATTCTGTACTTGCACTAATGGAAGCGGGATATAACCCTATTGTGCTCGATAATTTTTCAAATTCATCCAAAGAATCCATTACCGGCATTGGGAAAATATACGGTAACACCCCTATCGTTATCGAGGGTGATGTCGGTAACTCGTCGCTGGTAATGGATATCTTCTCAAACTATGACGTAAATTCGGTGCTTCATTTTTCCGGACTTAAGTCAGTTGAAGAGTCAATGGCTGACCCGCTGAAATATTATATTGAAAATGTTGGATCCTCTCTATCCCTTCTGCGAACAATGCAAGCAGCGAGCATTCATACAATCATTTTCTCCTCATCAGCAACTGTCTACGATCCTGAAAGCCAAGTGCCTTACACAGAAAATTCTCCTACAAATCCCATAAACCCTTACGGGCATACCAAATTGTGCATTGAGCAGATTCTTCAGGGGCTTGTAAGTTCCAACCCAAAGTGGAGGGTGGGCATATTGCGCTATTTCAATCCTGTAGGGGCTCACCCATCTGGTCATATCGGTGAAGATCCAAAGCAAACGCCTAATAATCTGATGCCCTTACTGATGCAAACTGCCATAGGTCGAAAGGAAAAACTCCTAATCTTCGGAGACGACTATGACACTCCAGATGGCACGTGCATCCGGGATTACATCCATGTTTTAGATCTCGCTAGAGGTCATCTGTCAGCTTTGTCATATTTAGAAAGACATCAAGGGCTTCATATATGGAATTTAGGGACAGGGACGGGAACCTCCATTAAAGAGTTAGTAGATAAGGTTAGAGAAGTCACCGGAGTTGAGATCAAAACAGAAATCACCTCCAGACGCCTTGGGGATAGTTCTAAAGCAGTTGCTGATCCGGAGAAAGCAAAAAGCGAACTATCTTGGCATCCAGAATATTCAATTGGGAATATGTGCGCTGATCACTGGAATTGGCAACGTCAAAATCCAGATGGGTATCAATAGCCTAAAACGCGTTCAAGATAAGAGTTTGTAAAATGGCCATCTGGGTCTAAAGCCTTTCTGGCCTCAGTAAACTCAGACCATCTAGGGTACAACTTTGCCAATTGTGCAGACTCAAGACTATGTAATTTCCCCCAATGGGGCCGTCCATTAAATTGATCCATAATATGTTCAATTCTTTTGAAAAAATCTTTGGGGTCTACCCGGTTATAGAGATGGACTGCAATAAAGCCTGTCTCTCTTTCGCTAGCCATTGAAAGGGGAATGTCGTCTGCGCTCAAGCTTCTGACTTCAACAGGAAATGTAACTGGAAAGCTAAGTTCTTCAATGACACGCTGGACAGCTTCAAACGCTTCGAAAAGACACTCTCTTGGGACTGAATACTCCATTTCAAGAAATTTAACTCTTCGTTTAGAGCAAAAGATGTTATGGCTAGCATCTATGCGCTCCGGCCTGACATTCTCCTTGATAACGCTATTCACCATAGGGTCAACGCTATTTGGGAACTGTAACCAGAATTGATTCAAAAGACTAAAGCCAAAATTTCTTATGACTTCATTGGTCACAAATGTAGAAAATTTTCTTGTTCGTGTGTTGGTTGATGCAGTCTTGTTGCAGATTTTAATTTCTGCAAGCTCAGTATGTGGGAACCAAAAGAACTCGACAAAGTCTGCGCTTAATTCCTCGAATTTAAATCGCGAGATAATTTCAGGCAATTTCGCTGTGAACTCAAGAATCTTCAAATTGAAGGCCGGAACGCACTGGAGTGTAACCGAAGTGATTATCCCCAATGCACCCAAGGACACTTTGGCCGGTCCTAAAAGATCAGAGGTTTTTGATTCGGAAATATACATAACAGACACATCCCCTGCGACAATTCTGATACCCA
>WTHU01000042.1:0-1765 GCA_011523005.1 Acidimicrobiales bacterium
ATGTGGAGGCTAGGTGCTGATGGATCTATTCCGTGATAAACGGTTAGGGGGCTATCTGCAAGTCGCTTTTCTAAATCTTCTCGATCTGTAGTATCTTGAACCAACCCGCGATGGTCTAATTCACCTAAAAAGTTAGATTTACTCATAGTTTGACATTAGACCTGTTTGGAAGAACTACGACGTTATTAAATCGAAATATGGAATTCGTAGGCATTTGGCATTCCACCCTTTAACCGACCATTATGATAGTAGTGGATAAAGTCATTCATAGAACCGAAACGCCGATCGAAAAAGGGCGAAAATTTTCCATTGGAAAGATAATTCCTATAGTTCTTTTGCTAACGATAGCTCTCTTCTGGATCTGGGCACTATCCCCTCTTGCCCCAAGTGGTCACCCTGATAAATTGGATGACTCTTCTTTCGCCGCTGAGGCCAAAATTTTGTGTGGACTTGCGGAAGAAGAGCTTAAGGATATACCGTTTGCATTTTCAGCTTCGTCGCCGAGTGAAAGAGCTGATCAGATAGATCAGGGCACGGCAATTTATAGAGCTTTGGTCGCTGACCTCCTGTCAATCGCACCTGACCAAAGCACACGCGACGGACGATTGGTCAGACTTTGGTTAGCTGACTATTTGGTTTACCTTGATGATCGTGACACTTATGCGATGAAGTTTCGTAATGGCATTGACGAAGCATTTACTGTTACCAAAAAAGGGTCTCGGTGGGTGACAGATCCAGTTGATGAATTTGCAAAGGCTAACAAAATAAGAGAATGCCTTGTTCCCCTTGACGTCTAATGCTTAGCGGGTAAAACTTCGAGGGACCATACCATTTCATAGGTTCCTGAGCGAAGTCTGAACTCCTCTAAGGTGTCCGGTCCGCATGCCCCTGTTCCTAACCCTCTGACGGCTGCGTCTACATGCACTTCGGTTGTTGGCTTAGTCTCTAGTTGAGATATTGTAAGCGATTCGCTTAGGTCAATATCATGCATAGAGCTTGCTGAAAACGAGCTTGCATCCGCAATATTGAATTTGAGTTGATCCCCTTGATTATTTATGAGACTGAACCACTGTGTATCTTGATGAGCTCCATTTTCTTGAGGGACTACATATGGATGATATTGATTATCCACGGTGGATTTCCACCTACTTATTAGCTGAGAATTGCATCGGTCGGGGTATGACTCCAATGGTCCCCTCCCTAACCATTCAAGATCTGAGAATTCTGTTGAAATTTCAAAACGCATTCCCACCCTCGGAAGATCATCCCACTCATAAGGAATATGAAAGGTTTCATAGAAATTGATTAGGTTACCTTCTACCCAGATAACGCTGATGTGGGTAGCCTTTGCATTTCTTCCTTGGTATTCACTTTTAATTTGGAGATAATTTCCTTCAGTTAGGCTTTCGGTATATGCGAAGTCTCGTTTGATATCTAACTTGTTAAGCCCTTCCTGAATCCACTTTCTACGAACTCCTGAAACTTTTGACATCCATCCCTGTTTAACCCCATCGTTGTCTGTGGGCGGTCTCCAGAAACAACCTTCTGGGAATTGAGTGAGAAGTTCCATACCTTTGTAAGTGATTGAGCCTTGATGATTAAATGTAGGAACAGAAATAATGAAGTCTTGAAACTGTATATGTCCTGCCACTAGACTTTTCAGCGTTTGGACTTTGGGCAGGTTTAACTTAGTAGAGTTCAGTTTTTTTTGAAGGTTGATTTGGTCCCATGCCACGATATGTTCGCTCGGACTCCATTTCGCTGG
>WTHU01000042.1:1865-4341 GCA_011523005.1 Acidimicrobiales bacterium
GAAGGTTGATTTGGTCCCATGCCACGATATGTTCGCTCGGACTCCATTTCGCTGGTTTCTTATGTTGCCAGAAGAGGTTTAAGTATAAATCTTTTTGCGGTGTGGATCCGGTCGCCGTGGGAATTGACTTTTCAATAACATTTGCTTCATGACTATTATCAAACTCCCATTCACCAGACCCAATGACTTCACCCTCAGCTTCGATATTCCATAGGCATTTAAATTCACTTAAGCGTGTAAACACTGCGCGATTTTTTATTAATAGTTTTTCTTCACTGAGCTTTACGACCTCTATAGGTCGATATGCCCATGCAACTTCTTGCAGAGCAGGGTGTGGCGATCCGTCAGGACTATTCAAACCGTTTATACAGAAATTCGCGTCATTTGGGATGTCATTAAAATGCCCGCCATAAGCCCAAAAGGCATTTCCATGTTCGTCGGTTTCAAGGAGGCCTTGATCTTTCCAGTCCCAAATGAAACCGCCTGCAAGAGCATCGTGACGGTAGAACGCATCAACATATTGTGCTAGCGAACCATTTGAGTTACCCATTGCATGAGAATATTCGCAAAGGATAAGAGGTCGGTCGTCATCTTTTGTCTCCTTGGCCCAAGTCGCCCACTGCGTGATGACCTCAATAGGTGAATACATCGGGCAGACGATATCGGTTGCTAAACGTTCAAGTAGATCCGGGGCTTCCATGCTGTTTTGAAACCCTCCTTCCTTGTTTAGGGAGAATCTATGCTCTAAAGCACCCTCATAGTGAAGAAAGCGTGAAGGGTCTTCACTTCTAACCCATGCTGCTGCTGCGATTTGCCCTGGTCCGAAGCCTGATTCGTTGCCGAGTGACCAGCCTATTATCGAAGGATGGTTCCTGTCGCGCTGAACCATTCTCTTAGTGCGTTCTTCAATAGCATTATGAAATCGGGGATTCGAAGCTAATGAACTTAATTTCGCATGCGACTCGCAATTAGCCTCTTCGATTACATATAGTCCTAACTCGTCGCACAAGTTAAGAACCTCGGGGTCATTTGGGTAATGCGCTGTTCTTATTGCATTAATGTTGTGGAGCTTCATAGAAATTAGCTCTTCTTTAAGCTCATTTGTTGTTTGCGTTTTGCCCGTGATCGGATGATGGTCATGCCTATTCACCCCATGTATCACGATTGCTTTACCATTGATACGCAGTTCTCTGTCTTTCACTTCTACCCGCCTGAAACCAACACGCTGATTAATCACTTCTTGGCAGTTTCCTTCTTCATCGAAGAGCTCTACGAAGACGTTATACAAATTCGGTGTTTCGCTTGTCCATGGTTTGATAGGAAGGTCTTCGAGCGCAAACGAAGATTGCACTCCAGTAAAACTATAGGACTCGAGTAGTTCCTCTAAAGGCGAGTTCGACTTTGATACAGCAACCTCAAGCTCGCCTGATTCAGCAACGCTTTTGCCAGATAGCGTTTCGAGAATAATGTTTGTTTTCAACCCTTGTTTGGGCTGAGAAATTAGAACCTTACCTTCGATACTCCCTTTGAAACCTTTTGGATCAAAGTCGCAAACGAGGTGTACGTCTGATATGTGTAATGATTCTTTTCTCTCAATCCATAACGATCTGTGAAGACCGCCATGGAACCAATGGTCCTGATCCTCTATCCAAGTTGCGTCACTCCACTTGGGGATGACCAGTGTCAATACATTCTCTCCTTCACGTAAATATGGAGTTAGATTAAATTCGCTTGGGAGTCGACTATCTTTACCCAGTCCAATGAAAACGCTATTACAAAAGACCAGCACAATACTCTCTGCACTACCGATATGCAGGATGCACATATCACTGATGGAACTTGCAGAGATATTGATTACCTTTTGATAAATGCCGGTTGGGTTATCGTCTGGCACATCGGGAGGCTCGTAGCCAGACCATGGCATAACAATATTCGTGTAATGGGGTTTATCTTCCGAGATTTGCCTTGTCCAAGCTCCTGGCACTTGGATATCACGCCAGTGAGCACCCCCGAAATCCTCTTCCAAAATTTCACTTGTCAGATCATTGACCGAATCTAAGAGTTTGAACTTCCACACTCCGTCAAGTGAAACCCTATTCGAAGGCGCTTCTCCTTTTCTCGCTTCAGATAATGATTCATAGGATGGGAATGCAACATGCATTGGCATCCTATTGATCTCAGTAATTTGAGGGTCAAATATAGTTTCTAGTGGGATGGAGAACACATTTCTAGTATGCCTTGATTTTTTAACATGATTCTTTGTTCATCCTCTTTGGTGATAAAACAAAAGAGTGGAACTAGACCCTAAATCCGTTGACTATGTGCTAACCACTACTCGGTCAGTGAGACTTCGGCTTGATTTTGACCGACCCGTTGACCCGCAGATTATTCTCGATTGCATTGACATAGCGGAACAGGCTCCCACGGGGGGAAATATAGGTTCGCGGCGTTGGATTGTCATTACTGACCCTAAAAG
>WTHU01000108.1 GCA_011523005.1 Acidimicrobiales bacterium
CCGCTGATCAGCCCAATGAGAGAGCTGTTAACCTATTCAATGCAGTGCTTGAGCGAAGCATCGCAACTGTTGTCGACCGGGACAGCGTCCAATACATAGGGACAATGAATGACTAACGTGAAAGTAATTAACGTAGAAATAGGAATGTATGAGTAGTTTGCGATCTCAAGCTATCGACATCATCAAACAAAAGGGTCTAAAGAAACTTCCCGAACCAATCCAACTAGCTTCAGGCGCCATGAGCCAGGATTTTGTTGACGGAAAACTCGCCACAGCGCACTTTGATGATCTCGAAATTGCTAGCAGAGCGATCGTTGATGGAATTTTGCTTCAGGGCATTGAGTTTGATGTTGTCGGTGGTCCCACACTTGGCGCGGATGCTTTAACTATAGGAATAGCTGGAATTCAACGCTGTCGATGGTTCTTTGTCCGTAAAGAACCAAAGGGGAGAGGAACGAACAAACTTATCGAAGGTTCGCCAATAGGTAGTGGCGACCGTTGCTTGGTTATCGAAGATGCGATAACAACCGGGGGTTCACTCCTTAAAGCAATTGATGCAGTTGAAGAGACCGGTGCAAAAGTTGTTGCAGTCTCAACACTTGTGGATCGAGGGGAAATAGCGCGACCTCTGATAGAAGCTCGTGGGATTTTCTATTATCCAATAGCGACCTACCTTGATCTAGGAATAGAACCCGTAGAACCCCCTAGTTGACATTAATTGGGCAGGTGTTAGAATTATTAATGGAAGGCATTAATTAAGGGGGTGGGATGTCCGACACACTTAACGCTAAAGAAGATGTGGAGATTCTTGCTGATAAAGATCCTGGAGTAGGTCTACCGGGAAGAGTTTACCTTCCTGGATATAGCAGAACGATGGGCCCTCAGAGTCATTTATTTGCCGAACGGGAGCGTTTGCAGTCCCTGACATGGGAACATTTTGATGTCAAACAACTATCGCCCACCATTGGAGCAGAACTTGTCGGTGTTGACCTTTCTCAAGAACTCCCAGATGAAGTAGTCAGTGAAATCCAACAGGCACTTTGGGACTACAAGGTAATCTTCTTTCGTAATCAAGAAATCACGTCAGAACAACAAATACGTTTCGCGCAACGCTTTGGTGAGTTGGAAATACATCCCTTTTTGCCACCCAACACAGAAACACCAGAGCTTGTTAGATTTGAAAAGAATGCGAATGCAGCAGGATATGAGAACCAGTGGCATCACGATGTCACTTGGAGAGAAACGCCGTCTCAAGGGGCAATTCTTAGAGCTATTGAAATACCTCCAATTGGTGGGGACACACTTTTCGTCGATGCAAATGCAGCATATGAGGGCCTAACACAGGAGATGAAAGATGAAATTGACTCCCTAAATGCTGTCCATGATTTCTTGCGAGCATTTGGTCGTCAAGTACCAAAGGAAAAGCTTGCTGAGATGCGAGAAATGTATCCACTAGTTAAGCATCCAGTTGTAATTAATCATCACCAAACAGGAAAACCTCTCCTGTATGTCAACCGAATCTTTGTAAACGGCATTGAAGGCTACGACGAAAAGGAAGGGTTTGAACTTATAGACGCCCTGTGTAGGGAGTTCGAAGTTCTTGAATATTCCTGCCGCTTCAAATGGGAAAAGAATTCCATAGCCTTTTGGGATAATCAAGCTGTGCAACATTATGCGACAAGCGACTATTCTCCTCATATACGAGTAATGGAGCGGGCAAGCATAAAGGGATCAAAGCCAAAACGAATACGATAAGACGCAACATTCATTTTGCGAATTCTCCCTAAACATCGCCCTAGAAGGTTTGGAAAATGCAACCTTGCTTCTATCGTTAATCAAGTAGTTTCGGGGTCACATATAGCTCCAAGACTTTTTATAACAATTAACTTTTTAGTGTGCGAGGAGTACTAGAAGATGAATTTGCACCCACGGGAAGATCGGATCGTAGTCCGACCTGGCGAATCCGAAGAAACAACAGCAAGCGGATTGGTCATTCCAGATACAGCAAAAGAAAAACCACAACAAGGTGAAGTCTTGGCAGTAGGCCCAGGCAAGCGATCCGAACAAACTGGGGAACTTATCCCAGTTGACGTCGAAGTCGGAGACACTGTTGTGTATGCAAAATACGGCGGCACTGAAATAAGCAGTGGCGGCGAAGAACTATTAATCCTTTCAGCGCGCGACGTTCTCGCCATAGTGAAATAGGTAGGTAACATGTCAAAAATTCTTAAATTTGATGAAGATGCACGCCGCAAACTAGAGGCCGGTGTTAACCACCTCGCAGATGCGGTAAAAGTAACTCTTGGCCCTAAAGGCCGTAATGTCGTTCTTGACAAAAAGTTCGGTGCTCCAACAATAACTAATGATGGTGTCTCAATCGCCAGAGAAGTTGAATTGGAAGACCCATTTGAAAATATGGGTGCACAACTCGTCAAGGAAGTAGCAACAAAAACTAATGATGTTGCTGGTGATGGAACGACCACAGCAACTGTTCTCGCTCAAGCCATGGTAAAAGAAGGCTTGCGAAACGTAGCTGCAGGAGCCAACCCAATGGTCCTCAAAAAGGGAATACAAGCAGCTGTTGACGCAGCCGTTGAATCTATCGGTTCACAAGCTCAACAAGTAGCAGATTCAAAAGATCAAATAGCTAACGTGGCATCAATCTCAGCAGCAGATGAAACAGTTGGTGAAGTAATCGCTGAAGCTATCGATAAAGTCGGCAAAGACGGAGTTGTAACCGTTGAAGAGTCAAACACATTTGGAATGGACCTTGACTTCACCGAAGGTATGCAATTTGACAAAGGTTATCTCTCACCATATTTCGTGACAGATCCCGAACGTCAAGAAGCAGTCCTTGAAGAACCATACATTCTTCTTACCCAAGGAAAGATTTCATCAGTTCAAGAAATGTTGCCAGTACTTGAGAAAGTAATGCAATCAGGTAAACCACTTTTGATCATCGCTGAAGATGTCGAAGGCGAAGCACTCGCAACTCTCGTTGTAAACAAGATCCGAGGAACCTTCAACTCTGTAGCTGTCAAAGCACCAGGATTTGGTGAAAGAAGGAAGGCAATGCTTCAAGATATGGCCATCCTTTCCGGCGGTCAGGTAATAGCTGAAGAAGTAGGGCTCAAATTAGACGGTGTCACTCTTGACCTTCTTGGAACAGCTCGAAAGATTGTTATCACCAAGGACAACACCACCATTATCGAAGGCGCAGGATCTCGAGATGATGTTGAAGGTAGAATCTCACAAATCAAAGCTGAGATTGACAACACTGACTCAGACTGGGACCGTGAGAAACTCCAAGAGCGCTTAGCGAAACTCAGCGGTGGAGTAGCCGTGGTTCAAGTTGGTGCAGCAACTGAAGTAGAGCTGAAAGAAAAGAAGCATCGAATTGAAGATGCTCTATCAGCAACTCGAGCAGCTATCGAAGAAGGAGTTGTTGCCGGTGGCGGAACAGCGCTTCTTCGTGCAAGAGCCGCAGTTGACGAAGCAGCAGGAAAGCTCCAAGGCGACGAAGCTACTGGAGCCCGAATGGTTTCAACAGCCCTAGCAGCCCCAGCTAAACTCATTGCAGAAAATGCTGGATTTGAAGGCTCAATTATCGTCAGGGAAGTAGAAGATGCAAAAGGCAACGTTGGATTTAACGCCTCTAAAGGTGAACATGAAGACCTCGTCAAAGCTGGAGTTATTGACCCAGCTAAAGTAACAAGAGCAGCTCTCCAAAATGCTGCATCTATTGCCAGTCTTCTCCTCACAACTGAAGCTCTAGTTGCTGACAAGCCAGAACCTGAACCACCAATGCCAGCGGGAGACCCGATGGGTGGCATGGGCGGTATGGGTGGAATGATGTAATCATTCCGTTCAACGGAAATTTGGGCCGGAATTTTCCGGCCCTTTTTCTTTTTTGTCCTAAACAGCAGGACTCTTAGTAGCATCACATATATGAACGAAAGACCTAAACCTGATCCCAAAAAATTACTAACCCAATGGAACGAATGGGAAACCGGCGAGACACCGCCAGGTCGAGTAATGAGTAATTTGAAAACAGGTGGCCTACCAGAGCTTCTTGAGAAATTAGTCGAAGAACAAAAGTAATCATGAACGGCACTCGGGGAGGAGAACAGAAAATCCCCCGACCACAAAACTGGGAAATGGGTTCTTCGCCCCCTTGGCAAAAAGCGAACCAAAACAAATTGACGTTACATTCCATTGAAAAGTCATTGGAACAATTTCGCCCAAATGAAATAACCAGAGAGAACTATGAGCGTTCATCTTCGGTCATGATTCCGCTTTACGAAGAAGATACTCAGG
>WTHU01000103.1 GCA_011523005.1 Acidimicrobiales bacterium
TAAATCAAGAATTGTAAGTTGTCATACTAAACCTGAAATTAGTTTCTATAGCTTTGGTCTGGGGTACGGTGGACTGATGGTTTGGTGGGAAGCAATATTGCTCTTTTGCGGTGGCTGGGCTGCAGGAATAGTCAATGCAATGGCTGGTGGAGGCTCATCGCTAACTGTGCCATTACTGGTTCTCGCTGGTGTACCTGGAAATTTTGCCAATGGATCTAACCGTTTAGGAATCTTTGTTTCGAACGGTACGACTATTCTGTCTTTTCATCGTCAAGGAGTGACGGCGTATAAAGAAGCGGTTCCTTTCCTCCTTCCAGTCGTTATCGGCTCCTTAATTGGCTCTGTAGCGATTAGTCAGATCACTGATCGCGCCTTTGAAACGATTTTTGGTATTTTGATGCTCCCAATTATTTTCCTTTCACTTCGTGAACCCAAAACGGCTGGCTCAACGAGCGAGTACTCAAAGACGGTTATCTTTATCGTCTTTCTTCTGATCGGAATATATGCTGGTGCGATTCAAATGGGAGTTGGACTTGTCCTGCTTGCATTCCTGACGAGAGCAGGTTTACCCCTTATGAAAGCAAATATTGTGAAGGTTCTCGTCACGCTCGCAGTCACAGTAACTGCTTTGCCTGTTTTTATTATTCAGGGAAAGGTGAGATGGTGGCCGGCCATCATCCTAACGATCGGGCTTTCACTTGGTGGTTGGGTAGGAGCCCGCATAGCCGTGAAAGGCGGGGAGCGGGTAATACGAATCTTCATGATTGTCGCCGCAATAGGGTTAACAGGCAAGCTACTTGGAGTGTACGGATGATGCGGGAATGCTATTGGTCTACTGACGGCACGTGTGGGAGAATCTGACCATGTCTATAGATGTTGCAGTAGTTGGATCATGCAATCTTGATCTCGTAGTTACTGTTGACGCTATTCCTCTGGTAGGGCAAACAGTCTTGGGAGGAGACCTCGCACAGATACCTGGTGGGAAAGGCGCCAACCAAGCAGTAGCAACATCACGCTTAGGGCATTCGTCAGCGTTTATCGGACGCATTGGGGATGACGACAACGGAACATTCCTCAAACAATGCTTACAAGAAGATAATGTCGACACCTCATTTTTGTTTGAAACAGAAGACGTGCCTTCTGGAATAGCCATGATTGCGGTTCAAGCAGATGGTGATAATTCCATCGTCGTCAGCCCAGGAGCAAACGCGCGACTCACACCTGAAGATGTAGAGAACATTCCATTTCTTGACACTGCAACCGTCGTTCTCACACAATCTGAGATACCTATAGAGACAGTGGTAGCAACTGGTCGAAGCACATCAGGAACCTTTGTGTGGAACCCTGCTCCTGCTCCAGAGGAAATAGTTCCACTTGAGCTTCTCGATGTCGTTGATGTGCTCGTCCCTAATCAAACTGAATTGTCCCTCCTAGCTGGAACAGGTCCAATAGATTCCGTGGACAAGGCAATATCTGCGGCTCAAACGCTTCCATGCGCCTCCGTTGTCGTAACTCTTGGAGCTGATGGGGCAGTTGTCATCGCCAACAATGATGTCATACATGTCCCAGCCCCCGCTGTTACACCAGTTGATACCACAGGTGCTGGTGACGCATTCTGTGCAGCGCTTGCAGGCGGGCTCTCACAAGGTAAAGACCTCATAGCCTCAGTTGAAGAAGCCGTGCGAGTAGGTGCCGCAACAACACTTGTCGCTGGAGCACAAAGCTCACTACCAACACCACAACAAGTAACTGAGCGCTTAAAAGGCAGGTAGTATCCCGTCTTTCTCAATGAGAACAAGAATCCCCACGACTATGCTGACAATGCCAATGATTGCTGCCAAGACTCGATAAAACACCGTATGTGACCGAAGCCAATCATTCGCACCAATAGACAACAATGCAATCGCTGAGTTCGCAAGAATAAGACCAATCACCCAGAATACAAGAATAAGTAACCCACCGGCTTTCCCCGTTGCCTGCGTTGTCGCAACAAAAATAGCGATCTGGGTCGGGGTCTCAACCCCAATACCATGCAACACACCAACACCAACCACTGTCGGACTACTCAGAGATTCCTGATCCAGGAAAAGCTCATGCTTGTGCACATGATGATGCTCTGAATCACTCGCCCCAGATTCATGGGAGTGCTCATGCAGTTCAACATCACCATCATGGTGATGGCCATGTGAATGCTCAACACTAATACTGCGTCCCCTGGGTGTTCGCCGGATCCTCTTCACACCCTTAAATAATCCATCACGGATTAACATCCACCTACTCTTCAACCTGAAATTACTTCCTTGAAAGAAAATGCCCGTCAGAACCCAAACCCCAAGAGCTATAAGTGAGAATCCAATGAAATACATGAGCGTCGTATCCACACTCTCGGGCACAGTGAAATCAGCAAGAATGATCGCCACCCCTAAAACCATCACAACCGCAGCATGGCCCAAAGCGTAGAAACTTGATAAAAGGAACGCACGTTTTTTGCTTTTCTCCACAGAGGAAATATCCGTCAGTGCTGCGATGTGGTCCCAGTCAAAACCATGGCGTAGCCCGTACCCAAAAGCTGAAAACAACAGCGCGAAACTCATTAGAAGAACCTCCCAAGCCACAACTCAAGTGTCAAATCATAATTTCGTAGGAAAATTGAATTGAACCGGTCACATTTGTTGGACTCCACACCCTGCTATTGATACATTGAGGACAACACCAAACACCAGGAGATATCTTCACATGGAAGAAAACACCCTTTCAAAACTATTCGGACTCAACGAACTGCCCGTAGCTGAAGCTCACTGCGACGGACCGTGCGGAGTATACGACCCAGCATCAGCACGAATCGCAGCTGAAGCTGTTCGGTCAATGACCAAAAAAATACTTGACCTTACCCCACCAGAGCCAGGCGACACTCAAGCCGTAGCCTCATACCTCAACACCGTGGGAAGATATGTCGCTATTAAAGAAGAACAAGCCGAACTCGCCAAACACGAACTACTTGTTCTCTGGACCGACTACTTCAAACCAGTACATCTTGAGGCGTACCCTGACCTTCACGAAGTTTTCTGGAACGCAGCGAAAGCCTGTTCAGAAACAAAGCAACATGTCTCTGTGGAAGCAGCCGATGAACTTATGGCCGCATGCGAGAAAATCCATAACATGTTCTGGGAAAGCAAAAGCAGAGAAGTCACGTACTACGAAGCAAGTTGATCCCAACGGTTCTCAAAGAACTTATAGCGTTAGCGTCACGAAAACGTAAATTGTTCCGAGTCGCCGGCACAAGCATGGCGCCCGTACTCGAACCCAAAGACATCGTCTTTATCCGGCCTACAACCGAGTGTCACAAAGACGACATCGTGGCGATCAGACACCCACACAAAAAAACAATTCTGATCAAGTACGTGAAAGAAATTGATGAAAATAATCTTGTAGAGCTATCTAGCCCTACCGGAACAGATAGCAAAGAGTTTGGCAAAGCAGCCTTGAAACACCTCATAGGTGTCGCAACATACAACTACTCTCAAAAAAAACCGCTTACAAGAGGAAACAACTTCAGCTAAACAAGATCGTCAAAGTTGACCAACCATGCAACATTCAACGCTTCAAGCATTTGAGTATCTGACTTATTCACTATGACTGAAGAACCAATATAGGATGCTCCGATCTCATCAATAAATTTCTTTGCTACGCGAATCGTATTACCGGTTGTGGCCCAATCATCCACAACTAAAATTCGGTCACTCTCATCCAGGTCAAATGATCGAGTAAGAAAACGTATCCTTTCACCAGTCCACGTTTGTTCCGATGTAATAGTTTGGTCAGCTCCGGGATGATTTCTCCCTTCTTTCCGGACAAGCACCAACCCTGCCTTCAAACATGTCGCCACGAGAGCTCCCAGCACGGGCCCCCTTGCTTCTGGAGCAATGACTTTCGTAATTCCTTCATCGTGAAAAGAGCTTGCCATCGCAGCCCCTAAGTTACGAAGAATATAAGGATCCCTGAGTAAACCAGCCACATCAGGATGCTCGTTCACTAAAGGAAAATTCTTGGTAAGAAAGGAGCAGAATGCTAGGTGGTCGCTTTTGTCCATAGATGCATCCTACAAATCATTACTTACGCAACACGTCATAATTAAATCAATTCATTTCTTGATAAAAACCTAAAAGATGTGAATGCACGAGATAATGAAGGGTATGAATCCGAAAACCGTTTATGTCGCTGGACCTCTTTTTGATGAAGGGGAACGCTGGTGGATTGAACAAAT
>WTHU01000070.1:0-1909 GCA_011523005.1 Acidimicrobiales bacterium
GTTCTGTTCGTTTAAAAGGGGTTTTATCTAAAATACCCGTATTGAAGGGAAATGTTGTTGATAAGCGGAATGATGAGTATGCGTCCGATGTTTAATCCGAAGTGGAGACTGGTTTGAGGCTTTTGAGATAATCTGTGATTTCTTGTGAAGCTTCTCTAATTTCTGGCAATTTGAGAATTAATTCTTGTTTCTCTTCTTTATATAGTGAACCCTCGTACAGTCTTAGTGTTCTAACTCGCTGTGACGGACGGAGCGCCAAAGGCATTAAATGAATATTCCATTCTGCTTTCCCAAAGCCCGGTAATTTTTTGGCAATAATTTTTTCAATCCCAAGAGATCGAGCTGCAAGCTTTAGATGCGCAATTTTTAGTAGGTTGGTTGCTTCCTCGGGGACTGGACCATATCGGTCTAACCAAGTTTGCTGTATTCTGTCTAGGTCTTGATCGTTCTTGATGTCGGCAATCGACCGATAGGATTCCAATTTTGCATCATCTCTCGTGATGTAATCCTTAGGTATGTAGGCTGTCATCGGGATTTCGATCTCTATCTCCTGTTGGCTATCTTCAGGGACATGTTTTAATTCTTCAACTGCCTCCTTCACAAGTTTGCAGTAGAGATCATATCCGACTGCTGCTATGTGCCCTGACTGTCCTGTGCCAAGCAAGTTTCCTGCGCCTCGGATTTCAAGATCTCGCATCGCAATTTTAAAACCTGAACCAAGTTCTGATGTCTCTCCAACCGTCTTGAGTCGTTCAATTGCATCTTCTGTTAGATTGTGACCTTTAGGAGTGAAGAGATAGGCGTAAGCTTTTGTCCCTGAACGCCCGACACGTCCTCGTAGTTGGTGAAGTTGCCCAAGCCCCATTCGGTCGGCGTTATCAACAATTAGCGTGTTCACAGAAGGCATGTCTATTCCCGACTCGATAATCGTTGTGCAAACTAAAACATCATATTTCTTTTCCCAGAAATCAATAACTGTTTGTTCAAGGAGGCCTTCGTCCATTTGCCCATGCGCCGTCACTATTCTTGCCGACGGAACTTGTTCCCGAAGCCTGTCAGCTATGACCTCGATGTCGGAGACCTTATTATGCACAAAGAAAACCTGACCGTCTCGGAGGATCTCCCGACGGATGGCTGAAGAGACTATTGAATTCTCATACTCCCCTACAAAAGTCATGATCGGCTTTCTGTCAGTCGGTGGTGTATTGAGTAGTGTTAAATCCCTGATACCTGTGAGACTCATCTCAAGCGTTCGAGGTATCGGTGTCGCTGTTAGGGTTAGGACATCGACGTTGCTCCTTAATGACTTAATCTTCTCTTTGTGTGTAACTCCGAATCGTTGTTCTTCATCAATTACGAGTAAGCCAAGGTCTTTAAATTTAATATCTTCTGACAGAAGGCGGTGTGTCCCGATGATGAGGTCAATTTCCCCATCGCTTAACTTGGAAATTACTTGTTTGGCTTCTTTGTTAGTCAGGAATCTACTAAGAACAGCGACTTCAATAGGGAAAGGCGACAATCTTTCAGTAAATGTTTGATAATGTTGCTGGGCTAAAAGAGTTGTTGGAACGAGCACAGCTACCTGTTTGCTGTCCTGAACGGCTTTGAAGGCTGCTCTTAAAGCTATTTCTGTTTTCCCAAAACCTACATCGCCACATACAAGTCTATCCATTGGCATCTTACGCTCCATGTCGTTTTTGACATCATTCATTGCGGTAATTTGATCATTAGTTTCAATGAAGGGGAAGGATTGTTCCAGTTCAAGTTGCCATGGCGAATCTACCGAGAAACTGAACCCATCTTGGGACTCTCTTTGCTGATAAAGCTCAACTAACTCCTCAGCTATCCTTTCTATCTCATTTCGGATGGCAGACCTAGTCCTTGTCCAGTCAGACCCCCCCATGCGGCT
>WTHU01000070.1:2009-13068 GCA_011523005.1 Acidimicrobiales bacterium
ACGATATCAACGCCTGAAATTATAGAAATTCCTGAAGTTTCTTTGATTGGTAAATCGGTGACATCAACCACTGGGTTGAAGTCCAATTGGGCAAGTTTGCTACCTAGTGTTTCGATTGATTTCTCATTCTCTGATAGAAGAATTACGTCATACCCATCTTTGACTAAACCTTGGAGAGCATGCAGAGGCTCAGTGTTGGACCTCTCAGGTGTAAGAGCTGTTATGTCAGGGTCGGTAAGTTCTGCAGAAGATGAGTTGACTTCTACTACTCTGGCTTTCTCTCTTGTGAAAACTTCGTCAAAAGCAAGGTGAAGAGTCTGCATTTTATGCTCGGTTTCAGGACTTAATGTTTCGAAGAGCATTGCGCTAATGCTCTGTTCTTCAGATATTAAATTCTCTATACGTTGCTGAATCTGTTTGGCGTCAAACAAAAGTACTAGAGTTGAAGGTGGAAGTAGGTCTAGTATTGTCTCACGTTTGGGGTTTAGCCAGGGTAACAGATTCTCTACTCCGTCGAGTAACCCGCCTTCTGCAATAATTTCCCAAAATGTTGCACCCCAAGGCATTTCTTCGGCGAGCTCTTGCGCTCTTGATCTCACGTCGTCTGTTATGCAAAGCTCGCTGGCGGGAAATATTTGAGCAGCAGTCAATGGATTTTTAGAGAGTTGATCTCTTGTTGAAAAGGTTGTCAAGCGCTCAACTTCGTCTCCCCACATCTCCAATCGGATTGGCTCTTCATAAGTTGAAGGATATATATCGATGATTGACCCTCGGATAGAGAATTCCCCACACCGCTCTACTTGGGTAGTTCTCTTGTATCCGAAAGAAGAGAGTTGATCTATCAACCCTTCGTAACTCAACTCATGTCCGTTATGAATGTCAATTGTGCTGTCAAAATCTTGATTGGTTATCACCTGCGATATGGATCGTGCGGTGGAGATAACGACATCGGGATAGTCCTGCTTCTTCAATCGCCATAAAACTTTATTTCTTTTTCCCATGATATGGGTCTGAGGGCTTATCTTTTCTAGCGGGAATGATTCCCATGGAGGAAGCACTTCTACGTCAATTGTATTGTCGACTTGAAGCAAGTTGTTTTCAAGTTGTTCAGCTTGTTCAAGACTACGGGTGACGATAACTAGAGGTTTCTCTTTAATAGTTCTGATATGGGTATTGACGATCCAGCTACGAGCAACTTCTGGAACGACAAGTTGTGTTGTTTTCGGTAGCATCAATTTTGTTATTATTTGGTGCTGACCTAACTGTTTTATGTAATTATCAAATTTCACGATTGAATTCGTTCATTGTCATTTCATAACCATGGGAAAGGATTGCTTCAATAGCATCTGTCGCTTTCTCAATACAATTGTTGATTGCTATCTTATCTGACCTACTCGGAGGCTTCAGAACGTAATTTTTACCTAACTGAGATTGCGGGGGCTTTCCTACTCCTATTCGTAAACGACCAAAATCATTTGACTTGAGGTGTTTTGATATTGACTTCAAGCCGTTATGCCCTGCTAGCCCTCCATGGAGTTTTACTTTCAAGGTGCCGGGTTTGAGATCCAATTCGTCGTGGATAATAAGAAGCGCATCTAATGTTTCCAAGTCATGCTTTCGCACTAGCTGCTGAACTGCCAGTCCAGACTCATTCATGAAAGTCGTTGGTTTAGCCAAAATAAGCTTTTCCCCATTAACGCGAATGTCGGAGCAAAAGGCGAGTTCTTTTGTTCGTTTAAACTTCCCGCCATGCTTGGTGGCAAACCTATCAAGAACTTCAAATCCAACGTTGTGTCGGGTATTTTCGTATTTCTTTCCTGGGTTTCCCAACCCAACGATTAGAAGTCGTATGGGTGTTGATGTGAATTTGCGCTGTCTTCGCAGCACGGAGTTTATTCGCTATCCTCGGCCGAGGCTTCGTCGGTTTCTTCGGAAGTTTCGCCTTCCATTTCTTCATCACCCTCAACTTCGGATGCTTCTTCAGCGGCCATTGACTCCATCGTTGACCTTGTAACAGTTCCGACTGCAATTGCCTCTTCGGGATCTACTTCTGTTCGAACTCCCTCAGGAAGGACAACATCACTAACTCGTATTGCATCATTAATTTCTAGTTCGCTCACATCTGCGGTTAGTTCATTTGGTATTGAATCTGGTAGCGAGAGGACCGATAGGGAGAACATTGTCTGGTCAACCATTCCATTCTGATCAGTAACTTTCTTAGCTACTCCTTCAAGTACGATTGGCACTTCAACTGCAAGTTCCTGGTTAGGATCTACGCGCACAAAATCTACATGAATTACTTCGTCCTTAACTGGGTGCCTTTGTAGTGATTTAAGAATTGAAAGCTGATTTGTCCCATTGACACTCAATTGGATTAGTGCGTTTAGTCCGGCATCTGTAGTCAATGCCCCTCTGAGGTCACCGTAATCAACACTGAAAATTTCAGGATCCTGACCTAATCCATATAGAACCCCAGGTACTTTCCCATCTCTTCGTAATCGTCGTGAAGAGCGGCTGCCGATTGTTGTTTTCTCTTCGGTGTTTAATACTAAATCTGCCATTTACTTACCTAAATATGCTCTTCCAGATGATGCATCTGATGAAATTACGTCAGTTCAAAAGTGTACAGGTGAGTGAGTCCTGAACCACCTATTTATCTAGCTAAGATGCTTTCCACCAAAAATTTCACTTACGCTTGTGTCCTCAAAAACAGCATCAAGTGCCGATGCAATGATCTGAGCCACGGATAAAACCTTAATTTTAGGAATTTGCTTATGTTCTGGAAGTGGAAGGGTGTTGGTCATCGCCACTTCCTTTATGACAGAGTTTTGAATTCTTTCAATCGCAGGATCTGAGAATACTCCATGGGTGGTACAGGCAAAAACTTCCTTTGCTCCCTTTTCTGCTAGGAGCTCAGCTGCGCCGACAATAGTTCCTCCTGTGTCAATCATGTCATCTATCAACACACAAACTCGGCCGTCTACGTCGCCCATTACGTCTTTTGACTCAACGACGTTCTTTTTATGCTTCACTCGACGTTTGTGCACAATTGCTAGGTCTGCTGCAAGTTCGCTTGCATAACGTTCCGCCACTTTGACTCGCCCGGTATCTGGCGAGATAACCACAAGGTCATCTCCTAATGTCCTCATGTAGTCAACCAAAACTGGCATTGCAGTGAGATGATCAACAGGCTTTTCAAAAAATCCTTGTATCTGACCTGAATGTAGGTCTACAGAAATCATTCGATTTACTCCAGCTGCGATGAAGAGTGTTGCCAATAAACGAGCAGTTATAGGTTCTCGACCTTCTGATTTTCGATCTTGCCTTGCGTAACCGTAGAAGGGGCAGACAACTGTTATTCTTTTCGCCGAAGCTCGTCTTGCTGCGTCAACCATGATTAGTTGCTCCATGATGGAGTCGTTAATCGTCATCCCTTCTGAAGCAGAGTGACTCTGGATTATGAATACATCTCCACCTCGAACGGACTCCGAAAATCTGCAATGAACCTCCCCATTCGCAAATTCTGCGAGGTTAGGTTCAGCTAGTTCAACTCCAAGATGTTCGGCAATTTCTTTCGCTAATGGCAAATTGGAACGTCCCGATATCAGGTGTAAACGTTTTTTTGTTATTAGCTCCATGCTGCTCCCTTATTGTTTGCTGGCCCGGCAGGACTTGAACCTGCAACCTCCTGGACCAAAACCAGGCGTTCCGCCAGTTGAACTACGGGCCATTGTGTTCTTCCGAACATATCGCATCTGATGCGCTTCTATGCACTCAGATCTTGATTTATTTATTTATTTACTTCTTGATGTCTTCCTACGTTACTTTGCTCTTCCAAATGAGAAAAATTCATGGAAATCTTGCGAAAACACCTCATTGTGGAATTAATCGGGTATTCTGCGAAAGCTATGGGTTCACTAATTAAGAAGCGTAGAAAGCGAATGCGGAAGAAGAAACATCGCAAGATGTTGAAGAGAACGCGTGCGCAGAGGCAACGCGGTAAATAAATCTAAACAAAAGATTTCTTGATGTTCAGAAATTCTCTTTAGTCGTTGTAGCGACTATGAGCCCTTCTGCTGGATAGTTTCCTTCTACGAACCAAGTAGATCCGCTACCTGCTAGACGTGCTTCTTTTTGAGAGTGCTCTTCCAGAATTTCTTTCCATTTCTGTAGTTCTGGATACACATCTAAAGCTGCGGGTTCTAAGTCGTTCCCGTTTGGGGATTTGGGACCTCCCATTTCATCCCATCGTTTATATACTGCTGCCGTTGAGCAGCCAAAGGGTGGCAAAATCAATGTGAATGTTTTCTCTTCGTAGGGAAGATAAGTTATGGATTCGCCTACACCCGACACGTTAGCTCTTCCGCCACGAATATTAAACGGGACATCTGACCCTAGGTGCACTGCTTTCTTTTCATCTTCGAAATTCGCCCATCTGAGAATGGCAGCTGCGTTTGCAGATCCTCCACCGAGGCCTCCTCCTGGCGGAATATTCTTATCCACATTGACCTTCATTGATAGGCCTACTGTATTGAGAGCTTGCACAATGAGGTCATCGTTTGGTGAGGGGGTGATCGGGTATGCGCCTTGATACGTGACTTCTATGTCTCCTTCTCGGAGCCTTAGCGTGTCTTGAAGATCTATGGTGACCATTTCGGCTTCTAACTCGTGGAGGCCTGATCGGCGAACCCCTTTTATCGCTAACGAGAGGGTTAGTTTTGCGGGTGCATGAATCTCGTATTTCGTTGAACAGTTTTTCATTATTTCGCCATCTCAAGAGTATTCGCTAACTTAACCCAGTCTTCGACGGAAAGCTCTTCTGGTCTAGATTGAGGGCTTATTTCGGCAATAGTGAAGTTCGAAACGGGGATAAGTGTGCTGAGAGATTTACGGATCATCTTTCGTCGATGTTGAAAGGCTGTTTGAATCAGGCGACTGAAGTTTGTGTAATTAACTTCAGGTGGGGATGGTTTTCGTATGATTTGTAGTATCGCTGAGTCGACTTTAGGGACGGGTAGGAAAACATTTGGTGAAACTTTTCCTAGAACTTTTGTCTCGGCCCAGTATTGTGCTTTTACAGATGGAATTCCGTAGGCTTTGCTTTTTGGTGAAGCAGCGAAGCGCTCCCCTACTTCTAATTGCACCATGACACATATCGACTGTATGTCGGGTGCATTTTCGAGCAAGGTTACTAAAAGTGGGGTTGCGATATTGTAGGGAAGATTAGCTACCATTTTCCAGATACCTTGCCTATGAGAAAAGAATTCTTTCCAATCAATCTTCATTGCGTCTTGGTGAATGATCTCGACATTTTCTCTTTCCCCGAAATGATTCAGCACTTCTTCAAGTGCAGGAATGAGGTAACGGTCAAGTTCAATTGCTACTACTTTAGAGGTAGTAGATAGTTGTGACGTAAGTGAACCTAGACCTGGGCCAATTTCAAGAATTTGTTGATGCTTTTCTATATTTGCTGCTCGAATAACTTTTAGGATTGTATTTGGGTCTACAACAAAATTTTGACCTAGCGACTTTGAAGGTTTCAGGTCATGCTGTTCCATGATGTTCTTGAGATCACTTTTCCCTATGACCATAGTCTGGTTCTTCCATTCGCTGCTTTTAGTAGTTTAATATCGTGCCCAACAGCAAGTGGGGTCACTGACAGACCCAATGTTGCCAACCTCCGCCAGACGCTTGGTAAATTAACCATGCACTGACGTTTATGTTTGCTGTAGGGTCGTAGGGGCTTGACCCTGCGTAACCTGCGGAGATAGCTCTCTGGTCCCAATATTGAGGCATATGTTGCATGAGGCCAGCAGCTCCGCTGGATGCGTTAGTGGCATTTGGTTGTCCTCGACTTTCACAATGCATGATTCGGAGAAATCTATCTGTATCGGATGCGGGTCCGCCGTAGTTGAGGATTGCCGTGGTTACAGTGCTTCTCCACTGTTCAACTGCTGGAATGTAGGTAGCTGGGGGGGCGTCGGGCTCAGAGGGTGGGCTTTGAATAGGTTGGCCAGACCCTGGGTTGCTTGGTTGGGGAATCACCGACTGTTGTTGGACGGGAGTGAAACTTGTGATTGAGTCCATGAGACTTCCGCCGGGAACAAAATTTGGAGTGTAAACAGTTCCAGATATGGCTTCAAGTCGCAGGGTTTCTCGATATTGGGTTTGAATCTTTGTGAGATCAAGCACATCTATTGTGGCAGGCTTTTCGAACTCGGGTATTTGGTGCTCATGATCAGTTATGCCTGATTGAACTGTGGGGTGATTAACTGGGTCAGCATTAGATGCCTCGACTATCTCACCGGTTTCTGTGGGTCCAGTTAGAGATACTACGACTGAGAGAACAGCCAAAAACGTTATAACAGTCGCTGCGATAGGGTAACGTAGCGAATGCAAAATTCGATATGCAACTTCTTCTCGCAGTTCTCTACCTCCGCCCGACTGCACCTCATTATGATCCTGAGTTGATCCAAAAGGCAACCTTGTGAAGTTCTATGGGCAAAATTAATTCATTTACGGTCTAAGGCATAAAAGCGATGCGTATTTGACCATGCGGCGTCAGAGATAGTTTTAAGCTCAGTATCAAGTTCTTCGGCGATCCTACCCCCGATGTATGGAAGAAATTTAGGTCGATTTCTTTTCCCACGGTTGGGTTCGGGAGTCAGGTACGGCGAATCTGTTTCTATCATTATGCGCTCTATGGGCGTCATCCTTAACGCTTCTCTGAGAGGGTCAGCATTTTTGAATGTAACTATTCCTGAAAAGGATAGATACGCTCCTCTCTCCAATGCTAATTCCGCTTCGTATGGCCCTCCTGTGAAGCAGTGAAATACGGTTTTGGATGGCATTTCCATCTCATCTAGGACTTTAAAAGTTTCATTCCAGGCCTCTCTGGTATGGATAACGAGCGGAAGGTCAAATTTGTGTGCGTAAGTTATTTGTTCTCTGAATACTTTCTCTTGTTCTTCGTGGGGAGAGTGATCGTAGTAGAAGTCAAAGCCACATTCACCTACTGCAACGATCTGGCCTTCGGAAAGTAGTGCCTCAATCCCGTGGGTACCATGTATTGCTTCATGAGGGTGAATTCCAGCTGTGGCAAATATTTTTTCTGGAAAGATTTGTGATAGCTCTTTTGCTTTTAAGGATGTCTCCAAATCGGTTCCTACCACAATAAATTTTTCTACACCTTCAATAGCTGCTTCTTGAAGGTCTAGGGAGACCTCATCACTTTCCTCAAAGTGGCAATGGTTATCGACCCATTTCAGTTCACTGCTCGATGCGCTCATTATTCAACTTTCTGGAAGAGGGGCTTTGGCTTTGAGAGTGCCGTACCGGGCTTTAGGTCCTCTCGAACCCAACCAGTTGTTTCTCCTAACATGGTGTCTAGGTCTTGGCTCGAGAATGGTAGAAATGGAGCGAACATTACCCTTATTCCATTGATGGCGCTTAGCGCTACATAGAGAATTGTGAGCCCTCTTTCTTTGTCAGTCTTGAGTACCTTCCATGGTTCAGTTGCATTGAGATACTTGTTAGTTTCTTTCGCAGTTTCCATTGCCGTTCGTAAAGCAGCGCGAAGTTCCACTAGGTGAAGTTGGGAACTTGCTGTTTGTAAGGCGTTATCAACGAGGAGTAGCAACTGGCTATCTTCTTCTGTTAATTCACCGGCAGAGGGAATAGCTTGTGCAGCATTTTTGTATGTCATTGCTAGTACTCTGTTAACTAGATTGCCCCAATTAGCAACTAATTCATCGTTGATTCGTCTTGTGATCTCGTCCTCAGAAATTTCTGTATCTGCTTGTTCTGGGAAGTTAGCAGCCAGTGCATACCGAAGAGCATCTGGTTGATACTTTTCTAATCCTTGGGAGATCGTTAATCCTACTCCCCTGCTTGCGGATGCCTTACCTCCCTTGAAGGTCACATACTGGTTTGCAGGGATGTCGTCAGGAAGGTGAAGTGGTTTTTGACCTATTTTGTCTTGTACTCCCATTAGTTGTGCGGGCCAGAATAACGCGTGGAAGGGGATATTGTCCTTTCCAATAAAGTACACATGGCGAGATGCATCGTTATGCCACCAGTGTTTCCAGTGGTCGGCGTTATCTTGCTTACTTGCCCATTCTTGGGAGGCAGAAAGGTAGCCAATTACTGCGTCGTACCAGACGTAAATTCTTTTTCCTTCACCCAAATCATCTACAGGCAGCTTGACTCCCCAATCTAGGTCTCTTGTGATGGCTCTGTCGATTAGACCTTCTTCGTTTATCCATCCTTTTGCGAAGTTGAGGACGTGGTTCCGCCAACCGGTCTTGTTTTCAAGGAATTGCTTTAGGTCGTTATTGAAGTCTGAATATTTGAAATAGAAATGTTCTGTTTCTCGGGGTTCCGGAATGGCATCTGAAAGTTTTGATCGTGGGGTTATAAGTTCAACTGCGTCATAGGTTTTCCCGCAATCATCGCATTGGTCTCCTCGTGCTTCTTCATACCCGCAGTGAGGGCAAACTCCCTCTACATAACGGTCGGGCAGAAATCTCTTTGCTTTAGGGTCGTATAACTGAGTTGTTGTTCGCCTATCGATGTGTCCGTTGTTGAGTTGAGCGAGAAACATCTCTTGGGTTACTTTTGCATGATGATCAGTTCCTGTTGTGGTGTAGAGGTCCCAACTTATTCCTAATGATTCCCATTGAGATAAAAATTCGTTGTGGTACTTGTCGACGATGTCCTGGGGGGTGACTCCTTCGGCATCTGCCCGGACTGTGATTGGCGTACCATGAACATCTGAGCCGCTTACCATGAGCACATCGTTGCCGATTATACGTTGATGACGCGCAAAAATATCTGCGGGTAGGTATGCGCCAGCAAGATGACCCAGATGGCGAGAACCAGATGCATAGGGCCAAGCAACAGCGACTAAAACGGGTATGGACATGTGTATAGGCTACCCGTATGGGCTTTGGTTGTGGGTATTATGTTTCGTCGACTGATATTTCTATAGATAGGTCATAGACTCGTCGTTTACTGAGTTGGTACTTGGAGGTCAGTTCTTTAACTGCATCACGTTTGGACTTTCCGCTCCCGATGATTTCTTGTAGCTCTTCTTTCAAAAGACTATCGCTCACATAATGGTCTTCGGAGAAGCCTGAGAGAATCAGAACAAATTCTCCTTTTGTCGAGATATCACTCATCTTTGTATGCAGATGACGCAATGTGCCTCGTTGGATTTCTTCATGCATTTTAGTTAACTCTCGCGCGATGATTGCTTCACGCTCATCCCCGCAGATATTTAGCAGGTCTTGAATTGTTCGCTCAATCCGCTTACCTGATTCGTAAATAACTGTGGTCTTATCGTCTCGAGCTATCTCCTCTATACGTCTTTGGCGTTCTTCACCTTTCCTAGGTATGAAGCCTTGGAAGACAAATCGTGACGTTGGCAGGCCGCTAGCAATTAATGCAACTATCCCAGCCGTGGGGCCGGGGACGATCTCTAAGTTGATTTCATGATCAATGGCACTCTTTATTAAGTACTGCCCTGGATCAGCTATCCCTGGCATTCCTGCATCGGTCACTAAGGCCACTCTCAAACCAGCCGTAATGCGGTTGAGTATTTCGTTAGCTCTTTTCTCTTCGTTGTGTTCATTGAGAACTTCGAGGTCTGGTCTTGGAGTGATATTGAGAAGGTTGAGTAACTTTCCAGTCCTTCGGGTATCTTCGCAACAGATTAGATCAACTTCTCGCAATTCTCTGATTGCTCTTTCTGAGATATCTCCAAGGTTTCCTATCGGAGTTCCGATTACTACAAGCGCCGGTTCTCGTGTGGTTTCTTCAGTTGCCATTGCTGTATCCGTTGTAGTCGGGTAGTGATTACTTTTAATAAACTTTATTTCTTTTGATCATACGTTAAATCTAAACTCCATTACATCCCCGTCTTGGACTATGTAGTCTTTCCCCTCAACTCGGATTTTTCCTTCTTCTTTAGCTTGCGCCCATCCTCCAGTTTCTAATAGTTGGTCCCATTGGATGGTTTCAGCTCTGATAAAACCTTTTTGGAAGTCGGTGTGTATCCTTCCGGCTGCTTCGGGCGCTGTTGAGCCCGTTCGGAATGTCCATGCTCGGCTTTCTTTTTCTCCAGTGGTAAGGAATGTGCGTAGCCCAAGGATGTGGTAGGCCCTTTGTATGAATCTCGGGAGCGCTCCCTCCCCTAAATTCAGCGCCTCTAATATTTCTGCTCGTTCATCTTCGGCGAGTTGACTTGTTTCAGCTTCGAGTTGGATGCAGACTCCGATCACATCTGAATCGTTTCCTAATTCAGTTGATATCTTTTGGATGGGGGCTTGGTCTGCGATTTGGTCTTCGCCGACATTTACGATCGCCATGACGGGCTTTGACGTCAGCAAGAAGTAGGGAGAAAGTAACGCTAACTTATCTTCGGAAAAGTCACCTCTGTACAATGGAGTTCCTTCACCAAGTGTTTCTAGAGCCTCTTCCAATGCGTCAACTTCATCTGTTAAAGATTTATCGAGTCGGGCAGCTTTGATCCTTTTAGTCGCATGCTTCTCTACAGCTTCAAGATCAGCAAGAGTTAATTCAATTTCTAGTACACGTAGTTGCTCAAGAGGGTCTGAAGTTCCTGGAACGTCCTCATCTTCAAATGCGCGTAAGACATACACTATGGCGTCAACCTCTCTTATGTTAGCTAGAAATTGATTACCTAAGCCTTCCCCCTTACTCGCCCCTTCGACAAGGCCACCGATATCTGTGAATTGCACGCTGGCCGGGACGGAAGATTTTGATTCACTCATAGCTGTGAGTAGGTCGAGTCTATGATCTGGAACTTTTGCGACGCCAATATTCGGGTCTGTTGTTGCGAATGCGTATGGTGCTGCTAACGCAGATCCACCTGTTAATGCGTTATAGAGAGATGATTTGCCCGCATTGGGTAAACCTACAAATCCAAACTTTTCCATTGTGTGAGGGTACCCGCAGAAGTCGTGAGTTGTTGATAGTCCCGATAGGGTAATATGAGATTCGGAGGACCTATGTCAAAGCGAACACAAAAGAAGAAAGC
>WTHU01000070.1:13168-15389 GCA_011523005.1 Acidimicrobiales bacterium
AGGGTAATATGAGATTCGGAGGACCTATGTCAAAGCGAACACAAAAGAAGAAAGCAAATGCTCGTCGCAAAAAAGCCAATCATGGCCGGAAACCTAATTTGGGCAGAAATTCCTGATCAGTAAACAGGTTACGTGTAGTAGCCACATCCTGAATTCTTTAATTCTTAAATTGGTCAGGACTTCTATTGATTTGAGCTTGAAGCTAATTCGTCATCTTCAATTGAGAACTCCGAATATTCTTCACCTGTATCCTCTAGGTGTTCGAGCTCTATGACGCCTATTTCTGTATATTTTTCTCGCAGCCAACCGTCTCCTGCATCAAGAAGTCCTAGCTTTCGGCAGTTTGGAACGATCTTTGAGAAGAGTAACTGGTTAAAAATCTGGTCATCTTCAGGGATGTTTAGACCGTGTTCAACGGCTTTTTTGACATCACATCCCATTCTGTCCCACACTTCTTGCTGGAGGAGTCGGTCCCGCATTCTGATGCCTGCCTCAAATGCAAATTCTTGGCGTTCCCGAACTTCTTTCGCTGTCATGTCCTGATAGACCTCTTGAAGACTAAGGACTCCGAATGCGACATGGCGTGCTTCGTCGCTCATAACATACCGTAGGAGTTTTTTCAGGAGCGGCTCTGTTGTAACTTGGTGCATCAAGCCGAAGGCTGCAAGGGCGAGGCCTTCAACCATGATCTGCATACCCAGGTAGGTCATGTCCCATCTGCTGTCATTGATGATGTCATCGAGGAGTAGTTGAAGGTGGGGATTAACCGGATACCGGACACCAATTTTTTCGTCTATGTATTTTTCAAAGACTTCGACATGCCGAGCTTCGTCCACGACTTGCGTTGCAGCATAGTATTTGGCGTCAATCCATGGGACTGTCTCTACAATTTTTGCAGTACAGAGCAATGCGCCTTGTTCGCCATGTTTAAATTGTGATAACCGCCATGCAAAGGATTCGATACTGAATTGGTCCCATTCCTTATCACCCCAGTTTTTAGCTGGCGAGTCGGGATGCTCTGTCCAATGACCTGTGCCTACATTCGATGACTCTGTGAAGATGCTGAATGCTTGAAGAGGATCTACTTCTATTGACCAGTCGAGATCAGTTTGTGCATTCCACTGTGAAACTTTTGCCTTCTCATAGAGTTTGTCAAGCCTTGGTCTAGAACCTTTTGAATAGTCCCAAGTGAATAATGCATCTGCTTGGTCCTGCACAGCGTGAAGGACTTCGTCAGGGTCGGGATTAAATGCGGCTATCGCGTCCACATCATCCATTGACTCTCTGTCAAGTATTTCTTGTTCGGTTCTTGGTTCAGTTGTTGTCATTTTTTTCTCCCGCTGATTTCAGAATACTACGCTGCGTTTGGTTTAGCACTGTTTGCCATTCGTCAGGGTCAGGCATTTCATAGTTCAGAGATCGCAATACTGAAAAGCCCATTCTCATGGCCAAGGCATAGGTTTTGAGCGCATCGGTATCAAAGGAGGAGTCCACAGGCCCATTTGCCTTCTGCGTATCAATTCTTTTAGCGAGAAAGGTCCCAGCCGTCTCTAACCTTTGCGAAAGCATGGTTGCTATCTCTTCATCGCGCCTACTCGCAACAACTGCTTCAAGAAATAATGCATCATGATCTTTCCATTCATCGTTCGCAAGCAGCCCTATCGATCTGATACCAACGCCATCTTGGTCAAAATTTTCAACTCTATTTTCACTGCTTAATGCTGATGCAATGGCGTCACCAAAGTGTAGGACAAATGATCTTTTTAGTGCTTCTAAAAGCAATTCTGACTTTCCTGAATACCTGCTATATATAGCGCCTGTAGTGACACCCGCTCGCCTTGCGATCTCAGCAACGCCTGCACCGGCGTACCCACGTTCGGCAAAAACCTCCGCAGCAGCTTTGATTAAGAGATCTTCATCTATCTGCTTAGGCATTTCCCCTCCGCTTTAATAGTAATGACTATTATTTTCCCATGTCAATATCCAAAAATCCATGTAACACAATGTTCACAAACTTTTCTTCGTTTGATAGGCACGAAACAGATAACACGACTAAGTTGTATCGCTAGTCGGGAAAATACCGACTCACTTATTACGTGGAGGGAAAACATGCGTAAATCATGGAAGTTGATGCTTGCCCTTCTCGCTATATTTGGCATGATCGCCGCTGCTTGCGGAGGCGACGATGATGATTCAAGTAGCGGAAGTTCAAGCGATAGTT
>WTHU01000005.1:0-2231 GCA_011523005.1 Acidimicrobiales bacterium
AGGGAATCATGGTATTCTTCTACCGCACTATTTTTGTTGTTTTTAAGGGGCACGCTTGAATAACTATCCGATATCTTTCCGCAACGGACTTCGACCTGAGATTGGTAAAAAATTGTCCCTCGGGGAAGAATACTCAATTAATAAATTCACCATAGCGGAAACACAATTATCAATTTTGTACCCTGCCATCAAATCAACTATTATTACAGAATATTACCGCCTCCTTAGTGGTCTTAATAAGCCTCAAAAATTTTGTGGCGATGGGTTCCATCCTCTTCGTAGATTCTAATTTGCTTGTCTTCTCAGGAACGCTGGAATGTCTAGCAAATCTTCTTCGGTTTCGAGAGATGAGGTCGAATTTTCTCGAGTTATGCCAATGAGGTTTCTTTGCTTTATCACATTTATTTACGACCACAATCGTTTCAGGCCCCAGTTTTTCTGCTATAAATTTATCGCCCGGTCCGATTGGGGACGTAGCATCAACGACAAAGCAGACGATATCTATTTCGGACAAAGTTGATACAGCTTTTGTGTTTAACCGTTCGCCCAGCTTTGTTTGCGGTTTATGGATGCCTGGGGTATCTACAAACACAAGTTGTGCATCTGACCGATGGAGAACTCCGCGAATCTTGTGTCGAGTTGTTTGGGGCTTGTTCGATGTTATTGCTATCTTTTCACCGCAGATTTTATTCACGAGGGAAGATTTTCCTACATTGGGTCTTCCTAACACAGTTATGAAGGCTGATTTGTATGCGCCAGACTTCTTGGAGTCATCGATTCGTGAAGTCATTCGCTGTTTGCCTGTGCTGGCGTGAATAGCACACGTGCAATTCGCCTTCCTTGTATGCGCTCAACGAGGAAGTGGTGGCCATTAAGTTCTACTGTTTCACCGATCTGTGGGACATGCCCGAGTGTGTTGAAAATGAGGCCGCCTACAGTACTCCAGTCTCCCTCGGGTAGGTCTATGTCGAGAATTGCATCAAGGTCATCTAAATTTGCGCGCCCATTAACACGAAGGTTTCCGTTGCTTAGTCGCTCTATCATCGGGGGCTCTATATCGAATTCATCGACTATTTCGCCAACAACCTCTTCGATAAGGTCCTCAAGTGTTACTAATCCGGCGGTTCCTCCATATTCGTCGATAACGATGGCTATATGAGACTTCTCTGCTTGCATTTCTCTGAGTAATTGCGATATTTTTTTCGATTCGGGAACGAAGATAGGGTGTCTCATTATTTGGTTTACATTTTGAGACTTATCGCCATCTCTCAGTGCTCTCATGAGTTCTTTTGAGTACACAATCCCAACGATGTCGTCAATATTGTCTTGAAACACTGGTAATCGACTGAAGCCTTTTCCTATAACAAGATCTATTGCTTCCTCTATGGATGCATGTTCATTGACTGCGATAATGTCTGGCCGTGGAATCATAACTTCGTGAGTAACTGTGTCGCCGAATTCAATAACTTGCTCGATAAGGTGTCGTTCGTCTTCATTGATTGCATCGCTTGCAGCTGCCTCCTCGGCAAATGCTAATAATTCTTCTTCTGACACTTCACCATCTGTGAAACCATTTGGGAGGTCAGCTCCTACGAGTCGAACAACACCGTTTGCTACCCATCTGAGAGGTGCTATTTTTGACAAGACTCTTACTAAAGGAGCTGTTCGAGTAGCACTTCTATCAGGGTGAGCTAAGGCCCAGCTTTTCGGGAGAGCTTCTGAGAGAGCAAAGAGCACAAGTAGCTCGGCGACAAAAACAATTACTAGTTGCCATGCCCCCCAATGATTTAACACTAACCCAGCTACTACAGTTGCGACTCCAATTTGGCAAGCTAGCACTACGAAAAGGATAGGGTGCAGAACGTGCTTCCTCCTATCGATGAGGTCACGGAGAATTAGCGCCCCTTTTCCTCCTTCTTCGGCAAGGGCTTCGGCTCTAGCTGAACTGACTCGCGTGATCGCTGTTTCTGCAGCGGCTAATAACGCAGCTGCAGCTATCAATAGAACTAATGCAATTAATCCGATAATTTCTATTTGGCTCATGATAAATACAATTCAGATAGTAATTGTTTTTCTCTTTTTTTCATAACTGCTTTCTCATTGGGTTCAGCGTGGTCGTAACCCAAGATGTGTAGTACCCCGTGAAGCACAAGGAGAGCTATTTCTTCTTCGAGTGTTTTATTTTGTGCTTTTGCGTTCTCCATTGCCATTTCAGGGCAAATAACGACATC
>WTHU01000005.1:2331-5697 GCA_011523005.1 Acidimicrobiales bacterium
TATTTCTTTTGGCCGGCTGATTTTGGGCGTATTGTTCGGCCTCTTACTCGAAGAATGTCAGTACCAAATACGTCAGAGGGCTTTTCATCCGCAAGAACCATATCTATGGACCTACCGAGGCTTGTTGCGTCTATGACATGTCCCTTTTCGAGTAGGGCTACCATTTCTTCAAAGAGGGCGCCTACTTTTGGGGCACTTGCTCCTTGGATTGATATCTGGTTGCCACGCGCATGTATTGTTGCATCCGGGAAGGCTGCTTCAATTGATTTGAGATGAAGGTCTCTTTCTCCAAAAAGTCCTGGCATGAGGTGATTGCCTGGGATACTTATTTTTACTGTAGATTCAGTCATTGCTGTGTCTAGCGTATTGCACTGTCGGACTAATGCCAAGATTATTTCGAAGTTCCCTTCCTTTAAGAAGTTTCATACGATGTCTATGATAATTTTCCCAGTATTGAGATTATTCTCCATCCTCGTGTGGGCTTCTGCTATTGATTCAAAGGGGAAGACCGAATCAATTACCGTTTCAAATTGACTGTCAAACTCTGAAAGCAGATGGTTAGCAAAATTTTGTGTTAACGCAGTCTTTTCCATTGTGGACCTTGACCTTAAGACCGTACCTATTAATGTAATTCGTTTACGCAGAAGTGTCCCTAGGTCAAGTTCTGGCTTTCCTGACCCCATTAAACCAACTTGGACGATGATTCCTTTTGTAGATATTGCCTTGACATTCTGTTGGAGGTAACTGCCACCTACTAAGTCAATGATGATGTTGACCCCGTTGCCGTTTGTCCATGTTTCGACTACCTCCACGAAATCTTCTTTTCGGTAATCAATACCCTGATCAGCGCCTAGATCCAAACAAGATTCAATTTTCGCTTCAGATGCCGTTATCGCTACCTTTGCTCCTAGTCTTTTGGCGATTTGTATTGCTGCTGTCCCCACCCCTGAGGCACCTGCGTGTATGAGACACGTTTGGTTCTCTTGGATTCCCCCTTTGTCTACCAAAGCGTCATATGCAGTTAACCATGCTTCAGGAATCGCTGCAGCTTGTTGCATGTTTAAACTTTCTGGAATTACCATGACTTGTCGGTGATGAACCGTTAGAAACTCTGCGTACGCTCCGGAGGTTACGATTCCCATGACCTGATCGCCAATACTAAAGCCGGTGACTTCGGAACCCATATCTTTGACGGTTCCAGCGAATTCAAGTCCAGGGATTTCGTATTTGCTTGGAGGTGCTGGATATAGTCCCATCCGCTGGAGAATGTCAGCTCGATTGAGTGCGGTCGAGTGTACTTTGATGAGAAGTTCTTGAGCTTCTGGCTTTGGGTCTGGCACTGACATAATGCGGAGTTCTTCAACACCGCCATACTTTTTGAGAACGACAGCTTTCATTTTCTTGACTTCAATGCTTCTGCACGATCACGAAGTTCGTATTTGAGGACCTTCCCTGAAGCATTTAAAGGGAGATTATCAATCAAAGCCACCTCTCGTGGGCATTTGTAATTAGCCATTTCTTGCCTGCACCACTCTATTATTTCATCTGGTTTGGGTGTCTCACCGGAAGTGGGCACGATGAATGCGAAGCCGACTTCACCCATTCTCTCATCAGGAACGCCCACTACTGACACTTGTCCGATTTGTGGGTGCTGGAGCATTATTGATTCAACCTCGGCGGGATAAACATTAAATCCCCCATTAATGTACATGTCTTTTTTTCTATCTGTTATTGCGATATTCCCATGATTGTCCATTACACCTATGTCTCCTGTAAGGAGCCAACCGTTTTCTGTAATTGTCTCACTGGTTTGATCAGGGTCGTCTAGATACCCGACCATGATGTTGTAACCCTTTACTGTTATTTCTCCCGGCTGGCCGCTTTCAATTTCTGCACCATTGTCATCGACTATTTTAATTTCCATCCCCGGCATAGCCCGACCAGAAGTTTTAGCTATTGTTTCTGGATCGTCGTCATGGCGGCACATGGTTGCAAGACCTGAACCCTCTGTCAGCCCATATCCTGTGACTATTTTTTCGAATCCTAATCGCTCTCGCATCTGTATTATCATTTCAACAGGTATTGCTGCTGCTCCGGTCACGGCAAGTCGTAGTGTTGTCATGTCAAATGTTTCCAAGTCAGGATGATTTAATATTGTTTGATAAATGGCAGGAGGACCCGGAAGCATAGTTATTTTGTCCTGCGGGACTCTTTCCATTACTTGTTGTACGTCAAAAATGGGATGAGGAAGCATGCAGGCACCCTTCATTAAACAGGCGAGGATGCCTGCATTGAGTCCAAAGGAATGAAAAAAAGGGTTTACGATTAGATATCGATCTCTTGCTTGAAGCCCAATAATATCTGCCCAATCGTTGTAGCCTCGGACGACTGCTGAGTGCTTCAGCATTGCGCCTTTGGGTGCGCCAGTTGTTCCACTTGTGAACATGATATGGCACAGGTCCTCACCGCTGACGCCCTCTGATCTTTCTTGAACTTCGCGGACTCTGGAGTCGTTTGCTCTACTCAGGAAATCAGTAAAGGAGATGGTTTTTTCATCGGCGTTCCCCTTAAGGACTACGATTTCCTGTAATTGTGATTCTGCATCTGTTCCCTCTAGCAATTTTACATAGTTTGTTTCAAGGAAGTCTGTAACTGTAAAAAGCAGTGAAACATTTGCTTTGGTGATGACATACGAAGCTTCTTTCCCTTTAAAACGAGTATTAATGGGCACCAAGACTCCCCCTGCTACATGGACTCCCAAAGCAGCTATAACCCATTCCCATGTGTTGGGTGCCCAAATACCAATTCGATCCCCTTGCTTGACACCTGTTTCTATAAGCGCATTCGCTGACTTAAAGATTTCGTCTTTGAGCTCAATAAAAGATAACTGGAACTCATCATCAACAAGAGCCTGATCGCTTCCGTATGCGGTAGCAGAGTATTCAATAAGTTCGGGTATTGTACGCCAGGGTGCTTCTTCCATACGCATTTAGCCTATAGTGTCTTCTAAACTTGGGCGAACCTCTGAAGTCGTTATTGCAATCCCCCATAGGTTCCGCCCGCTACTGGTATTGCCGCTCCGGTAATGAAGTTCGCTTGTTCAGAACATAAAAAAGCTGCGATCTTCCCGAAGTCATCGGCTGACCCTATCTTTTGAGCGGGCACAGTCTTGGCTAGGTCTTTCATATTCTCTTTGCCGTACACTTCCAGGACACGATCTGTTGCATGGAGTCCAGGCTGTATTGAATTCACAGTTACTCCATCGGGTGCTGTTTCTAGTGCCATGGTTTTTAAGAATCCGGTAACTCCTGCTCTGGCTGTATTTGAAAGCATGATATTTGGAATTGGTTGCCGAACAGATATTGA
>WTHU01000005.1:5797-7696 GCA_011523005.1 Acidimicrobiales bacterium
GGGATCTTGCTTGCGGCATGCATTAATCGCTCTTCATTTCTTCCAGATATTACTGTTTTGCAACCTGCTTCTGCTAGTGCGAGCGCAGAGGCAAAACCTAATCCAGCGGAAGATGCTGAAACAAGAGCTGTTTTCCCCGATATACCTAAATCCATATAAGTAGATAGTAGTCGTTCAATGAACTGCTTATGCTTTTTACCTCAGGGCTAGTTTTCTAAAGCCCGTTGGAGGAGGACTTTAGCCAAATCTCTTCGGTATGATTCGTTTCCATGAATATCTGTGGGCGGCGTAAGCCCTGAATCTGCTAACTCACTAACTTCTTTGGGTGAGCCGCCAGATTTCAGAGCATTTTCTGCGTCTGCTGCTCTGACCGGCGTTGATCCCATGTTGACCATACCGATGCCGGGGTTGTCACCTGCCTGAAGTGCGCAACCGACTATTGCCCAATCTTGAGATCGGCGGTTAAATTTCTGGTACGCCCAGCTTTCTCCCGTGTATTTGGGGACAAGGATTTCAGTTAGAAGTTCATCTTCTTTGACTTCAGTTTCCCAAAAATCAGTGAAGAAAGCATCGGATTCAACTTGTCTCTCCCCTGAGGGTCCTGAAATCACTAGCGTAGCTCGTGTGGCGAGAATGGCAGCTGGGAGGTCAGAAGCAGGATCACCGTGACAAAGGGATCCACCTATGGTTCCTCGGTTTCTAACTTGTGGATCCCCTACATGGCTTGCAGTGTGAGCAAGTAATGGAATGTGTTCCTTCAGAATATCAGATTGCTCTACCTGCCGATGCTTAGTAAGGGCACCAATGGCTACGACATCGCCTTTGTCTTCAATGTATGAGAGGTCTTCTATTGCTCCGATATCAATGAGGACTTCAGGTGTAGCTAATCTCAATTTCATGAGAGGAAGTAAGGAATGTCCTCCGGCTAATAATTTTGCTTCATCTCCATATTCTGCAAGTAACGATAAAGCTTCTTCTTTTGATTGTGCTGGTTTATAGTCAAACTTTGCTGGGATCATGAGCTTTCCCCTATCTGTACTGGTATTCCATCGGGATTTTGTGCTGCCCACTGAACTGAGCGGACGATCATTTCGTAACCTGTGCATCTGCATAGGTTCCCTTCAAGGTTTTCTCGGATCTCCTGTTCGGTTGGATTCGGTATCTCCTCAAGCAGAGCTGTTGCTGCCATTAACATTCCGGGAGTGCAATATCCACATTGCAATCCATGTTCCTGCCTGAAGCCTTCTTGGACTGGAGAGAAAGATCCATCGTCATTTGCGAGACCTTCAACAGTCGTTATTTCGTGGTTATTTACTTGCACTGCTAGCACCGTGCAAGATTTAACAGCGTTTCCGTTAAGGAGCACGGTGCAAGCCCCACAGTTTGATGTGTCACAACCTATGTGTGTTCCCGTTAACCCACACTCCTCACGTATAAAGTGTACGAGTAGTGTTCGGGGGTCGACGGATTTATCGTACGTGTTTCCGTTGATATTTATTGATATTGGATAACTCATTTAGATCCTCCTTGGAGTATTTCCCAGAGCTTCTGAGGTGTTGCTGGCATATCAATATGAGTAACACCTAAGTGCCTTACGGCGTCAACCACTGCGTTCATCACTGCAGGCGGCGTTCCAACTGAACCAGACTCCCCTATTCCTTTCGCACCCAAAGAATTATTCGGGTTCGGGGTATTTATTCTGCCAGATATATATGAGGGTAGGTCGGGCGCCCCTGGCATAAGGTAATCAATGAACGTTGCGGTTGTGGGCTGCCCATTCTCGTCATAGCTAAACTCTTCGTATAGCGCTTGTGCTATGCCTTGTGCGACTCCCCCATGTACCTGTCCTTCAGCTAACAATGGATTTATAACTGTTCCGCAATCATCTACGAGGTACAT
>WTHU01000005.1:7796-11468 GCA_011523005.1 Acidimicrobiales bacterium
ATAGTTGCAGTGTCTCCATGGCGTACAGAAATTTTTTCATAGTCAATGCCAAGATATTCTGAGGCAATCTGTGCGAAAGTCGTGACTGTACCCTGCCCGTGTGGGGAAGCTCCGGTATAGATAATTGCAGATCCGTCGGGTTGAATCCGTATTTGAACTGATTCCCACGACCCAAGGTGACCGAATCCTTCAAGAGAACCAGGAGGGCCGAATCCTGCAATTTCCAACCAGCTTGAAAATCCTATTCCCAAAAGCGGCTTCTCCGGATCTTCTCGGTTGGCAGCCTGTTCTTCTCTTAGACTTTGATAATCCATAATATTGAGAAGTTCGTCTAGGGCTCCTTCAAAATTTCCACTGTCATAGACCGCTAGTTCTGAGTGGGTTGGATAGGGGAAACTGTCCTTAGGGATATAGTTTTGTCGGCGCACCTCCGTGGGGTCCATGTCAAGCTTGTACGCGATATGGTCCATTGCGCGCTCTATGAGGTACGTGGCCTCGGGGCGTCCGGCTCCCCTGTAGGCAGCGATTGGAGTTGTGTTCGTCAAAACATTTCTCCATGCAATCGAAACATTGGGGATCACATAGCAACCTGCAGACATTGCAGTTGTTAGCACTGGCATTCCCATTCCAGTTCCATCGGCATATCCACCCATATCTTGAGAAGCAAAAACTTTCAGAGCCTGAATCTTTCCATCATTATCAAATGCCACACTTACTTCTTGCTCTTGAGCTCGGCCGTGATACATAGAAGTCATAGCTTCGCTTCTCGTTTGAGAGTATTTCACCGGACGATTGAGGATCTTCGAAAGAACTGGGGCAACGAAAAACTCTGGAGTGAAATTAATCTTTTGACCAAACCCTCCGCCGACATCAGGAGTAATGACGCGACATTGATCTTGAGGGATATCAAGCCATGCACTTATTCGGTTTCGTAAATGATGCGGGGCTTGGAAACTAGCCCAAACAGTAAGACCTGCAGGACCGTAGTCTGCCAGACATGCGTTTGTTTCGATAGGAGCTGCAGTGCAACGATTATTGATAAGTTTGATTGTTTCTGTGTGCGGTGCAGCATCAAAGATAGCTTGGTGGTCATCTTCCGTTGGGACTTCTGCGACTGTATTTGAACCTAGCTCATCGTATAGAAGTGGCGCATTTTCTGCAGTTGCCTCTTCTATGTTTGTTACTGCTCCAAGCGGTTCGTAATCAACTATTACTAGTTCTGTTCCATCTGCTGCTGCGTATTTGTTTTCAGCCACGACTACTGCGACTGCCTCTCCGACAAAGCGTACTTTGTCAATAGCCAGCGCTGGCCTCTCAAGTCCCGGAACACCTGGCAAAGGCGGAAGCTCTAGGTCAGCTGCTGTCCATGCTCCGATGACTCCCTCACATTCAAGCGCTGCTGAGACGTCAATACCTTTGATCAGTGCGTGCGCCTCTGTGCTTCGGACAAATGCCATATGAGTTGTCCCTGTTAGTTGAATATCGTCGACGAATTGGCCTCTGCCTGTAAGAAGATTGGGGTCTTCTTTACGAATTACCTTAGCTCCAACTATTGACATACAACCTCCCTTATTTGCTATGGAATATAGCCTGCTTTTTACTATTTATTCAATAAGACAGCCGAATTCCTGTCTAATAGGTTTTGCTTTATGATTGCGTTATGACCCCTGCGATTTCAGAATTAGAGGATGCGGGGTTTGAGTATGAGCTTTTGCATTATGATCATGACCCGTCTGTTGGGAGTTATGGAGGCGAAGCCGCAAATAAATTAGGGCTTAACGAGGAGACTGTGTTTAAAACTTTGATGTCTGAATTAAACACAGGCGAGTTAGTTATATGTTTGATACCGGTTTCATCCTCTCTGAATTTAAAAGCCGTAGCGAAAGCGGCTGGTGTTAAAAGAGCATTTATGGCCGATGGTAAAGTCGCTGAGCGAAGAACTGGATACGTCTTGGGCGGTATTTCTCCTTTCGGCCAAAGTCGCCGCCACCGCACATTTGTTGAGAAAATAGCATTATCAATGGATTCTTTATACGTAAGCGCTGGGAAAAGAGGTCAGGAAATCCGTATAGCTCCTAGTGCTTTCTCTGTCCTACTTGATGCGTCCTTCGTTACACTTATCAACTATGACTGAAGATCTTTCAAATATTCACATGTCTAAAGCTGAGTTTCAAGAATACGGATACCGTCTTGTTGATTGGCTTGCGGAATACTTTGACAACGTTGATCAGTATCAGGTACTTCCTTCTATAGAGCCTGGCGATATCAGGAAAATGCTTCCAGTTTCGGCTCCAGAGGGAGCCGAGTCAATGGATGAGATTATTGCTGATCTTGATAGGGTCGTGATGCCTGGCGTAGCTCATTGGCAACATCCAGGTTGGTATGCTTTCTTTCCTTCGGGGGCGTCACCTGTATCTGCTTTGGGTGAGTTCGTGGCTGCGGGTTTAGCAACGCAGGGAATGATGTGGTCCACGGCTCCAGCTGCGACTGAGATAGAGAATACAGTTCTAGATTGGCTTGTCGATCTTCTTGGTCTTCCACCTTCCTGGCGTTTGGATGAAGGCCCTGGAGGGGGTGTTATCCAAATGAGCGCATCGGATTCAACACACCTCTCTCTTGCTGTTGCAAGGCATCAATTTGAACTGACTGGCGTAGATGCGAATTCACTCGTTGCCTACGGCTCTTCTCAGGCCCATTCATCTATCGAAAAGGGAGCTAGAGTAGCCGGATTTAAGCACATTCGTTCGGTTCCTGTAACTGAAACGTTCGGGATTGATGCCGATGCTTTCGCAAAAATAGTTCGTGATGATATTGATTCTGGCCTCATCCCGGCATGGGTCTGTTCAGCAGTTGGCACAACAAATACGACAGCGATGGACCCTATCCGTGCAATAGCTGCGATTGCTTCGGAGAACGGAATGTGGCACCACGCTGATGCGGCTTACGCCGGGAGTGCAATGATCTGTCCTGAGTTCAGAGAACTTCAAGACGGCGTTGAACTTGTCGATAGCTACACTTTCAATCCACACAAATGGCTCTTGACGAATTTTGATTGTTCGGTCTTTTGGGTTGCGGACCGTTCAAAATTAATAGATACCCTAAGTATTTTGCCGCCGTATCTCCGTAATGAAACGGAGGACAATCCCGCTGCTATCGATTACAGGGATTGGCATGTGCCTTTGGGCAGGCGCTTTAGAGCTTTGAAGCTTTGGTTTGTCCTTCGGTCGTATGGGGCGGAAAATTTGCGAACGTTCATCAGGTCCCATGTCACTTGGGCGGAAGAACTTGAGTCCAAGGTTATTAATGACTCAAGGTTAGAACTTGCAGCCCCACGGACATTAGCGTTGGTGTGCTTTCGTCATACAGATGGCAATGATGCAACAAGGAAATTGGCAGATGCAATCAATGCCAGTGGTTCAGCGTATGTCACTCCATCTGTCACCGATGATGTGGCTTATATTCGTGTTTCAATTGGGTCAACCTGGACTGAACAACGGCATGTTGAAGATTTATGGAATCTAATTGATAGCAACGCCGGTCTAAAATAGATTCAAGCTTATATGGAAAGACGAACTGTAGTAGTCACTGGTGCTAGCCGAGGAATTGGTAAAGCCTCAGCTATTGCTCTGGCTCAAAAGGGTTTTGATGTGGCAATTACTGCTCGAACCATGT
>WTHU01000005.1:11568-15254 GCA_011523005.1 Acidimicrobiales bacterium
AGGGGTGGAGCCTGAAGTTATTGGAGGGGCGGTTGCTCATATTGCTTCTAACGTTAGTAACTATATTTCTGGTGAAACCATTCAACTTCAAAACGTTGCTAGGGAAATTGGTTTGCTATAGGTTCACTTCATTAATTCCGATGAGTTGCGCATACTCATTAACGGACTCAAGGAATTCAGATCTCGTTGCGTCATACCCCCTACCGATTGAACTAAGCATGACAGGGATGTGCGTAACCCCCATTTCTGACAGTTCTTCTACGCGTTCCAAGTATTTATTAGAGTCCCATTTTTTTGACCCGATTCTCCCAGCATCCCAGGGTTCAATAGAAATAGACGGTTTACCTTTCCTTTCATGCCGTTCCCATACCTCCATGAGGTCATTGATTCTTTTTGCTAACGCAGTCATATCGGTAATTGCCGTTGTTTTAACAAATTTTTCTATTCCTTTAGGCGTGGCCATCGGAATCCATCCTTCGCCGAAACGGGCGACGCGCTCTAAAGCATTCTTAGAGTTACCACCGATCCATATTGGGGGTGAGGAATCACCATCTTGGAGAACAGGGGTTGGCAATGAAATAATTTTCTTAGCTTCAAAGTTGTATCCTTTCATCGAAACTGGATTCCCAGTCCAAGCTTGTTTCATTATTTCAATGTGGTCATCCAATAACTGACCTCTGTTTTCATAGTCGGCACCGGTTGCTTGGAATTCTTCTTTAAGGTATCCCGCTCCAACTCCGAGAATGAGGCGACCTAGTGAGAGGTTGTCAAGGCTTGCGACCATTTTTGCTGCTAGTAGTGGGTTACGGTATGCGACTATATAAAGATTGGTTAGTAGCTTAATTTTTTTTGTTGAAGTTGCTGCAGCCGCCAAGGCAATCATGGGGTCAAGTGTGTGGTGGCCGCCAGTGTCTAGAAATGACTTTGGCGGTGCTGGGTGGTCTGTTACGAAAACACCTGTGAAACCAAGCGTTTCAGCGGTGGTAGCCATTTCTACGATTGCTTGGCTTGTCCCAAACTGTTCAATAGATTCAACATGATCTGTGGGTAAACCTAGGATGTAACGCATCTTGACCTCATAAATTGGAATTCTGTTCAGTGCTCTTATCTATGATTTTATTACAAGAATGCACTTTGGAGTTAGGATGCTTTGCTTACGACTTTGATTTTTCTCAAAAGTATTCTTCAGTACTGGTTTCACTTCCGATCTTTTGGATCGTGAAATTATGCTGGATCCCATCCGGTTAGGAAGTCGTCTAATGGAACGCCAAAGGTTTTTAGAGCCATTGAGACAAGTGTGTACTGGCCTACAGCAAATACCAGATCCATTAGTTGCTGCTCGCTCCAGAATTCTAGGAGTGATATCCATGTTTCTTCAGAGATTTGCTTTTCAGCGTGCAATTCATCTGTGGCTTTAAGTACAAGCGAATCAAGTTGGTTCCATTCCCCCTGAGGCCCATCTTTGATCTTTTCTATTTCTTCTGCTTCTAACCCTGCATCTGAACCTATGATCTTGTGTTGTGCCCACTCGTATTCTGATTTACATAGCCACCCGATCCGTAAGATAGCTAGTTCTCTTTCACGGGGAGGTAGCGTCGACTTAAATAGTACGTGGTTTGAAAAGACCAGCCATCGTTTAGCAAGGTCTGGGTGTTTTGCTAATGTAAGAAAAATGTTCCAGGGGCGACCGGCATCTATCATCGGCTGGAGTATTGCTGCAGCATCAGCATCAAGGTTTTCAATATCAAGTGGAGGTATTCTCGGCTCAGTCACCACTCTCCTCCTTACGTTGAGCTTTGGGTTTCGCTCTCAAGAGAAGTACAACGACAAGAAGAATCCCGAGTGATGCTGCTAAGTATGACCATGTTTTACTCGAATCCTGTTTTTCATATAGTTCAAAGGCATATCCCCCATCGTTCATATCGCCATCCTGTGCAGTAACTACATATCGGATAACGTATTGTCCCGGTTTTGGAGTTTGAAAGATGCTTGCCGTAATGACTGTTGAAGACTCAAACACCGTTTCACCAATTGGTATATCTTGACCCTCTCTTACTGTAGCCAGAGATATTTTTGCTTTTCCATCATCGATTAAGGGCGATTTGAAAACTAATCGGATTTCGTCGAGCTCTGTCAGTACCGCAGCAGGCTGAGGAGTCGAATTTTCTTTGTCAACTGTTGTATGCGCAGCAGCTTGAGGCGAAATGCCGAGTAAAGCTGAGGCTACGAGTGCTAGGAATATTGGAAATTTTCTTATACGGCTCTTTTGCATGTGTGATCCCATCAGGTGAGATTAGATATTACACCCTTAAGTTTCCGTTGTGTGTTTAGTCAAGTCTACGTTAATCTTTAAATATGGAATACGTAGTGAATCTTATGGATGTGACGGTGAAACCAAGTGAATGGGCACGTCAACGTGAAGATGAAGGGTGGCATGTCCTTTCTGTCGCTGATCATTTCTATACGGATCATCGACCGTTTCCTCATATCTGGGTAGCGACGACAGCAATCGCATCGGCTACTACCCGAGTGAAAGTAACTACGTCCTTTGTTAACAACTTGTTACGTTCTCCTATTGAAGTGGCTCAGGCAGCGCTTCTTTTGCATGAGGTCTCTGATGGAAGATTTGAACTTGGTTTGGGCGCTGGTTGGGCTGAGGGTGAGGTCGTTGATGCTGGAATGGAATATCCTGTCCCACGGGACAGGGCAGGTATGTATATAGAGGCAATCCAAATTGTTCGTTCATTGTTAATTGAAGGCACCTGTACCTTTAGTGGCGATTACTACCAAGTTAATACAAGAAATTTAGGACCCGTTGGCGATAGGGCACCATTATTGATTGGGTCGGTTGGAGGCCCAAGAACTGTCCGAGAGGTGACTCCGTTCCTCGACAGAGTAGAGATTAAAGCTTCAAGTGCCTCTACCCGCGGAGGAAAATTGGATATGGGTATTCTCGCAGAAGTACCAGAGGACCACCTTCTTTCGATGATTGAAAAGGTAAGGAATATTCGCCCGGATGTTGAATTAGGAATGTTTGTCCTTTGTAACGCAGGAACTGATGACTTCACTAAAGGTATAGAAGCAAGAATGGGTGATGGGCTTTACAGTCGTTTTTTTGGTAGCCCGGAAAAAGTTGCTGATGGTTTGAGGTGGCTTGCGGAACAAGGAATTTCTCGGGCTCAGCTTAGCCCTTTCGATGACTCTAGTTTGGACCGGCTAGCCCCATTTGTTTTATAGGGTCAGTATCCTGAACGTGGGTGAAGTTGTACTACCCCATCATTTCTGGGTCAACACCACACCCTATAAACGCCTCAAATAGTTCTTGGAGGTCTTCCATGTCGGGTTCTTCGCTTTCTCCCACCGATGCTAGTGATGACAAGAGCGGTCCAGATAGCGCTTCTACAACACACTCAGCAGTGCTTCGATCTATTCCCATATCATCCATAAATATTTCGACTAATAATTGTGGGCAGTCTGCTATTAATCCAAGGAATATTGCACCTGCCTCTTCTGGATCAGGACCGCTAACAATCACTCGCCATTCTTCTCTGGACATGTTTTCGGCGTAGCAGAGAGCGGCCTCTATAGAGATCGGTTCGCCTTCTTCCGCTGCTTCTTGCATTATTCCTTCTGCTACGTCGGAAGCTGTGATGCAGTCAAGTATGGAGTTTATCACCATCTCTTGA
>WTHU01000151.1 GCA_011523005.1 Acidimicrobiales bacterium
GCTCTGTCAAGGAATACATTTGCGAGTCCTTTATATGGGTGGTCGAAGGCGAGTTCGATGGGTACATAGTTTTCGTCTCGGTAGTGTGCCCATGGGGTGTTGAACATGACGGTATGTGCGTGTTGGCGTTCGGGGAATCCACGATCGTTTGCGTATAGTTCCCAGACTTGTTCTGCTGCCCATTTGAAGTGTTCGTCATGTTTGCCTTCTAGAACCCAATAGGTAGCGAGATATGAACCCTTATCTACTGGTGATGTCACGGTGCTGTCTTCAGGGAATCTGATGTCTTTAAGTTCTCGGGTTGCTACCCACCGTTTTCCTGCGAAGAGCCATGGGCCGATGAGGCATCCGGCGTAGAAATGGTCGCGTTCGTACCAGCGGTTGTATGCGACCTCGTGTCCTTTGTTTGGATCTACGAGGGTGTAGAGCATGCTTCCTGTTCGTACTGGGTAGTCGTTCATTGGGTTGCCTTCCTTTGGTTATTCTTATGGTGTAGCAGATTTTTGGTTCATGTGCCGTTAAAGTCAGGGCTGCGTTTTTCGATGAAGGCGGTAATTCCTTCAAGGTAATCGTTGCTTTCGTAGCATTTTCGTATTGCGTTCTGTACGTCGGTGTTTGTTGCGTGACCGTTGATAGCGGCGAGGCTGACTTTCGCCGCTGTGAGTGATTGGGGAGCGAGTTGGCTGATTTGTGCTGTTAGATCATTAATTGCGGTGGGAAGTGCTGAGCTTGTAGTGACGTGATGGATGAGTCCGATGCGGTGTGCTTCTTTGGCGTTAATGGTTGAAGCTGTGAGGAGAAGGTGGCGGGCGTGTGCGTCTCCAACGGTTTTTGCTAAGGATGTAACAGCTGGGTGAGGGAACGCGATCCCTAGCTTTGCTGGAGGAGCAGCGAACGTCGCGGTGTCGCTTGCGTACCGCAGGTCGCATGCCAGAGCGATAGCTAACCCGCCTCCGCGGCAAGGCCCGTTAATCATGGCCACAGTTGGGACTGGGCTTTTTTCGATTGATTCGTGGGCATCAGCTTCAGCGTCATCGTAAGCATGTGCGTTGTCAGGGGTGCGTAGCGTTTCGAATTCAGAAATGTCTGAACCGGCTCCGAATGCGTCATCTCCAGCGCCCCGAATCACAATCACCGTCGCACCAGATGCAATTAGAGAATCAATTGCGGATGGCACCTTTTTGTACATTGTTAGGTTCATGGCGTTGCGGAGTTTGGGGTTTGAGATGGTTAAAGTACCGATGTCGTTTGTTATTGAGGTGAGGATGTTACCTGTTGGTTCATTCGTCATTGTGCCTCGAAACTAGAGTGTCTATCCGATGATACTTACCCGTGTCCCGAGCGTCACATGTTCAGCGAAGATAGCCATATCGTCATTGTGCATTCGGATACATCCGTTTGAGACGGCGGAACCTATGAGATCAGGTTCATCTGTTCCATGAATTGCTAGTGCGGGGCGTCTGCCATCGAAATCGGAGAGGGCTTCTGAATGTTTATTTAGTCCGAATAGTCGTTGACCGTAAAGCGATGGGAGTTTCGTTTCGGAGCTAGAGCGCTCCCAGATGGCGTCAATAATTGCTTCGAGCGCTGGAGTTGGGGTGTTTGGGGCGCCTATTGCGACCGGTGCCTCCGCGATTAGGTCCGCACCAACGTATAGGGCTGCTTTGCGTTCGGAGAGGTCAACGATGATCAGATTTTCTGATTCTGCGATGGTGATATCTTCTTTGATTAGCCAGCCCGACGTGTTATTTGGGGTGACTGGAAGGATGACTTCTACGAATTCTTCTGTTTCGCGCCCGGTTGTTTCGAGGATTCGGGTTCCTTCAAAAGGCCCGGGGTTTGAGATGATGTTAGTTGTGGCCGATGACTGGTCCGGACTATAGAAGACTTGCGCTATTTTTTTGTCTGAGTTTATTGCGGCGTGCCCTGAAGAGGTTCGTTGGATTCTTTCAAAGGTTTCCTCAATCGTTTCATCAGGTATGTCAGCATATGCTTCAATTTCGTTATGAATGTCACTCGAAGAACTTGCGTTTGCCATACTGGCATCATTATCAATGGACATCAGTGAAGGCCCATCTGGTCTGCTGCAGGCCGCTGACATGGTAATGAGGGTGAAAGCGATCAGAAGTATGCGCAAATTTGAAGTCATAGCGGCATAAACAGGGTAACTCCCTCATGTTTTACACCTGCGAATGCTTCCCTATTTTCACAACCGATGAAAGTTAACCGTCTAGGGGGTGAAGAAACGACGATCGCGTGGTTCTTGTATCGCTCATTAGCGTCTATACATCCAAAATAGAATAGTGAAACAATTATTTTTTGAGTATCCACCATCTCTTAAAAAAGTTTAACTAATTTAACTTTCGTTGACTTTGTCAACATTTACCCCTTTACCCCCAATACAAACAAGAGTTTAGATTTATGACTTTTTATGATGCTGTTAACCCCCAAACAGATGGACCCACGACTGGGTCCCCTATATCTGCGTTTACCCACATTCGACGTAAGGGCAGGTTGCTTGGATTTCTTTTCCTAGTGCTGGCGTTAGGCGCCGCTCTATTAGTTGCCGTTGACAGTGAACCAAGACCAGCGTTCGCAGATCTCTCTGGCTTACCAACTGACACAGGGTTTCCTTGTGGCGATAATGAAGGCCGAGGCGGATATCCATATCAGCATTCATGGGGGTTTGATACGGGTAACCTTTTTGATGCCGCAATTGCAGATGCTGCAGGGGTTCAGAATGGGTCAATGATGCTTCAGCTCGCGATTTATAACACCTTGACGGGAAATTATGACGTTGAAGCAACGTACGCACCTAGTGTCACAGGCGGGTTGGTAGACGAGAATGGCCAAGTTCTCATTGCACCCTCTGATTTTGCTAAAAATAATTACAAGCAAGTCAATGGGTTGCTCATGGACCCGTTGGGCAATATGTATATTGCTGTCCAACCAAATAAAGATAAGCAAAAGTCATATTTGGTGCAGTTGATTCCGCCGGCATCACAAAATGACCCTTCCACTTCCTGGGATGATACGAAGCTCGGTACGATGCGTCCGATTGCTAAACTGCAAACGAGTAAGGGAGTTGGCGCCGAGAAGATCAATGCAGGCACATACTTTGAAGATGCAAATGGGAACCCATATGCTTCTCTCACTGGTAGTTTCTTCAAATCTGATTATTGGAATGTCCCACTTGACGCAACTGGCATTCCGACTTTTACTGGAACGAGCAAAACGGGTAGCGGTGGACCGAAAGATTTCTCGTGGATTAAGGAAGGCATTTCCTACAACGGCCAGATTTATGACCTAATTGCGCTTGAGCAAACAGGGACAACGACAGGCGCAGTGCACCTGCAACAGGCTGACGGTGATAATTATGCAAAAATCAGTGGCCTTTCTATGCCGAATAACAGCAGAGGGAGCAAGGAAACGTTCGGGGCGTCTTACAACTTCAAGTTCGAAGATAATCGAACATATGTCTATTTCTCAGCGAACTTTGAAGGATACTTTGTTGAGCTTGGCCTCCCAGATCTTGATAACGCAGGGAATATCCCAATCACGGGGGCTAATAGTTTTGATGTTAAAGAGCTTCAGGGAAGCTTAAAGACAAACGATAATGATGGGGCTGGGTGCCCTTACGAGCCTCCCCCTTCAATCGAGGATTTAACTGCCTCAACATGGCCTCCCATATGCAATAATGATGACCCCAATGGTGTAGGGTCCGAAGTCCCCATACGAGTATTCAACCAAGGAGCTGGTGCTACACAGGTGCGAATTGCGGCGACTATTGATGGCGTAACGGTTCCCGCTAGCGATTACCGAAGTTCCCACTCATCTACTGGATTGAGCGACCTTGATGGAACTGGGCTTTTCCCTGTTCCCGGTGCAACTGTAGGCACAGAGGCCGGATTCCTTGAACTTATGATCGATATTGAGAAAGATGAGGTATGGCAAGCAACCGTCACCAGAACTGATGGAACTGTTGTTCAGATGGTTCCCGATGGTGGAACGCTCAGCGAACCACCGTGTGACTTCATTGATGCTGCTACATGGTCTCCCAACCTCACTTTCGGTGCTTGCACTGTGAACAACGATGGAACCTATGCAGTAGCTGCAACATTAGATAACACTGCATCAACTAGTGATAGCAATGCCGCTATCACTGTTAGTGGAACATTATTTGAAACACTCACAGTCGCAGCGGGGACAAGCCAAAATATTTCTGTAGCTCCAATATCCAACGGGACGATAGTGACTATTTCAATGACTGATGCATCAGGAAACAATAACAACCTTCTCACTGCAACAGAGACTGCAGATTGTCCGAGCACTATAGATTCTTGGGATTGCGCCAATAACAGTGGATTAATTCAAACTCGTGAAGATACGACAACTGGGACTATAAGTACAGGGGTGCTGAATCCGGCTGATGGCACGATCAATACCATCTGGGCATTGAACAGTACAGCTGCGGGGTCTGGAGACAACGAATTTAGTACCATAAACGCAACCGGAATACACCCAACTAGTCAAGTTGTCTATGGGTTGGCGAATTTTAAAAACGAAAACGGATTTAATGGTGGCGTTGAGCAAGCCTATTTCATAAGATTCGACAGCGATAATATCGAATTCTTATACGAACTTAATGAAGGTATGGCCTACGACGGTGCTTTTGCCAGCACAGGAGATTTTTACTACACCCCCGAAGATGGCAACATTTACCGAATCCCTAATCCTGATGGGGTTACAGGGTATTCAGATAGAAGTAATGCCAACATGCTTGCCGACCCGAGCGTGCAGCTAGCAACTAATCATCCTGCTGTTGGAGATATAACCTCCGCCGATATAGACCTTGGCAACGGTCTGGCTACTTACATTACCAGCCTAAGGAAGGACACTTTCATCGTCTATGATGTCGCGGCTAATCAGCTTTATGAGTTCAATAGTCTCCAAATGGCTGATGGTACTTCTATAGCACAATCAACTTATGGTGCTGGTTACACCGTCACGGATGCCACAGGAACATCAATATTCTTCTCCGGAAATTCATCCGGAGAAATTTTAAAACTAGATCTTTCATCAGTGAACTTAAATGATCTTAACCAACCAATACTATTCAATCTTGCTGGGACAATGGAGTTGACTAATTCCAACGATGGTTTAAATTGCCCAGTGACAGTAAAGAATATCCCTGAAGAATTCGGGGATGTTTTCGGATACGTGTGGGTTGATTTCAACGATGACGGGTTACGAACATCAATTGAAGATGGATCTGAACCGCATGTCACCGGTTATGACGTGACAATACGAAATGCCACACAGTACAAGGACTCATCAGGAAATGTTGTGCATGAAGCAGGTGAAATGGAGTACTCCGGAGTTATGTCTGGAACCGATACCGGGGATTATCGATGGCAGGCGAATCTTCCCTGTAAAGATAACAGCAACAATACTCTTGAATGGGTAGCTTCCTTCGATTACACAAACGTCTCCAATTGGCCGACCGGATTTACTCCAAACGGATACACCACGGAAACAAATGACTCAGTAACAACATCAGAACTTGATTCAGATGGTGCCCAGAGCGGAGCAGAATTACTACTATCAAACTCATTTACAGCCACATGTGGTGCCACGATTCAGAGCACCACCCACCGAGCTGACGCAGGCGTCATTGGCGATTTCGTTTTCGCTCCCACGGTCACTGTTGACGTGAACTGCGCAACCGCTGTGACCATTGACTTAGATAATTCAGGTTCTAACATTGATTCTACTTTTGTTGTGAATGTGTACCGTGTCTCATCGGGTACTGCGACATTGCAAAGCTCTGAATCTGCCACACAACTCGTGGCTGCTGGGGCTACTACCCAATATGCAACAGCGATAACTCTGCCACCAGTGACTGAAATTCTGTACTTGGTGATAGAGGGACAAGGAACATTAAACGGGGCCACAAACTCCGCCCGATATAGTCAAGACGTTCTGAACCAATCCGCAAACGATGGAGTCAATTTCCTATGTGTGCAGGTACAAGCCGAAATGGACTGTGCAAGTGGTGGCGAACAAGTAGCACTGGATAACACCGCATCAAATCAAGATGCCACTTTCATCGTCACTCCAGTAGTTGATGGAGTTGATCAGGCACCGGTAACTCAGGTTGTATCCGCAGGAGCAACAGTAGTGCTAACAAACACTGAGCTTTCTATCCCAGAAGACTCAACATGGACAATCAAATGGTCAGCGACCGGCGCTACCGCAGGAAGTTTCAGTGAAACAACACTTGACACGGATCTCGAAAAGGACTGTGTTGAACCTGTCTTTGACCCAGTTGTTACCTATGCCTATGCATGTGCTGCTGATGGAGTGATCCAAATAACAATCACAGTAGATAATACGGCATCTACTCAATACGATATGAGCGCAGACCCACTTGCAGATAGGCATACTACGCATGTAACTCCGTTACGTTACGGTATTTCTTACATGGGATTAGATATTAAAGCTGCTCCAGGTCAGACTGCTGAAGGGACCGTAAGCTATCAAGAGGGTCAACGGGTTGAAATTTGGGTTCAGCAAACACGCCCTTGGGACCCAACGGCTGAAGGTATTGATGGTGGATGGTTTCTAGAGGAAATCCTTTACCCACCTTACGGTTCATGCCCTGATTGGAATCCGGTGGCGACCCTATCATTCGAATGCGGTGTTAGCGGAACAGGCTTACTGACAACTAACGTTAACAACGCAGCATCTGAGGTTGAGATGCGTTACAAACTGGTAGCAACGGATTTTGATGGTAACACCACAGTGATAAATGATTGGGAAACTATTCCAGCTGGTCAAGACAGGATTGTGACGCTGTCGCAACTCGTAGATCAGAATTTAGAATACTCTATCGTTGCCGAATCAACCGAAGCTCACCCCGCTTCGTTCGGTCCAGGTGCTGTAACAGCCCCAACGGGTTGGGGGTCATATTCAGTAGCATTGTATGCAGATTGTGTTGTTGAAGATACTTGGTCTCCGTTCGCTGAGCTTGCAGCAGAGTGCGCTTCTGGAAACGAAGAAATCTTCTTACAACTCGATAACACTCGTTCAACGTTTAGCGCAGAATTTACTGTTGATGTATACGATGGCACGACCACTGACGCACCAAAGAACGAAGCAGCGTCTAGCACGCAAAGCATCCCTCCAGGAGCTTTAGAGTTCTATAGCACAACGATTCCGCTACCCAGCCCCGGCGATGGAATATATGTGCAGGTAACAGTCTTGCCGATTACCACTGGTGGAGAATCGCTAGCAGAAGAATCGGAAATTAACCTCACGCAACTCGTCAACTGCCCAGAGAGTCTTGTTCTTGATATCTCAATGGGATTCATCTGCGGAACAACTGTCCAAGGCCTAATCATCAATAACGAACTATCATCACAGTCAGTTACGATTAAAGCTACACAGTACCTCAGCCCTGACTCATCAAGCGGCCCATGGAAACTTGGAGAAGTTTATTCTGATGTGCCTTCAGTAAAAACGATTGAAATAGCTGAAGGAGAGGAACAACAATTCATATTCTACGCAATTAGTGATTATTACTGGAAAATTGATTGGGAGTTAACAGAAATTAATGGTGAATCAGTAGACAATATTGACGAGGATATAACAACTGTAGGAACTTTACGGTCAGAAGAGAGAGTTACATCGCAGGATGATAGTAGCTGCCCCGGCACGCCTTTATTCACCGGCTAGGTTTAAACCTCAAGTATCCCTCGTTCAATGAGGTCATCTATCATGTCGTCATTCATTTTGAGGACCTCTTGTGCTATTTCTTTGGTGTGACCGGCAAGGTCAGGTGATGGGAAAGTAATCGGACCTCCCATGTGCTCACTCATCCAGGCCGGACCCTCGAGTTTCATGTACCCAACTCCGGGCTGCTCAATATCTAACGTCCACCCACGGGCGTCAAGATGAGGGTCTTCAAGCATCTCCATTCCAATTATCATCGGCCCGCACGGAACACCAACAGACTGCAGCAGATCAAACACTTCACTCCGTGAATGCTGCAGAACCCATTCAGCTACATGCTCATTGAGTTTCTCAGCATTCGCCACCCGACCTTCAACAGTGGCCAGTTTCGCATCCGTCGCCCAGTCAGGAGACCCCACCGCGTTCACGAACGAATCCCATTGCTCGTTGTTCTCAACAGATATGACTACCCATTGTTCCTCTCCAGTGCATCGGAAAGGTCCACGAGGCGCTCGCTGATCGTGTCGATTACCGACAGGACCAGTTGAACCAGGGATTAGGCTTTCTTTGAGTAATTGTTCAGCGATCATGTTCACGACAACTTCAACTTGAGCGACCTCAGTATGGGTAGCTCCTCCTCTCGCATCGCGACCAATTAGCGCTGCAATGCCCGCCAAGGCACATAAACGCCCAGCAGCATGATCAGGGAAAATCGTGCCGTTTGTGGCAGGGGCATCGTCGTCGTCATAGTCCCATAAATGCAGCAGTCCACCATAGGTTTGGGTTGTTGGACCATATCCAGTCCAATGACTATTCGGGCCGCGTGAACCTACAAGCTGGCTACTAATCATCACAATATTTGGATTGCACCTCTGAAGATCCTCATACCCCAAACCTAACGATTCCATAACCCCTGTTGCGCTATTCTCCACGAGGACATCCGATTCGGCAATCAACTGGTGAATGATCTCTAAACCCTCTTCTGTTTTGACATTGCATCCAAAGCTACGTTTGCTCCGTGAGGATGAAGCAAACGACGGCGACGTCTCACTCAATGCTACGAGACGAATAAAATCAGGGTAGGTTCGCGTCTCCACCTTGATAACATCAGCGCCGTACTCTGCCAGCAAACGTGATGTTTCAACACCTACACCACCAATGCCAAAATCAAGCACGCGAATACCTGACAAGGGGAGGGGAGCCTCAACATCAGGTGAACTAAATGCAAGACGGTCACCGTCAAAACTGAAACCATTATGCTCACCCAATCCGGGAGCACGACGATCAAAGCCATGGCGCACATTATCTAGTTCAAAGAACCCAGAAGCGATACTACCTCCAAGACTTTCTCCTACCTCGGTGTCAATAAACGTGCCACGTGCGCGCAAATGCGGATCGGAAAGAACTTCCTGAGGCTTTAGAAGAGGTGTAACGACGATTCCCCGATTTTGCCCTTCCACACAAATATCCAACATGTTCTTGTCAGAAAAAAATTCACTGTAGGCAGGGTTCAAAACGTCAGCGTTCATGATCCTGTTCCCAACTTGTGACCAGTACTCAAGGTCACCAAATGCTTCGGGTTTACCCATCCAATCCCACAGTGATTCCCACTGTCGAGGGCTGAGAATAACCATCCGTACCCAGCCGTCACTGCATTGAAAGATGGGGTACATGAATCCGCCGCCTTGACGTACTTCGTTGTAGGGATGGCCTGCAGCTTTCAGAACAGACGCGTTCGAATACGACCAATCTGTGGTCGCTCCGGCGGCTGTCATTATCGCCAAATCCACGTGCTGCCCTGACCCTGTTCGCATCTTCTGATACACGGCAAGCACGGTCGCGACCGCAGCAGAAATTGAAGCAACATCCGTCGCCATCGGGGTCGGTGGAAGCAGAGGGTCCTTGCTAGAAATGCCTGCTTTAAACATCATGCCACTCATAGCCTCTAACACGTCGTCGTTCGCTATCAGATCAGCATATGGACCGGTATAACCGAAGGGAGTAATAGATGTGACTACAAGTGCAGGCATATTCTCGATCACAGCATCGACCATCACATCGCCTAATGGAGAGCCGTCCTCTAACCAAACATCAGCCTCAGAAAGTAAAGTAAGGAGCTGTTGTGATCCTGATTCTGTATTGAAGTCAATACTAATTCCCGATTTATTCGCATTTCTCCAAAGGAAACCCAAACTCTCACCGTTCGGACCAAATGGGGCAGTTTCACGAAGCGATGATCCGTTGATTGGTTCAACAAGTACCACGTTTGCACCTAAGTCAGCGAGCAAACGGCCACATAGCTCTCCGCGATTATTTGTTGTATCGACAACTCGTAACCCTTCAAGTGGTTTTTGCACCTGTACCTCCGCTTTTACACCCGATGCAAGTGTGTCAGATTTTGTGTGAAGCGAAAAACTCGAAACTTTGAAATGTGATTTCTTATCTGTTCACGTCCACAACGACTCGTCCACGTATCTGGCCTTGAAGGATCTTCTCAGCAACACCAATGGCGTCATTAAGGCCGACAACTTCCGTCATCTGCTCTAACTTGTTTGCATCCAGGTCGGTTGCCATCCTGTCCCATGCCATTTTCCGGCGAGCGAATGGAACGTGAACAGAGTTCACGCCAGCAAGTGTGACGCCTCGTAGTATGAAAGGCATCACTGAGGTTGGTAACCCAGGTCCCTGAGCGAGTCCGCAGGCTGCAACACAGCCATTGGCATTCGTTTGGGCGATCGCATTAGCAAGCGTGTGGCTTCCAACTGCATCAACAACACCGGCCCATAATGTTTTCTGCAAAGGCCGAGGGTTTTCTTCACCTAGTTCACTTCGGTCAATCACTGACGATGCTCCGAGATCTTTGAGATAATCAGTCTCATCGAGGCGTCCAGTAGATGCAGTAACCTCAAAGCCTAATTTCGCGAGGATTGCGACAGCTGTGCTACCAACACCACCTGATGCTCCAGTGACGAGGATCGGGCCATTCTCGGGAGTTACGCCATGTTCTTCTAATGCCAACACACACAACATTGCCGTATAGCCAGCTGTTCCAATCGCAGCAGCCTGTTTGGTATCAAATGCCTGAGGAATTGGGACAAGCCAATCTGATTGTAAACGCGACTTTTGAGCTAATCCGCCCCAATGCATCTCGCCAACATCCCAACCGTTGAGAACGACTTTATCGCCGGCACTGTAGTCTGCGCTATCGCTTGCAGTAACGGTTCCAGCTAGGTCAATACCGGGGATCATGGGATAATTGCGCACAACACCTGGCTTGCCCATGATCGCGAGCCCATCTTTGTAATTGATCGTTGAATACTCAACATCAATTGCCACGTTGTGGTCAGGTAGATCGGCTTCGTCAACGTCGGAAAGATTTGCCGTTACGTTCTTTTCTTCATCTTGGGTTAAATAAATCGCTTTAAACATGATTGAAAGCCTAGAGGATTAATCTTCCACAACGCCAGTATAGGAAAGAAAAATTGAAGGTTTATTCAATTACTTCAGCGTCGGCATCCACTTTTGAAGCAGGTTCAAGATAAATAATCTTCGCCAAGGGCTCAACATCACGTATCCGAGCCTCCACTGCATTAACGGCTTCGCTCATGCTGATCGACATATCAGACCTGAATTCAATCTTCGCAGCGACGAGAAGTGTTTCAGGACCAAGATATTCCGATCGGAGATCTATGAGATGCAAAACCTCAGGGGAGCCAGTAATCGCAGCCGTTATGGCAGTAGATTGTTCCGGCAATGCCCCTTCACCGATGAGAAGGCTCTTCGTTTCTATCGCTAATACAATCGCAATAACGCCGAGAAGGACCCCAATAGATAACGTTCCGACACCATCCCAGACAGCATTGCCAGTTATCTTAGCTAGCAGAACGCAAACGAAAGCGAAGACCAACCCCATCAACGCACCGAAATCTTCAAGCAGTACGACGGGGAGCTCTGGTATGCGAGAACGCTTAATGAAACTTCCCCATGAATGCTTCCCTTTGTAATAACGGGATTCACCTACAGCGGTTTTGAACGCGTACGCTTCCAAAATCATCGCAAAAAGCAGAATACCCAACGCCCACCAAAGCGAATCAATATCATGAGGGTGACGAACCTTGTGAACACCTTCGTAGAGTGCGTACATTGACCCTAAAGAGAAAAGAACTAGTGAAACGACGAACGCCCAAAAGAAACGTTCACGGCCGAACCCAAAAGGTCGTTCAGAAGATGGAAGTTTCTTTGAACGTTTACGGCCCAAAAGGAGCAACGCCTGGTTACTGGTATCAGCGAAACTGTGAATAGATTCAGCCAGCATCGCAGAGGAACTGGTTATGAAAAAACCGAACAACTTCGCAATAGCGATACAAAAGTTAGCGATAAAGGCTGTGATAATTGTTTTCGCTCCACCGGTAGCTGCCATGTGATCTTCCACCGTTCCTTTCTCTACAGTAAAGTACCGGAATATAGTCTATTCGGCTAATGTGCATCACATGCCCACCGTATTTAAAACACCTCAAGAACTTCTCGATGCCTCTGGAGCAGACTTAGGGGTAACTGATTGGCTTGAAATAACGCAGGAGCGAATCAACCTTTTCGCAGAAGCGACAGGGGATCACCAATGGATACACACAAATCCAGAGAAGGCAAAGGACGGCCCTTTCGGTACCACGATCGCGCACGGATATCTAACACTGTCACTCACAAACTTATTTCTCCCAGACCTCCTGCAAGTCACCGAGATTTCTATGGGAATCAATTACGGGGTGAACAAAATACGGTTCCCCCAACCAGTCCCAGTTAACTCTCGCATACGAGCCCATGGAACGATCACTGAAGTAGAAGAAATAAAAGGCGGCGTCCAAGCGATCGTGCAACTCACTATCGAAATTGACGGGGTAGAGAAACCAGCATGCATCGTTGAAAGCATAAGCAGGTTCCTCAACTAATAGAGTCGGCGCATCTCTTCATTTCCGATACCCTTAAAATATGGCGAAACGAAAGACTAAAACCCCGAAAGTACCGCCATCTTTACCCCCGGTGCAACAAGGGTTTCTTAGCCCCAAAAGAGGTGTCCCCAGCGCAATCACACGTCCCCCGTACGCGCTCTCCGGAGACCCCGGACCCTCTATCCTTCCCTTAGTTAGGACATCAGACGAGATCGCCTCAATGCGCAAGGCAGGAGCTATCGCCGCTGAAGTACTCCTACACGTAGGAGAAAAGGTGACACCAGGAATTACCACAGACAAACTTGACCAAATAGCACACGACGAAATCGTCCGGCTCGGCGCCTACCCAAGCCCACTCAACTACCGAGGCTTCCCCAAATCCGTTTGTACCTCCGTGAATGAAGTCGTTTGCCATGGCATTCCCGACAGCCGACAACTACAAGATGGCGACATCATTAACATTGACGTGACCGTATATTACGACGGCGTGCACGGAGATACATCAGTAACCTTCTACGTAGGTGACGTTGACGACCATAGCAAACACCTCGTCACCACCACACGCGAAGCACTCTACAAAGGGATGGACACCGTAAAAAACGGCTCCCGTGTATGTGACATCGGAAAAGCAATAGAAAAGCATGCTCACTCAAATCAACTAAGCGTTGTTCGAGAATTCATCGGACACGGTGTAGGACCGGAATTCCACAGCGCTCTCGCTATTCCTCACTACTATGACCGACGTGCAACAACCGAATTAACGACCGGAATGAGTTTCACCATCGAACCGATGCTAAACCTCGGAGGGCACATTTTGCACATGTGGGACGATACGTGGACAGTAGTGACAACAGACGGAAGACGTTCAGCGCAATTTGAACATACCTTAATCGTGACCGATGACGGGTTTGAGATAATGACCAAAACCTCATCAGGCACAATCCCAGCAGAATACTTCGCAAACTAACAGCAGCCGGCTCACAGTTTGCCAAACCAGAGAATAGAAAGAAAACATAGAATCATGACTGATAAAAAAACCCGTGTCATCCTCATCAGGCACGGAGAATCTAACGTAACTGTTCAACGAATCCTAGGCGGAGAAAAGAGCTGCACAGGACTAAGTGAACTAGGCCAACAACAAGCAGCTGCGCTCCGTGACCGACTCGCTAAGGAACAAGCAAAAGTTGATTACCTATACGCAAGCACCATGCCCAGAGCAATGGAAACCGCTGAAATCATCCAACCTGCCCTCAACCTAGACAAACTCCACCTAGACTCCGAACTAGTTGAGCACAGACCCGGCGAGGCAGACGGAAAACCATACGAAGAACTACAAACCCTTTTCGGCGAAAGCGACTATCACGGAAGGCCTCACAGCGAGTTCGCTCCAGGCGCCGAAAGTCTTTCACTGTTCCATTACCGTGTCTCCGCAGCACTAGAAAAAGTGATCGCACAACACGTCGGGCAAACAATAATGATTGTCTGCCATGGAGGAGTCATCGACGTAGCGATTCGTCAACTCCTTGACCTCCCAAGACGAGGCCAATTTGATCTCTGGACCCTGAACACGTCACTGACCGAATTCCTTGTAGACGACACAGGAACAACTAGAGGAAGATGGACCCTGATCCGCTATAACGATCACGCCCACCTCGCAGGATTGCCATTCGCTACCAACACCGATCAATAGCGAACATCAAACCGAGCGATCTCCTACACTAAAAGCGTGCTGACTAGCCAAGACATAACATCATTCCAAAAAGATGGCGCAATCCTTATCCAAAATGTCCTTGACCGAAAGTGGCTTGATTTACTAGCACGAGGGATAGATCGCAATAAGAGAAGCCGAGGCCCGTGGGCCTGCGACTATACCAAACCTGGTGACTCTGGTGAGTTCTGGGATGATTACTGCAATTGGCAGCGCATTAACGAATATAAATTTGTTCTATTTAATTCACCGCTTGCAACAATCGCACAACAAATCATGCAATCACAGAAAGTAAGGCTCTTCCATGAACACGTATTGGTGAAAGAAGCGCACACCAGTGAAGAGACACCATGGCATCATGACCAGCCTTACTACTGCGTGGATGGTAATCAACTCGTATCGACGTGGGTTCCCCTAGACCCAATCACCAAAGAATCGGCAATGAAATTCATCGCAGGCTCCCACTTGGGTCCTATGTATGCCCCTAAACGATTTCACGATAATGAGTCATATGACTACGAAGGGTTTGCCGAACTCCCACAAATATCTGAAACTCTCACAAAGGATAAAATCAGGTCATGGGAAATGCAACCAGGCGATGTACTCATATTTCATATGAGAACCCTTCACGCAGCAGGCGGGACTGACACCCGGCGTCGGGCATTCGCTGCGCGCTGGTTAGGCGATGATGCCACCTATGCGACACGTCCCGGACCAACCTCGCCTCCATTCCCTGGATTAGAACATGAGCTAGCTCCTGGGGCACCAATGGACCATGAGCTATTTCCTGAAATCCAAACCAGTATCTAGAAGGTCATGAAATGGCCACCGTTAACATCAAGGCTTGTGCCAGTACACGCAATGGATAAATCAGAGGCGAAGAACACAATTGAACCACAGATCTGCTCAGAATCAGGGATGTACCGCAACGCAATTTCATTAGCGACGTTGTCATATTCCTCTTGATAAGTGGTGCCATTCTGATCAGCAAGGCTTTGTAAATACCACTGAACAGAATCACCAAAGATAAACCCAGGGCATATGGCGTTGACACGGATACCATCTGGGCCAACTTCTTTCGCCATCGTGCGTGTCATTGATGTCATTGCTGACTTCGCTGCGGCGTACGCACCAAACATCGGCTTATTATTTCGTATCGACATCGTGGCGACGTTAATGATTGAACCTTTACCGCTCTCCCGCATTGCGGGCAGCACAGCACGACTCATTTTCAACGCTGAGGTGCAATTTATTTCAAAACTTGAATACCAGGAATCAAGATCCATCTCCTCTAATGTCGCAAAGGGAGGTTGCCCAAAAGCATTATTAACCAAAACATCAACAGTACCGAAAGCCTTCATCGTGCTAGCGACCAAATGATCAATTTGAGCCAAATCCGTTACATCCGTGACAACAGGTAGCGCCTCAGCTCCCAGAGACTCTATTTCCGCAGCGACGCTTTCAACTTTAGACGGTGTGCGGGCAGCAAGAACCACACGAGCCCCTTCACGAGCACACGCAAGAGCAGCATCACGCCCCATACCGGGACCAATTCCAGAAATAATAGCTACGCGCCCATCCAACAAAGTCACGTTTCCTCCAAGTCAACGAATACTGGTCAGTACTCTAGCAGATCGGTCAGCCTTGATAAGGTGGCAAGCCTTCCATCTTCCGTAACAAGTTAATTCGCTCAGCAAGCGGAGGATGAGTGTTGAACATGTCATTGAAGCGCTTCCCCTTATGCCCCTTCACATGATCATCCGGTGACTCAATCCATAAATGACTCGTAGCATGCGAGGTTTTCCTAACTACCGTCACATCGCGATCAAGTTTTTCAAGCGCCATTCGAATCCCAGACGGATTTCTCGTCAATTCGACAGCAGTAGCATCAGCCAATTCCTCACGGCTTCTGCTCACCGCAGCTTTCAATAGGCCTGCAGCTAAGGGAGCAAGAATTGTCACAAAGACCACAGCGATCAGCATAATAATCGCTTGAGGGCCACCACTGTTTTCGTTTCTGTTCCTTCGGCCCCCAGACAAACTACTCCAGAACGCTATCCTCCAAAACATGTCACAAAGGATCGCGACTGCGCCAGCAGTTGCCGTAGCTACAGTCATCACACGAATATCGTAATTACGGATATGTGCCATCTCATGCGCGATCACGCCTTGGAGCTCATTACGATCCATTTTCTCTAACAATCCCGTTGTTGCTGCTACAGCAGCATTCTCAGGGTCCTTCCCAGTCGCAAATGCATTAGGAGCAGGGTCATTCACTATATAAACATCAGGTTTAGGTAATCCAGAAGATAACGCCATCTCCTCAACAAGGTTATGTAACTGAGCGTACTTATCGGGGTCAGCAGGGATAGCCCCTGTAGCTCGCAACGCTAATTTTGAGGACTGCTTGTATTGAAAATAAGTAAGGACAAAAGAAAAGATCAATGCAAAAATCGCAAACCCTAAGAACCCAGTGAGCGCAAGCCCTAAAACAAACGAAACAAGAAATACAAGAAAAAAACTTGCACAAAGTAGAAGCCGTGTGGTGCGCTTATTTTTCTTCTGGAGTTCTCGAAAGTCTGTAGTCATACATTCACATTATGCCCGATGTAGGCTAAGTTGCTGTGGTGGAACAAAAGAAGATAATAATAGATACCGACCCTGGCCATGATGACGCTATAGCGATATTGCTAGCATTAGCTTCGCCTGAACTTGACGTCATAGGAGTAACATGCGTGGCAGGGAATGTCCCCTTACATCTAACAGCCCGAAATGCATTGCTAGTTTGTGAGCTAGCAGGAAGACCAGACGTAAAAGTCTTCTCCGGATGTGACCGTCCTATGGTTCGTAAACTTGTCACTGCCGAGGCCATACATGGAGAAACTGGATTGGATGGACCGCAATGGGATCCCCCTACCGGTCAACTTCAAGACCAGCATGCAGTTGACTGGCTAGTTGAAACACTTCTCAACGCTGAAGACAAGGAGATCACGCTCTGTCCAGTTGGTCCTTTGACAAACATAGCTATGGCTCTCGTGCGTGAGCCCAAAATTGCGAGCAAAGTCGACCAAATTGTAAGCATGGGCGGTGGGTATTTCGTGGGCGGGAATATAACACCAGCAGCCGAATTTAACATATTTGTAGATCCACATGCTGCCGATGTTGTCTATCGAAGTGGAATCCCTATTGTTGCGATGCCTTTAGACGTCACACATAAAGCATTGATGACACAAGACTGGATACAAACACTTGAAGAGTTAGGAACCGAGGTAGGTAAAAAATCATCTCAGTTACTGTCGTTTTACAACAGGTTTGATCTTGAGAGATATGGCATGGCCGGAAGTCCGGTCCACGACCCTGCAACCATTGCCTACTTGATCGAACCAGATCTATATACGGGTAAAGAAGTATATGTAGAAGTAGAAACTAGAAGTAGCTTGACAATGGGAATGACAGTCGTTGACTATTGGGGAGCAAGAAGGAAAGAGCCTAATTGCTTATGGGTTTCAGAAGTCAACGACGAAGGCTTCTTCCAATTAATGTACGAGAGGCTGGCAACACTCTAAGCATTCATCGCTTTTGGCATGATTTGCAGAAAGTAGTCCCTCTCCCATCAATCACCACACGTCCGAGTATCTCACCACACTTGACGCACGGCTCTCCATCCCTTCCATAGCATTCGAGATAAAACTGGTTGTTTCCTTGCTTCCCTTCAGCATTCACATAATCTCGCAACGTCGTCCCCCCATTCGCAACAGCCATAGTAAGGACATAACGGATACTCTCATGAAGAGCAGCCGTTTTAGCTTTTGTTAACTTCCTAACACCGGGATAAATACCTGCTCTGAAACACGCTTCATCAGCATAGATATTGCCAACCCCGGCAACAGGACGTTGGCTAAGAAGTTGCGTTTTTATCTTTCGGTTGCTTGCTTTCAAAGAAGCATAAAATTGGTCGGCTGTGAAATCATCTGAAAGCGGTTCAGGTCCAAGGCTCCCAAGAGTTCCCTCATATTGGCCAGGTGAATAAATACGGATCCGGCCAAACCGACGAACGTCACGGTAGCCAAGAATCAAATCATTATCGAGTCTCCACCATGCTCTCAAATAGGGATCTAACAAGTCATCACACGGAAGCAATTGCCCAGTCATCCCTAAATGGACAACCATTTCAGTTCCGTTATCAAGATGAAAAAGAAGGAACTTCCCGCGTCTTGAGATAGCTTCAAAACCTAGTCCGGTGATCTCTCTTGCCGGAGTAAATTTGCCAGATGGGTGACTATCAGCTTCAGAAACATAACGACCCGTAAGTAAAGGTTCAAGTTGACGACGAATAGATTCAACCTCGGGAAGTTCTGGCATGAATACAAAGTAGCAATCATTCAGCTACTTGCGTTATTGCCTTCCCTGTCCAACCAAAAATTTTCATAGCGGGAGCATCATCACGTATTCTCCCCGCATTAAATCTTTGAATCACCTGATTAACACCATCGATGCATTTATCAACATAAGGGCACCATTCACAAAGCGGACCTGTCTTCGTTTCAAAAGAACCTGACTGACAGGAAGTTTGTATTTCTCCCCATGTATCGTGCAACTCACTCACCGGTTCATGCATAAGTTCTTCTGTGACGACACGTTCATAGTCTTTGTTCGTGCTATTCCCGATAAACACGAGGCGAACCTTTTCGATATGTTCATCCGTCTCCTCTCGGAGTGCAGCAGCGTAGAGAAGAACTTGTTTCATTTTCTCATCTTCATCTCTAGCTGTCTTAGGGGCCTTTCCGGACTTAAAGTCGCTGATGATTAAATTACCGTCCTCACGATGAACTAAATCGATAATTCCACGAAATGGGACGTCACCTAATTGAACCTGAACGTTAAGTTCTGTTGATTCAACATCAACCGTTTCTGGTTTATATTTATCAATTTCCCACACGCCATTAAAAGCTGACATGCAATCGCGTTTGAATGCTGTTTTTTCTTGATCGTCTAAACCTAATGCGATGAAATCAGGGTCACTATCAGTCTCCGGCCATAATGCCGAAGCGATCGATTTCGCTTTCTCCTTTGTACGAGACTCAGGTTCTTCTTGGAATAGGTGTTCAAGTACCGCATGCGCAAATGTGCCCAGCAACGCCGACCTGCCAGGTGGGTCGGGTAGGCGATCAATGTAGCGAAATTTCCACCGCTGAGGGCATTGCGAGAAAGTCGAAGCGCTTGAAGGGGATAACGCTGTCGGCAGAGCCTTCTCAAGAGTGTGATTATCGGACATGATCATTGTCTATCAGACTGTTACGACAGAAAGTGTGACTCTGTGATTTATTGCACATTAAGATTTTGACGAACAGTATTTCATGCTCTTTTCACTAGGCTTAAAGTATCAGAAGAGCACAAGGATTCTATGTACGGAGCAATTAACTCAGACGGGTACAATGTCGTACTCCTTTTCCACTTACTCACGGTCATTGTAGGAACAGGTTCCGCCTTCTTGGTCCAATTCATCAACGCAAAAGATAGTGACATTCTTGAAACGGCTTCTATTCAGCGAATAGTTGGGTTCCTTATCGCACCATCTCTCTTTCTTGGAGGCGTATTCGGCGGCGCACTCGTGGGATTATCCGATGACGTGTACGACTTTTCACAACTTTGGCTGACCATAGCCGGAGTGCTCTGGATTACAGCCTGCGGATCGGCAACACTGCTTTTCAGGCCTCCGTTCCTTACCTTCCCCGACCAATCACGTTTTCAGCGGCCACTCACTGCCGTGCTGCATTTATCGCTTGTAATCATGCTCGTTGTTATGGTTTGGAAGCCTGGTTTATAACTAAACGTCCAACGCTTCGCGGTCAAACAAAGCGCTTTCTTTCAACACGAATTCCTTGCGTTTCGACACGTCAGAACCCATCAGCGTCTCAAACATCTGCATCGCTTCTTTAGCCTGCTTAGCATCATCCATGGTTAGACGTTTAAGAATCCGTGTCTCAGGATTCAGTGTTGTCTCAGCTAACTCATCAACATCCATTTCCCCTAAACCTTTGAATCTGACCCATTTATCAAGGGGGATTTTCTTCTTCTTTGTAATCGCATCGCGCTCTTCATCTGAGAATGCGTACAGGGTTTCTCCCCTCCATTTGGAGGAGTAGAGGGGTGGTAACGCTGCGAAAACCCGTCCATCTTCAAGTAGTGGCTTCATATAATGGAAAATTAACGTTAACAGTAAGCACCTGATGTGGCTGCCATCAACGTCAGCGTCACACAGAATAATTATCCTCCCGTAGCGTGCATCCTCAATATTGAAGTCTTTTCCACTTCCAGCGCCGATAGCAGTGATCAGTGCCTGTGCTTCAGCGTTATCAATGACTTGCTTCATCGTAGCTTTCCCTGCATTAACAACTTTGCCTCGCAACGGAAGAATCGCCATATATTCAGCATCGCGACCAGCCTTTGCAGGTCCAGCAGCCGAATCGCCTTCAACAATCAGAAGTTCGCTGTCTTCACCATGGGTTCTGCAGTCCGCTAGCTTATCAGGCATACCGGTGCTACCTAAATTGGCTGCTTTACGTTTCGCATCGAGAACTTCCTTTGAAGCAACACGATTCAAAATTGCGTTCACGATCTTTTCCCGAACAGCATTGATATGGGTTTTCTTCCCTGCGCCATCAAACCAATCCGAGAGGCTCTGCTTTGTGATTTCGTATACGATGCTTTGAACGGCCGGCGTTCCGAGCTCTTGCTTTGTTTGGCCACGAAACTGGGGTTCCGGAAAGGTAACTTTCAGTCCTGCGATAAGTCCTTCTTGAACGTCTTCTTTTGAAGCTCGATCATTTCCCGATTTTGCCAATTTGCTTAATTTCTTTGTACCAGGCAACAGACTGTCGTTGATTGCTCTTGTCATCGCCCGTTCCAACCCAGCTAGATGTGTTCCCCCCTCTGGTGTAGGAATCGTATTCACAAAAGAAACGACACTCGTTTCGTAACCCTCAACCCAACGCATAGCGACTTCAACAGTGCATTCTCGTTCAACGATCGTCATTTTCCCATCGACGGGAACTTTCTCTTCAAACGTGTCAATACCGCTAATTTTAATGATTTCTGTGACAGCGTTGCTTGCACTTAAAGAGTCAACTAGATCTGATAGCCCGCCTCTGCTGATGTATTCAAAAGGTTCATTCTTTTGTCCAGTTCTTTTGTCCTCAACGCGAACCTTAAGGCCAGGGACGATAAAACATGTTCTCGCAACACGTTGGCAGACAAGTTCAAAGTCAATCTCAGCATCTGGATCAAACACTTCAAGATCTGGCCAAAACCGAATACGTGACCCAGTTTTTTTCGTTTTCTTTGGTTTAGCAAGTGTGTGACTGGCTCTGAACTTTCCATTTGCGTTGAATTGACCTGCAACACGGTCTTGGAAACAGAGCTTGTGGGTGCTCCCGTTGCGGTCAACTTCTGCGATGAGTTTGGAAGATAAAGCATTAACCACGGAAGCACCGACACCATGAAGACCCCCTGAGGAAGAATATGCGCCCCCACCGAATTTGCCTCCCGCATGTAGCTCTGTAAGCACTACTTCAAGTGCAGAAACACTTCGCTTCTTATGCTTGCCAACTGGGATGCCTCGACCGTTATCCATGACTTCCATAGACCCATCACGGTGCAGGACAACATCAATCTTGTCACAAAACCCCGCAGCTGCCTCATCAACAGCATTGTCAATCAACTCCCACAGAAGGTGCGTAAGCCCGTCACTTCCGGTTCCCCCTATGTACATACCTGGGCGTTTACGAACAGCTTCTAAGCCCTCTAAAGTCTGGATAGCGTCTGCGTCATATTTCACTTTATTCGTATTCGTGGTAGCCATTATGGTCTGGACCCTCCTTGAATCATTTGCGAATCGTTTCTCACCATCGCGGTAGCCCAACATCAAGGATGCGCCGATCAGTTTTTGAACTCACAAGATCACGTTTTGTAGGCTCAATCGGGAGATCTACAGGAACTGGATCTGCCTTCTTAGGGTCATCATCGGTAGCCATAACGGCAAGAAGCACATCTGGTCCGACAATACGAGCAAGCACCAAACTCTTTTCTTTTGTGAATCTAGTAACACGAATTCCGGTTCCTCCGCGACCCTTGGAGGAAAGTTCTTCGAACGGAGTGACCTTCGCTGACCCCGTGTCTGTCACAGTCACTACGGCGCCATCGCCAATTGCTGCACCGGCACCCACTATCTTTACGCCATCACGAATTTTCATGCCAAGAACACCAGCAGCGTTTCGCCCTTGGATACTAATGTTGTCAACGGGAGTTCGGAGCGCCTGAGCATCCGATGAGACGATCACAACGTCAATTCCATCTGGGCACGTGAAAGCCGCCGCCAATTTGTCATTCGGTTTCAGCTTGATCACTGGCTTACCATTAGATGTTTCTTTCAGCTCTAGCGGCGATATGCGTTTGGCGACTCCGTTACTTGTCACCAGCACAACATTTTCCTCTCCCGGTGATACAACTGTGAGTATTTGCTCACCTTTTCCTAGTCCAAAAACTTTGGTGGCAGCTGCGCCTCGACTTCTCCCTTTGATCTCGCCAAGTTCTGATGATTTCACGGAAAACGCACGTCCTTCAGAGGTTATAGCAAACACCAGACTATGGGTTGATCCGATTGTGGAAGCAAGCAAAACATCATGCTGCCCCGGTGTTGATCTTCGACCTCCCTCGATAGGGGCGCGACCCACACGACCAGATGTTGACAAGGTAATCAGGCACGGTTCATCAGGTACATCTTCGACATCTATTAAAGGAATATCGTCATGAACGGGGATGTCTTTGAGGTCAACAATTTCCGTACGCCTTTCAACTCCATATATTTCAACGATCTCTTCAAGTTCTTTAAGAACGATTGTTCGTTGGCGTTGTTCAGAATCAAGAATTTTTTTGTATTCTTTTATGCGAGCAGTTAATTCTTCGCGTTCGTCTAGTATCTTCTGCATTTCTAACGCAGTTAATCTCCGAAGCTGCATATCGAGGATGTGGGTTGCCTGAATTTCAGATAGCTTCAATTCTTTACGAAGAGACGACTTCGCATCTTCAACATCTTTAGAGCCTTTGATGATGGCAACGACTTTATCAATGTTCTCTAAAGCAACAATCAGTCCCTTAACGATATGAAGTCGGTCCTGTGCTCGATCTAATCTAAATTGGGTTCTTCGAATAACAACTGTTAATCGGTGATCGACATAATGCTTGCAAAGCTCGTAGATGCCCAGTGTTTCAGGAATTCCATTGACCAACACCACGTTATTAATCCCGAAACTTTCTTCAAGGGGGGTTTGTTTATAAAGTTCAGAGAGCACCGCTTCCGGATTAACGTTTGGCTTAAGCGTTATTAACAACCGCAGGCCTGATTTACGGTCAGATAAGTTTTTAGCATCGGCTATTCCTACTAACTTCTCCGCAACAACCAACTCATTGATTTTCTTTACAACCTTTTCTGGGCCAACCATATAAGGAAGTTCTGTGACGACAATTCCTTGCCGGGTGCGTGTAAGTTTTTCAAACTCCACACGCGCTCTTATACGAAACGTGCCTCTACCTGTTTTATAGGCCTCCTTTAAATCCTCGTCCACGATGATCCCTCCAGAAGGGAAATCTGGGCCAGGTAAGACTTTAAGGAGTTCATCCAGAGACGGCTTTGGACGCCTTTTCTTCATAACAAGGGAAATCGCCTCAAATACCTCACGTAAATTATGGGTAGGCATGTTCGTTGCCATTCCAACAGCTATACCGGTTGTTCCGTTTACCAGCAGATTTGGAAGTAAGCCAGGTAAATATAGTGGTTCCGTGCTCTCACCGTCATATGTTGGCCGGAAATCAACGGTCTCTTCCTCAATCTCACGAACCATTTCCATCGCAGCTTCAGTAAGGCGACACTCTGTGTAACGGGCTGCGGCTGGGGGATCATCAAGACTTCCAAAATTCCCGTGCGGGTCGACCAAAGTCACCATGCGAGCAAAGTCTTGTCCCAGCCGCACGAGAGCTTCGTATATAGCCATATCGCCATGCGGGTGATATTTACCCATGGTGTCACCGACAACACGGGCACATTTTCGATGAGGACTTGCTGGCCGTAGCCCCATGCCAAGCATTGAATACAATATTCGTCGTTGGACTGGTTTCAAACCATCACGCACATCCGGAATCGCACGGGCGGTGATGACGGATAAGGAATAGGCTAAAAAGGACTCCGACATTTCATCCGCAACCGGAACAGGGATCACTTCGCGAGCGAAATCTTTAGCAAATGAAAGTTTTTGTTGACGTGCCATCTCTGACCTCTCTAAATGTGTAGGAGCATAGAGTTCTAGTAGGACACTTTGAATGCCCTAATTTAGAAAATAATCCAATACCGACTGGTTCACGTGGCAATTCAATATCAAGTTGAATTACATAGAGAGCGTCCCAGCAGACAGAACGTAGTCAACTCTCATTAATCTCAGTCGGATTCCAATAAGTCTGCTCTTTTTCATCGAGAAGAAGAGCATTGATCAATTCCACTCCCTGCATAAGAGAATGATCCTGATTAGAGACCTCGTATTTCCACCCACCAAAACGACCACGCGAAAAGATATTGCGGGCTTCTAGCCGTGGAATGAAATCGTTAAGGATCTCGTCTCTTCCTAGGAAAGGTGTTGGATAGCCAAACGGCAAAAACTTCTTCCAGGTGCTCACCAATTTCGCGTCTTTAGGAAGAACTCCTATTGAATGTAGCCCTTGAATAGTGTCAGAAATCACGGTGGCGTGATTGACTTTTTTCCTTGCGGACTCAGAGATCTCACACATCAGTGACCATTGTCGCCCCGGTAACGGCACATTTTTAGGCGAGTAATTAGAAAACACTGTTGCCCGATAAAAAGGAACATTATCCTCAGGAAAATACATCCAACATTTGGAACGTAGTTGCTCGGGTGTCGACCCTTCAATACCTAACCCAATCACATGGGTACTTGACCACTTAAACTGCTCTAATTTGTCAAATGGGAAATCAGCTCTGATCTCGCCTCTCAATCTTTCTATAGTTACAGGCAAAGGCATTGTCGTTATCAACTTTCGGTACTTGAACTGTTGCCCATCTCCACAAGTGACGACTCGTTTCTCAGAATCAATTTCTTGAACCTCGGTATTGAGGACGATATTTTCCTCGGGCAGGCGACTCCCGAGCTCACTCCAAATCGTCCCTGTTCCACCTTCTGCAGGAAACCGAAAAACTGCGTTCGGACCCCAACTCTTGACATCGGCTTTTGCTTTAATGTTTCGTAGTACGTCACCTTTATTTATGGTTGCGACTCTTTCTCCCACCCAATTCGCAGCTAATTCGTGAGGAGGGTAGGCCCAAACTTTAAAGTTGTAAGGGCGCATGAAAACATCTGCAATACCCTCTCCGAATGAAGCCACGATCCATTCATCAAAATCCATATCTGCCGTAGACGTCTCATTAGCTTTTAAACGATCTAATCCTGTAAGGCACTTTTCGAGATCTTTCTCAGGAAGTCTCCACATATTGTTTTGAAAAGGGTAAGGAATCCACTGATTCCGCATCCAAATCCAGGCCTCACGTTGATGTTCCAGCCAATTTTCTTTCAAGATGTCACTTAGAAGGTTATCGAAGTAGTCGTAATGCGAGAATAAAACATGCCCTCCTAAATCCCAAATAAATCCCTGCTCATCAACTACAGAAGATGCAAGCCCCCCAAGAGAACCTGATTTCTCAAGAAGAACCCAATCGCTTTGATTCAGCTCACATAACCGATGCGCAGCGCCTAATCCTGTCGGGCCACCTCCAATGATCACATACTCGGCGCTTTTCATGGAAATACCTTAGATATCTTTATCAACTCCAACAAGGCTCGGCCCCCTTTACGAACAGCACCAAGATTCGATAAGGAAGATTCACCAACTATTCGCTCGTTGAAAATAACAGGGCATTCTTCGACCTGATAATTCATTAAGGATAAAGCTCCTGATAGTGCAATATTTGGAGCAAACGTATCAGAGGGAATTTTTTCAAGGAGAATGGCAAGCGTTTCTGAGCGAATAAGTCTGAAAGGGATATTGACATCACGAAGGTGGCACCGAAAAAGAACTTTTGTTGTGACTCTTGCAAAAAAAGTCACGAGCCGTCTGACAGTTGTTTGATCTCGGCCTTGACGCCATGCGATAACTGCGTCTTGTCCCTGCCGTCTTGACCATAAAGCCGAAAATTGGTTTGGGCTAATTTCATTATCACTATCAGCCTGAAACACCCATTCAGCAATACCAACGGCTCTTTTGTAACCAGCCAAAATCGTTGGCCCGTGCCCTTCGTTCTGTTTTATGATTAACTGAACATTCTGATTATCTCCATATCTTTCAACTATTGAAATAGTTGCGTCTGATGATCCATCATCGATAATAAGAATCTCATAATTTAGGTTTACTGAATCTAAAACATTAAGCCACTCATTGATGCATTCCCCTATAAGTTTTTCCTCATTGAATACGGGAATAACGACAGCTACATCTTTAAGCAGCTTTGTCATAGCTACCGTGAAGAAGGGCGTTTAGCGACTGAACAGCAACCAGGTTGGCAGATCCAGGGCTCGCCAAATGCGACTAGAGGTGTCTGGTTGAGGATCTTTTCCTCAATAAGTTGTCCAAGCCCTGAGACAAAAGTGGGATGCACGCCTACGGTAGGGGTCCTAGTGACCTTCATGCCCAATGAACGGGCATGGTCCGCAGCTTCTGTATCCAAATCAAACATCACTTCCATGTGGTCAGAAACAAACCCTATCGGAGCGATAATCACAGATTCCACTCCCTGTGCGGACAGAGAGTCAAGATGGTCGACAATATCTGGTTCTAGCCATGGAACCGTTGGTGGCCCGCTACGGCTCTGAAATACGAGATCCCATTCCATGTCGGGAGCCACAGCATCTACCAATTGAGAAGCGAAATCTCGTAGTTGCCATTGGTAGGGGTTCGTTTCCATCCAAGCTGACGGAATAGAGTGAGCAGTGAAAGCCAGATGAGTTTTTTGGATGGTGTCATTATCAATTTCTGAGATACTGCTTTTCAAACGCTGCACCATAGCCTCAAAGAAGCCAGGATGATTCCAGAAGAGACGAATCTTTTCTACAGAAAGGTCCTCAGTGTTCAACCCTTCTACGGCAAGATCAAGATCTTCTTGATACTGTCTGCAGCCGGAATATGAACCGAACGCACTCGTCACTAGCGCTAAAACGTTTCGTTTCCCGTCGTTGTAGATATTTTGAAGAGCATCAGATATGTATGGATCCCAATTTCTGTTCCCAAAGTAGATAGGCAACTCAATATTGCGAGACTGAAGTTCTTCTTCCAAAGCAGCGATGAGGTCTCTATTTTGTTGATTGATTGGGCTGACTCCGCCAAATAACCCATACTGAGCTTGAACCTCCTCAAGGCGTTCCGCTGGGATATCTCTGCCGTTAGCTACGTTACGAAGGAACGGTTCCACATCCTCTGATGCTTCAGGACCGCCAAAGGACGTTAAGAGGATGCAGTCAAACTCTGTCATGTTCTCTTTTGGCAATTGGGGCAATGCCAAATTGATCGTCCAGCAAGTTTTGATATAACGATTTCGTCCGGACAGCGGCGGCAATCTAGCCCTGCTCTTTTATATGCATATAAAGAGTTATTCCGTTTTTTGTTTTTAGCTTTGATAGTGCCTTTGTCCTCGTCCTGAATTGTTACGATTCTGTTGAGTTTTTTGCCCCTTCGAAGTAGGTCAACAGTCCATTTCCACAATTCTTCAGCTTGATAATCATGAATTTTGTTACATGGTGTTTCAGGGTGAATCCCGCAAAGAAACAGCAGTTCAGCACGGTAAACGTTCCCGATGCCAGCGAGTAGGTTTTGGTCTAACAAAGCAGCTCCGATAGGCTTTTTGGACTCTCCGAGTCTTTTTTTGAACTTGTTCATGCCTCGTAGGCCGACCCGTAATGGGTCTGGGCCAAGCTTATTAATGACGTCTTGGAGATCATCTTCGGTGATTAATGCGCATGTCTGTGGTCCAGTCAAATGCCAAGCTGAGCTTTCGTGAACGAGACGCAATCTGATGGTATCTCTCGGAGGATCGTCTCTGTCCACCTTCCGGAATTTACCGATAAGGCCTAGGTGGACATGAAGGATATTACCGTTTTCCCAATGACAAAAGAGGTGCTTTCCCCATGCCTCAGACTTAATCATCTGAATACCGTTTAACAAGGCAGCACTTTCGGCGAACCGTCCTTGGGGGGACGTAGCTTCGACTCTTTTGCTGACGAAATCTTTCCGTAAGTCAGCAGCTAATCGGTGGATCGTGTGTCCTTCAGGCACAATCCGAACGGTAGCGTCTAACAACGAAACTTGCTACAGAAATCTTGAACTTCGGGACCTTTTACAATGCTTTCAAAGTGTTTTATCGCTTCACTAACTCTACTTGTGCAGTAAACTGACAGCCCTAAGACTCGGGCTTAGGGACGAAGAGAGATTTTGTGAATTTTCTAACCGCTGTATTCATCTGCTCCATAGTATTGATTGGTTTCACGACAACATATTCAATCCAGAGTCGACTCTCTTTTGAAGAAAGAGTCATGTTTGGTGTTGTCTTGGGAGTGATTGAAGTATCCATTGTAGGTTTTCTTCTTTCGTGGGCTTTCTCCGTCAATCGGACAACTATTTTCATCTCTGTCGGAATCTTACTAAGCGTAAATTCTCTCATTGCCCTGAGACGTCGATCAGTTCTCGCCGCAGATTATGAAAGTCTGCTCATCCGTTGTAAGCGTAAATGGAATGACCCATTAAGCCCAAAAGTGCCGATCTTCCTCCTTGTCTCTAGCACCTTGCTAACGACGAGAATTATGCAAATTGCATATGACGGAACTGATAGCGGTGGCGTAGCGGTGTCCCACCTTTCTGTTTATGGTGACTGGTCAGCTCACCTTGCCTATGCTGCCTCATTTGCGTATAGCAATAATTTTCCTCCTGAATTACCAACTGCTGCCGGGGAGAGTTTCTCCTACCACTTCGGGGTTGATTGGTTCTCCGCCATGTTTGTTCCGTTGGGACTTGATCTCTTTTCCGCCATGCAAACATCAACCGTGCTTCTCGCCTCTGTCCTTCCTCCAATTCTCTTCTTCGGGTACAAAAGGTTTGTTACAAATAACCGCGCGGCTGTATTCGCGCTCCTCATATTCCTGTTATCAGGAGGCACAGCAGCGTTCTTTAGATTCCTATTCCAAGACCTCCCTGAGGAGGGGCCATCAATTCTCCTCAACTTGCCGAGAAGTTACGCATTCGACGGTTTTGACAGAAATTGGGTGGACAACGCAGTAACCGGATTCCTCTACCCCCAGCGCCCTACCCTTGTCGGATTTTCAGCGCTAGTTATTGTGATTGTCCTACTTTGGGAGAATAGAAAACTAAAAATCACGAGTACGTACGTTTTCGCAGGAACTCTGGTAGGAGTCTTGCCAATCTTTCACATCTTTTCTTTCGGTGCGCTCCTTTTGCTGTCAACCTTTTGGGCGCTAACTACCATGAAAAGATACTGGTTGCGTTTCTTTGCCCCTGCGCTACTACTAGGGGTGCCGGTTTTAATATGGCAATGGCCAGATCGAGACGGCAGATCTTGGCATCAACTTTGGGTGTTAGGCAAATCCACTTGGAACCTCCACGTCATTGATTTTTTGTGGTTCTGGTTACTCAATACCGGTCTAGTTATCCCAATCGCTGCTTTGGGGATAGTTCGCTCATCGCGCGAGATCAAACGATTTGCAGTGCCTATTTTCGCGTTTCTGATAATTCCAAATATTGCAATCTGGCACTTCTGGATAGGGAATAATGCCAAATATGTCATACTGTTCCTGCTCCTTTCTGCGCCATTTATTGGAGAACAAATTGAGCTACTTCTCAAATCAGGGGGACTGCGGAAATCACTCTCAGTAGCGCTACTGATTTCTCTCATTTTCACAGGCTCTTTGGATGTATGGAGGGCAATGGATAAAACAACGGGTCCTTACCCTGTTGAGTACCTGACCGGTTCGGATGTGCTTCTAGGGGAATGGATTCTCAAAAGCACTCCCACAGACGCCACATTCGCAAGCGCAAACACCAATGCACACCCTGTACGAGTCCTCACCGGGAGAAGCGTCGTCTCGGGCTCACCGGGGCGATTGAACGACCTTGGTGTCGATTGGTACTCCAGAGATCAAGACTTACGATCTATCTATCAATTACAAGAGGGTTATGGCGACCTTCTCGCACGGTATCAGGTTACGCACCTCGTTCTTGGACCATTAGAAAAGCTTCACTATCGACTAACACCAGATTATGACCGACGGATAGAGGAGGAATTAATTCTTCACGGAGCGGAACTAGTCTACGATCGCGCAAACTATCAGGTATACGATGTGCAGGACTTGCAATGATAATTCAACGCTTCACTCCACTTAAAGCAGCCACTAAGCAGGTAAAGAGACTTATCTCACCATTGAGCATCATCGTGATTTTAGCAATCATCGCTTTAACGTTGCGACTGTTATTTCTAGGGGAAAGACCATTCCACCATGATGAAAGTCTTGATGCATGGTTCTCACTTCGATTCCTCAACGGAGAATACAACGGCTACGACCCCGTTTACCATGGACCGTTGCGGTTCTATCTCACTGCTGCAATATTCTGGCTATTTGGAATCACAGACATCACAGCACGACTACTAGCAGCAATAGCTGGCTTCATATTAGTTTTTGCCCCACTACTTTGGAGAAAACACATAGGAATCGTAGGAACCATAGGGGCGATGACACTAATCTCTATCAGTCCAACGATGGTTTATTTCTCGCGCTTTGGAAGAGAGGATTCGCTGTTTCTTTTACTCACAACAAGTTTCGTAATTCTTTTCATCGCATTCTTAATAAATCCTCAAGGATGGCATCCCACAGCGCTCTTCACAACAATTATCCTCAGCATGGCGATAAAAGAATCCATTCTTCTTGTGATCTTCCTCTTCGGTGTCCTCACCCTCTTCCTCTCCCTCCAAGAAAGCCTTTCACGCATCAAAAAAGGAACACTAGAACGATTTCCGTTACTAAGCTCGCTACTCATTCCAGGATTCGGACTGCTCTCACTAACACTCACATTGATCTGGGTAGGGGACAGCGGAGGCAATGGGACGATAATCAAAATAGCTTGTTACTGCGGATTTTTGCTACTGGTAATCATAGGAATGAGGGTTATCCCGAGTACCGAAAAACATCATCAACCAGAAATTTCCATAATAAAGTCACTGCGAGAACCGAACCTAAAGCAATGGAGTATCTCACTCGCTATCGCCGGCATCTCATTCGTCGCATTATTCTCACAGTTCTTTACCAACTTTTCTGGACCCAATACGACAAGTGCACCGCATAGTGCGCTTCGTAATGGCCTCACCGCCGGATTTCAATATTGGTCAAACCAGCAAAGCACAGGAGCAAGAGGAGACTCACGCTGGCATTACTACCTCTCAATGTTAATCGCATACGAATGGGTCATACTCTTCATTGCTCTATTTGGGGTCTGGAAAATTATTCAACAACCCACCCTCTTCAACCAAACGATCATGTGGTGGGCTCTCGGTGGACTCATTGTCTACTCGTGGGCAGCAGAACGCATGCCCTGGCTCATCATCCATATTCTTTTGCCCACCATTATCATCGCAGGACTAGGCATTCAGCACATATGGGAAACAGTCTCCACGCAAAAGAAAAGAAAACAAATCGCATGTTCCGCAGCATTAGTTCTCTTAATTTTCGTAGCTTTTCAATCCATTAAAACCAACTTTGACGACCCCGGAGAACCTAACGAGCTGCTGGTTCAAGCCGGACAAGCAACACCAGAAGTTGTTGCATGGACCAATCAGATCTTCGACCTTAATAGAGTTTTCTATGCAGAAAACGAAGAGCACTTATCAGTCCAAATAGATAGCGACATCTTCTGGCCATACGGGTGGTACCTTCGAGATTTCCCCACATCCACATACGCAAAAATTACTGTCGGTAACACGGCAACACTGTCAGCATCTCCAGACATTATTTTTCTACCCCAATGGGACCGAGACCTAGCGCAAAACTTAGTAGATGAATACGCTATTTTTCCCTACAACCATCGATGGTGGTGGGTTCCTCAATACGACGCTGGGCTTTCAAATCTCGCGGATACTCAAACCTTGCTAACGAACTGGGGGAAATGGATGTGGAACCGGACGCCTTGGCAAAACATTCAAGGCAACCCAAACGGATGCCCGTCAGCGCTGGCCGGACATGTCTACATCAAAGAATCAGTTTTATCGCTAGCACAGAAAACGGAAGTTTGGAATAGTCCACACCTTACTCCATCACTAATTCAAGGAGGCAGCCTCTGTTAACTCCCAAAGAATTAATTCATCCACACGGTAAATACTGTTTAAATCGTCACTAAATACACGGCGAATACCAGGATGTTCAGCTAAATATTCCAATGCATCTGACGAAACAAAGCGACGCTCCTGCACCCCTACAATTATGTAACTAACACCATATGAAAGAAGGAAATCAGTCATGAACTCATGATCCTTCAGCGTATAAAAGTTCTGAACCTCGAATTTTCGTTGGCTGACCATGTCCTGGTAACCGCTTCTTTGCTGACGCTGATGCGAAGACCAACCCAAAACAGTGGGAAGTCCCGTATGTACCGCAATTCTAGAATTCCAATCATAACTAAGACCTGACCATTCAACGATTGTCGGACTTCCGGAAACAGATGACCTGAGCCAGTTGATAAGTTCTAAATCCTCTCCTATAGGAACTATGGAAGGTTCTGCATCTAATCCATTATCGTAACGAGCAAATATAGGCTGAGTAGAGAGGTAACTGAGTCCGTTTAAAGTTTTTAAATCTGTTGAAAAACGAGCATCTAACCTTGGTCCAATTGAAGAAAGTGGATAAACAAGCACAATTATCAGGCCCATAATGAGGCTAAATGACCAAAGGCTCGCAAAAGATAAACGCTGAGAAGTTACCTGATTCTTATCTTCAGCCCTGATACTTTGGCAAATAACCTGAATCGATAGTGCAGATGCCAAAGCTAGTAACGTCCAGCCTTGCAACCAGAATTTGAAAACAGTATTCATTCTCTCGACATCATTACTTACAACAAATATTTCCGGACCCGCCAAAATCGCAAATCCCAATGCCCACAAACAAAGAGCACCGATCTTTTGAATAGACCTAGTACCCAGCATCTCCAAAATAAGAAGGTGCACCACAACTGCCGCCCCAAAGGCGGATAAGGCAAGTGCCCACCCAATCAATAGACCCAAAGAGAATGTAGCCAATGCGTAAATAACAAATAGCCAGAAATTCAATACGTCACATTTACTGTGTGAATGTCGAGCATGAAAAATACTCTTCACGGATCTTCCACTGAGTCTTTGGTGTACCTCATGACAAATAAACGCCAAAGCTATAAAGAAAAATACACCCCAATGCGATAAGAAATCGCTAAAGGGCGATACCCAACTTGTTCGCCTCAAACTTAGATCAAATGTTTCGCGAGCCTCATCGTACGGAATTACAAAGATCATAAAGGTTAGGAGGGAGACAATTAAATGCCGAACGAAAATGAGTAACCGTAACCGAAGCTCAGCGGAGGCAAAGATACTTACTCCAGTCGTTAAAGCAAAGATGGCGGAAATTGCAGCTACCCACCCCAAACCTGAAACGAATGCGCCCAGGGCTACAGAGGCACTTGCAACAAGCCAAAGAATAGATTCACTAAGACGATTATTGTGAGTAGAAGAGAGCCCTTTCACTTTAAAAATAGTGCTGCCAAACACAAATGCAATTACTGCGACCAAACATAGCGTTGGCATATCCCACGTATTTGTCATTTTAGAGATCGCGATCGAGAGACCAAGCATGGCAGCAAGGACTACCGAATGAGTGAATCTACCTTCCTGGCAACTAAAAACATAGGCCATAGATAAAGCAATAAGTAACGTAAAGATCGGTATCCCCATCAGGTGAGGATGTAGATCCCCAAAGAGGAAGGTAAAGAAAGGGAACTCAGTGATATCAAAGTTCCCGGTATTTACACGACTAGGACCCCACCAATCATACGAAGGGAGGGGAGTTCCTTGAAGCCAAGCGACAAATCCGCCAAGGAATTCCAAGCAATCTCCCACCACAGGCCAGCCAGATAACAAATTCCATTTGTTTATCTCTCTAAATTGGTCGTGGTAACGGCGAACCCCATCAAAAGTTCCAGCAATAGCAAAAAGAAAAGACGCCAAGAGCCCTGTTCTGATAGCACCACTAAGGACGGATGGTTTAAATGAAGTTTTCTTTTTGGTGTAAGACACCAAGTTCATGACAATAGTAAAGACACCAAGCACAGCTAAAGAAATGTAAGTTGCTAATCCGAACTGGAAAACGTATTCAGGTCGTAACCCCAAAGCGACCATTGGAACAGCCAACAAAAACCATCCAAAGTAGTAATAATTCATCACACCACCTGCGAACCAAGGATCGTAAGGTGGAAGATTCTCACTCCTTCCTATTGCAGTGAGGTAACCCAGCTCCATGGGCTTTTCACCCCCACGGAACGCATCCCACATGTCAGGATTCAAGAATCTAAGTGCAAGAACAGCGAAAAAAACTGTTACAAAAATAATCTCAACGGTTACCCATGTTCTTCTTTCATGCAGAAAGAAATCCTTGACCATAGAACGATTACGAAATAACTGCCACAAACAAGTAGTTAAGAGAATTAACAACGACACAACAACGGCGTATCTTGAAAAATTGATCACATCCCACGAAACCAGAACCCATGTAATCGTCCCTGTCGCAAGAAACCCGAAAACTTTACTCAACCCATAACCACGGTCAGGCAACGACTGACAGAGCTGAAGAACAGATGGCAAGACAAGTAACGCTGAGATTTGTAACCAAAGAAACCACCATAGCCACCCAAATGAACCAGCAAAGATGTTCGATGAGAACCGGTCGTCGAATGTATCACCGCTTTGCATAGTGCGATATTGAGACGGTTGCAAGAGTAACGCATTCGAGGCACCTTCTCTCGGGAGCAAATTTGGAGCATTAGCCGCTGCAAATGGATTCAGAATTCGACGTGCTTTCTCAATATCCCAATCATCTGACTTCTCCCAAATCGTAACAGTAGGGTGATCGTATACAGAGAACGTTTCTTCAGCCCCCCATGAGGGAAAATCGAAACCCAATAGTGAAGGCTTATTCTCAAATGAAACAATCTTGGTAAAGCCCAACTGTTCATTGAACAATGCTTCGTAATAAGCAACCGTTGAGGGGTATTCAGCAGGCATTCGAGGAATAGAGCCATAGAGCCTATTGCTCGATTCGATAATATAATCCACCTCATCAAGCTGCGCTAGGAGAACTTCCGATTTCGCTAAACCACTTCCTGAGTCGATGGACGAATCGGAACGAAAAAGATCAAACTCAACAAACGCATATCTCCTTTCGTCAAGGTCCGCCGAGCGCAGTGGGACGGCATCATCCCAAACCTGACGAGAAATCGAAGCCCCAGCAGGAATATTCTCAGTCACCCAAGATGACGCAACCAATCTAGGGTGAGTCCTTTGGTAAACACCATTGACAAAACCGGCACCCCAAATCAAAACTAATCCCATGGTTAATCCGGAGACTAGTGCAACACAACCCCACACAATCTTGTCACGTTGTTGACCCTTCAATCGGCGGACCGCCCCGACCCACAATCGATGAAAACCGAATCCTCCGAAAGCAATAAGCATCGGATAAACAGGCAGATAGTAGCGGTTTAAGGGATTGAATTGCGTTGTTACAAGTGCCCCCAAAGCAATGATAAACGATATAGGTATCAGTAAAGAAAAGTCTTTTTTACGTAAAATCTCTCTGGAAACAAAAGCAATCCCAATCAAGACACACATACTTATTCCAGGTCCCATACCTGACCAGAACATTGAATTCAAAGGGGCAAATAGGGGAAGGCGATCTACCCACTGAATAACCCACGGAAAATCTCCACCGTTGTTCACATCCTGTAAATACCTGAGGTCAGTAACAAAATCTGGGTGCAACTTAAGCGAGTTCGAAAAAGCGTATGGATGGAAAACTCGAAAAGTACCTATTGCCATCAATCCAGAAACCGAGACCAGGACCACAAAGAAAGAAAATGCCTCTGATCGCCTTGCGCTACTAGTTCCCTTATCCCAGTTATTGCTGAAAGCCGTTAATGCAAAAGCGAAAACTGGGGCAATAAAGACAATGAAACCCGTGAATTTTGATGCGCCAGCTAATCCGCAAAAGAATCCGATACTGAGCGCTCGAATAATTTCACGTCGTTTGGGGGGATCACCGTTCCCTAGTGTTTGATAGGACTTATAAAATAGAACCGATAATAGAACTGCGGCCGTTCCAAAGAACGTTACCCACGGCTCCGCTCCATGGAAATGACTGTATTGAATATGGAGTGGAGCAAACGACAAAAGGATTGCTGCGATAAAACCTGCTGCTCTAGAAAACAAGGCCCGTCCCAAAAGATAGGTAAGTAGCACAGTGCCGGTATCAATTAAAGCTGCTAGAAGCCTGCCAATATTTTGGACCTCAAATCCGCTATTGAAGGTTTTGCCTACGTACATCTCTCCATCTGCAGATAACTGGTCCTCTTTTAAGTTAATTCCAACAGAGTCAATGGCCGATACAACCCAATTGGAAAGAAAGAAATCTGCCTCTAGGAATTCTGCTACTCCTTTTGCCGCAAACAAGGGGAGAGTGCCATATACCCATGAACTCTGGTAACGATATGGATTTAATTCTGAATCCTCAGAATTAAAGTATGTCACCGGATCCTCCCATTGAATATCCGAAGTCACAATGCTCCAGTAGCGTTCGTCGGGATGTTGGTGGGTTCCTTCATCCCAGTCCAAATTCCACACGCGCAAAAGGAAAGCAACCAAAAGCAAAATCACAAGGCCAGCTCGTTGAAGGGAACTTCTCTTCTTCATCTTGAGGGACATGGAATCAGCCATGTTAAACATTAGATCGTTGCGCCAAAAGAAATGAATTTTGTCATAATTAGGATAATCTAACGCTCCAAAATAATCTTCATAAAGAGAAACGAACTCATACAATTCAGCGAAATGAGCCGGTATTATCGTTATATGTCAGTTGATGAAACACAGGTCAGTGCCGATGCGTTAGAAGTGACCGACGCTGCCTTATCCACGGTATTAGAGGTGCGGTCAGAGGAAGAGAACCCAGAATCCACAGCTCTCAGAGTAGCCATAACTGGATCAAACGGACCCGAATTCTCCTATGACCTCTCTTTCGAAGATATTGACGAAGCTGGCCCCGAAGACCACATATATCAGGTGGATGAACTAACCGTTATCATCCCCAAATCTGATCTTGAGAATTTAACGGGAGCCACTCTTGACCTTCCAAGCAATCCGATGCAAGGCGGATTAGTGATACGAAACCCTAATCGTCCAAAAATGTTAGAAGGTGAAGATATCGAGCTCACAGGCACGCCTGGACAGAAACTTCAACAGCTACTCGATACACACATTAACCCGTCCTTAGCGGCTCATTCAGGCTATGCAGAGTTAGTGAAAATGGACGGAACAGTAGCTCATATCCTCATGGGAGGTGGTTGCCAAGGATGTGCTATGTCAGCAGCTACCCTCAGGCAAGGCATTGAAGTAATGATCGCAGAAGCAATTCCTGAAATCACTGAAATTATTGACGTTACTGACCACGAAGCGGGAGAGAACCCTTTCTTCGAGTGATATAGGATTTACAAATCTGCTTCGAGGATTGTCTTCACTATCCCGTCACAGTCAAGACCTAACTCAGACAGAAGATCTTCAGGGTTTCCTTGATCAACGAACGAAACAGGGACCCCTTTTGTAATTATCGTTGGGGCTGGTCCGTTTAGATCTCGCAGATGGTTCGCTATAGAGGACCCGATACCTCCCTCAACAATGCCATCTTCAAGGGTCACAACAAGAGAATGATTATGGGCAGCAGCTATCATTTTGGAATCTAGTGGTGAGACAGCACGAACATCCCAAACGCTTACACTACGACCCTGCTGCTGGAGTTTCTCCGATGCGCTGATAGCGGTCTCCAACATTTTCCCCACAGAAAGAATACAAATATCGGACCCTTCGGAAACCATGCGCGCATTTAATCCAGACCCAACCTCGGTTTCAGGAACCGAAGGGGCAGGTGTTCGCGGGTAGCGGATCGCTACAGGTCCGGAAGTAATCTTTAAAGCGTCAGAAAACATCTGTTGCAGTTCTTGATAAGAAGAAGGAGCGAACATTGTCATTCCAGGCACCTTCGTAAGTAACACCATGTCCAATAAGCCATGATGGGATGCGCCATCTGGCCCAGTGATTCCAGCCCTGTCAATGCAGAAGATTACAGGTTGCTCGTGCAACGCAACATCAAAACTGACTTGATCAAAGGCCCGATTCAAGAACGTAGCGTAAACAGCGATCACGGGGCGAAGTCCGCCCATAGCCATTCCCGCAGCAGCCGTAGTAGCATGCTGCTCTGCTATGCCAACGTCAAAGAAGCGATCAGGAAAACGCTCAGAGAAGGGAAGCAGGCCGGTGCTGTCCGGCATTGCTGCTGTGATTGCAACTAATTCAGGATGGTTTTCAGCCTCTTTGATCAGTATCTCTGTAAAAGCAGCGGTGTAGCTCCCTGGTTTGGGAGCCCCGATGTCATGCAGTCGCTTAATCGGATCATTTTCAGCTGGGCCGTAGCCTCTACCTTTTTCGGTAAGGACGTGAATAACAGTAGGTCCTTCGAAACCGGATGCATTACGAAGCGCTTTCTCAAGTCCCTCAATATTATGCCCATCAAAAGGCCCGTTATAACGAATACCCAAATCTTCAAAGAACGATGTCGGGTCCCAAATTTCTCTAACAGCAGCCTTTGCTGCATCAATCGCCCGCTCAACAGATAACCCTAAGACTTCCCGAGATGGTAATAGGCTCTTTACTTTTGATTCAATTTTTTCCTGCTGCTCAAGATATTTCGGGTTATTGCGAAGTTTCTTTAGGCTATCTGAGAGAAGAGAAACCGTTGGAGCATAGGACCTGCCATTGTCATTGAGAATAATGATGGCGTTACTTCCAGAATGTCCAAGGTTATTGAGCCCCTCAAATGCCATACCCCCAGTCAACGCACCATCACCGATCACCGCTATGACCCGCCTGCCTTCTCCTATGTCACTTTCTTGGGCAGTTGCAAGACCAAAAGCGTAACTTAATGCAGTAGAAGCATGACTATTTTCAATCCAATCGTGTTCAGACTCAGATCGGCTTGGGTATCCAGAGAGGCCTCCGCCTTTTCGTAGCGTTTTGAAGTCTCCCAATCGCCCAGTAAGCATCTTGTGAACGTAAGCCTGATGTCCGGTGTCCCACAAAAGAATGTCACGGGGGGAGTCAAAAACTCGGTGCAGCGCAATCGTAAGTTCCACGACTCCCAAATTAGAACCCAGATGACCACCATTCTCTTCAACAGTGTCAACGATGAACTGACGAATATCCGAACTAAGAGAATTTAACTGATCGTAGGACAAACGCCGTAGATCAGCAGGACATGTAATCTGTTCAAGCATAGTAAAGAAGCCTCATTAATAAGCTAACAATATGATACCTGGTGAACATAGTCGCACGGCTATGAAATTCGGCACCTACGTACTGTCAGCCGTAATGCGTGTCCGCAAAGCAACACTATCAAACCAAGAAATTAGACGAACACCAAGGTAGTGGGCGACTCCAAGGACAACGACCCCTCCAAGGGCATCTATCCAGTAATGATTCGCAGTAACCACGATCGCAAATAATGTTAACGGCGGATAGGACGCTATTGCGAAACGTCCGAATTTGGTAGTTATATGCTTCCGAATCGCAAGCCAACTCCAGAGAGCCCATGCAAAGTGCAGACTTGGCATAGCAGCATACTGGTTTGAGAGACTTTCCATTAATCCTGAATCAAAGCTCCACAGACCACCATATTCTGCCATTGTGTCGATGTACGGGCTATCAATACATGCTCCCACCTCACGGCAATTACCAAGTAACCGTGGAGGCATCAGAGGAAAGAGGGCAAAGCCTATTAAGGCTAAACCAGTAGTTAGAAGCCCAATAGTCCGCCATTTTCGATACTCATCACTAGCTCGTAAAAACAGATAAATCAGGACGCCAAGCGTCACTACAAAATGTAAAGTTCCGTAGAAAATATTCCAGAAGCGCAAAAACCATACCCAACTATCGAACCAACTTTGTAGAGTTGGTTCGAAATACAGACCAAAGAAACGCTCAGTTTCGATCATGTAATCCGCATTACGGTAAGCAGTATCTGAGGTCACTGATGCAGACCCAAACTGATTCCGCACCCATGAGTAACATGAATAGCAGATAGCTATAAGAAGTAATTCCCGTACCCATACCCATTTCCTTGATGAGTACCTGGTTTCAACAACGTCACTTCTCATTATGACCTTAAACTATGTTTCGCTCCGAGCGGGATCAGCTCCATTGGTTCCTTTTCGTCCACCAAAAATAAGGAGAGGGAAACCTATTAGACTCCCAAGAAGCGTTAACGCATAGATGGATAGTCCTAGGGCAAGTGCTTGTTCAGAGGGAACATTTATGCCTGAAAGGAAAACAACAAGCGTTCCTTCTCTAACCCCTAATCCCCCTATGCCAAGAGGAAGCACTTGAATAATAAGAACAGCTGGAATAAATGCCATAAGTGCTGTTAACCCAACCTGATCAATGCCGAGTGCTTCTACAGCGCAACCAGCAGCTAAAAGAAGCATAAACTGGTAAGCGAATGCAGAGAAGATTACTTCTCTAGCTGCTTTTGGATGTTGCCTCAGGCGATCAATTCCCAAATGGATAGCATTCGCAAAACGTAAAACCCCTTGCCGGTTGCGCAAGCCCTCGCCAATGCGGTCATTGCCTAGCAACAGTAGAACAAGCCCTAAACCTACCAGTGTTATAAAACCTACTACTAACGGAATTCTAGTTGAGTTGCCCAAGCCAGTTAAGCCGGGGTTTATAGCGAATCCAATAAACGTTATCACCGGTAAAACCAGCCACCCGCTTAACCGTTCAAAGACGACCGAGGTGAAGCTAATAGGGCCGTCATCCGTATCCTTTGTTAATCGACTCACTCTAACGACATCACCACCAACTGTCGTTGGAAGAAAATTAGAGACGAATTGCCCAGACATATAATGACTAAATAGTCTCCCAAGTGGTTGGCGAACGCCCAAAGCTATTAAAACCCTTTGCCAGCGAACTGCTCCAAGAATAAAACCAGCCAACGTGAACACAAAAGCCCCGATGCTCCAAACAGCAGTTTCACTATTCCAATCAGGAAGTTCATCCCAGTCAATATCATCCATTGACACGACAACAACGACTAGCAAGGCAACGCTCAAGCCAATACGAAGTGGTACCGTAACGTACTTGCTCCTCCACCATTGCGACTTCCGATTTGCAACGCTCGCAGTTGTTTCAAAGCTCATCTTAAATTGACCCACTCCACTGGTTAATTCGCTGTACAGTTCGCATCTACGTAACCTAGATAGACTATTGGCACAAAAGCTACTTTTATCGGATGCCTTACGTTAAAACCGGCAAAAAGTAGAAAACCCTTGAATTTAATGCGCTTTTAAACCCTCAAGAAACATCCACTCGCTCCATGAAACGGTTTCTAAACACAATTACGCGTGTGATCTGCCCCATAGCAATCTGTAACGGTTCCGCATCATCACTTATCTCAAATGCGCTCACTTGAAAAGTGAGTCTTCGGCCATCGACTCTCGTTAACAAGGCACTGACTCTCACCGTTGCACCAAGTCCTGTCGGATTCACATGATCAACCCTAACGCGCATACCAACAGTTGTTTCCTCTTCAGAGATGTAGTCAGCGACTGCAGACATTGTTTGTGCCTCACACCATGCGATAACTCTTGGGGTCGCTAAAACATCAACGTCACCAGATGCCAATGAGGTCGCTAAATCATCTTCTTTCACTGTGTAGTCAGCCGCTGCAGGAATAGGTGGTTCCAATGCCATACATGTACCATACGCAAATAGAGCCGTTCATTGTCGGATAGGGGCAATGACTTATGAAACAAGTAATCTATAAGTATGGAAAAAGAGATGATAGACAAAGAATTAATTGAGAATGCAATAGCCGAAGCGTTAAAGACTGGCGGTGATTTCGCTGAAATCTTTGTTGAAGATAAGCGTTCTTCGTCGGCATATTTTGATGACGGAAAAGTAGAAGAATTAACATCAGGAAGAGATCGCGGTGCAGGAATACGAGTCGTTGTAGGCGAGACAACAGGTTTTGCTCATACAGCTGATCTAAGTACGCAAGGGCTCTTAGAAGCTGCTAGATCAGCCGCAGCCGCAGCGCGTAGTAACGGAGGCGCCAGTTCGGCTAGCAACTTAACAGCCTCCAGTAACCCATCTCCAAATCCTGTCCTTGTCCTTCCTGAAACAGTCGAAAAAATAAAAAAAGTGGAATTGTTAAAAAGGGCTGACGAAGTAGCTCGCAGCCAAAGCAAATCAATAACTCAAGTATCTGCAAGATATGGAGACTCACGGCGCCGTATTCTCGTGGCAAACAGCGACGGAGTGTACGCCTCAGACGATCAGGTCAGGACTCTATTCTCAGTTGCATGTGTCGCTACAGGTGATGCTGGGATGCAGACAGGAAGAGAATCTACAGGGAGACCTATTGGGTTTGAATTATTTGATGAATATGACGTTGAGGAATTAGCAGAAACAGCAGCACAAAGGGCATTAACCAAATTAAACGCGAGACCCGCACCCAGCGGAGCAATGCCAGTAGTCATCGGTTGTGGCGGCGGCGGAGTTCTCTTCCATGAAGCATGCGGTCACGGATTAGAAGCTGACCTAGTTAAAAAACAGGCATCAGTATTCGCTGAGCGAACCGGTGAACAAGTAGCAAGCGAACTGGTGACACTAATTGACGATGGAACTATGGCTAAAGAATGGGGAGCTTTCGCAATAGACGATGAAGGTCACCCAGCTCAAAAGAACACTTTAATTCAAGATGGAATATTAATGGACTACATGTGGGATGGATTGCGGTCACGATCCCAAGGGCGAAAGAGCAGTGGAAATGGGAGACGACAAAGTTACATGGTGCTACCGATGGTTCGCATGACCAACACATACATTGCGAACGGAAAAACTGACCCGGCAGACATTATCGCCGATACCAAGCAAGGAGTCTACGTAGCTCACCTTGGAGGGGGACAAGTTAACACAGCGACTGGCGATTTTGTATTTGGAATGACCGAAGCCTACTTAATTGAAGATGGGAAAGTTACTGCACCAATACGCGAAGGAAATTTAATAGGTAACGGCCCAGAAGTCCTCAATCAAATAGATGCCCTAGGGAACGATTTCGCAATGGGATCTCCGGGCACTTGTGGCAAAGACGGTCAAGGAGTACCAGTCGGAGATGGGACACCGACCTTACGAGTCCAAAGTTTGACCGTCGGTGGGACTGCGGCATAGAAGCATGGAAGAAAAGTTACTTGCCATAGCAGATGAGGTTATTGCTCTCAGCGCTTCCAACGAACAAATAGAAGTCATCGCTGTTCACGATCAAGAGACGGACATTAGGGTTTACAAAGGAGAATTAGAGTCATTTACTGCTTCAGAATCCCAAGGAGTCGGTATAAGAGTCGTGCAAGATGGACGTCAGGGAATGGCTTATGCTGGTTCTCTTGATATGGAAATCCTCAAGGAAACCCTTTCTGAAGCAAGAGACAATGCAACATTCGGGACCTTTGATGAGATGCTTCAAATCGCTGAACCAGACAACGTCGAGCCAATTTCGCTAGATCTTTACAACCCAGCACTGAAAGAATTTGCGACTGAAGACAAAATCGCCCTCGCTAAGGAATTAGAAGAATACATAATGAAATCGGATGAGCGGATAGTGGGCGTGGAATCATCAGAATATGTCGACTCCATTTCAGCAAGCGCAATAGTCACATCAAGTGGTATCAGGCGATCAAGTTACGATGGCGGATGTTACATTGCCGGCTCATCACTTGCATCTGATGGGAAAGACATGCAGACCGGTTTTGGTTATTCCGTCGGTCGCGATCCCGCGAAACTTGAAATTGAAAAAGCTGGGTCACTAGCCTCTGAACGCGCGACCCGTATGCTGGGTGCTCAAAAAGCTTCATCAGGGCGCAAAACAGTGGTTCTTGACCCCTATGTAACTGCACAGTTCCTCGGAATAATCGGTTCCACGTTTAGTGGAGAATCCCTTCTAAAAGGGCGCTCACTTTTTGCTGATAGGGAAAATGAAAAGATAGCAGCAGAAATCCTTACTTTAATCGATGACCCAACAGACCCTGACGCTTTCACTGCGACAGAAGTTGATGGAGAGGGCCTTGCTAGCAGACGGAATGTCCTTATAGAACAAGGTGTCCTCAACACGTTCTTACATAACTCATACACCGCAAGGTCAATGGGTACCCAATCGACTGGATCAGCCGTTCGTAGCTATAACTCATCACCCGGAGTCGGAGCGCGAGCACTATCTCTTGTCCCTGGAACTAAATCGCAACAAGAGTTAATCGGCGAGATTGATGATGGAATTTTGATACAGGGAGTCTCCGGTCTTCACTCAGGAGTTAATCCAGTCAGCGGAGATTTCTCTGCAGGAGCCGAAGGGCTATTGATCAAAAAGGGGCAATTGTCTGAACCGGTTAGGGAGATAACCATCGCTTCGACTCTTCAACGAATGCTTCTAGAGGTGCTTGATATAGGTAACGACCTTGAACGGCTACCCATGAGGGCATCTGGAGTTAGCCTTGTGGTATCTGACGTCACAGTTTCTGGTGTCTGATAACACATAACTAACTAACCCATCTAGGATCCTAAGATAAGGAGACTGATGGAGTCGGCACCCTCAAAGCAGAAAAGCATTAGAAGAGTAATCACACTAGCGTTCGTAGCTATTGGGTTATCATTCTTGATCGCTGACCCAGCACTAGGGTTAGAAAGAGTATTGCCTGAAGAATCACTATCAATTTGGAAAGCCGCCATTTTCGGAATTGTTGAAGGTCTAACTGAATTTCTGCCGATCAGTTCAACAGGGCACCTACTCGCAACGAAGGAAATCCTAAACGTAGGAGAAACCGAACTTTCCGAAAAAGCCATAGATAGTTACATCA
>WTHU01000157.1:0-2604 GCA_011523005.1 Acidimicrobiales bacterium
CGGTATCCACACTACACAAGAGCAAACGCTGGTGAAGTCCTGCCAACGCCAGCCAGCCCATTAGGGCAGACGTATGGATTTGATAACGCCATAGGGCACGGCTTCCAGGAGGCTTCCATAGTCATGGGCGCTTATGAAGAGGATGATTACCGTGATGGGAAACCCGAAATGGTGACATTTTTTGGTGGATACTTCTATATCAACATGTCATGCGTTCGAATCCAAGCTGTCCGCAATCCTGCGATCACAGTTGATCAATTGGATCTAGCTTTTTTTGGTGATCGCCCCGACACACCTCCGTATGAGCCCCACCCAAAAGACGACAAGCCGCACCTTCAAGAAAAGATAGACGCTCATATGCAGTTCGTTTTGACCACATCACATTGGCCGGAACTTGAAGAAGAGAAAGAGCGCGCTGCGCAGATTCGTGCAGACCGCCCCGACCTAGCATCGTTAACTGATGACGAACTTGTGGCGCATCTTCGCAACTTACATCCGTACATTCGTGATTTCACAACAAATCAAATGGTGGCCGCCACCTCAAGCGGAATACCGCCGGGAATGTTGGGAGCCGTTGCGGAAGCAATCAGTGACCCCACTATGCCGATGCGGGTCCTTGCAGGCTTGGGTGATGTGGATTCCGCCGCACCATCATTTGCTTTATGGGAACTATCCAGACTGGTAAGAGGCGATGGGGAACTATCAGCGCTCTTTGACGAAGGAATAGACGGTTTGCTCAATCGGCTTGAAACGCTTGGCTCGCCAAACGCTCAACAGTTCAAAGACGATTTTGATAATTTCGTATACGAGTACGGCTCCAGAGGGCCTAACGAATGGGAACTCAGCGCGCACACTTGGGAAACCGACCCATCTATACCTCTGCGGACCTTGGATCAGGTACGCAAACAGCCTGACGAGAAGAATCCCCAAAATGGTGCCGACAATGCAAGTAAGGACCGTCAACAGGTTGTTGAAGAAGTGCGTAAGAAATTGGCAGAAGTTGGAGACGACGAACTTATTGGTGTTTTTGAAGGCGCTCTCGTAGGTGCGAATCAAATGGTTTTTCGCGAGAGAGCAAAAACAAGTCTGGTGCGTGTCCTCCATGAAAGCAGAATGGCAATCAGGGAATTAGGCAAACGACACGCAGACTCAGGGATAGTGGACGACCCAGAACATATCTTCATGCTTCTCGACGAAGAATTAGAATCGTTCGTAGTTGACCCATCAAGTTATTCCGCACTCCTTCGCGATCGATATGAGAACTGGTTAAGCCTCTGGAACCTGACCCCACCATTCTTTCTTCGCGATGGAATAATCCCACCACTTACAGAATGGGAAAGAAATACACCTGCGGTAGAGAGTAGTCTCATCGAAGGCGATGTGCTTGCAGGAACAGCAGGTTGCCCAGGCGTAGTCACCGGAAGAGCACGTATTGTTCGGGACCCCACATCTCCGCCAGATCTGGAACCTGGTGACATCATGGTGGCACCCTTAACTGACCCTGCTTGGACGCCGTTATTTCTCGCTGTTGATGGTGTTGTCGTTAACGTTGGGGGGCAAGTAAGCCATGCCGTAATCGTCAGCAGAGAGATGGGTATTCCATGCGTGGTGTCAGTCGCTGACGCAACAGAACAGATACAAGATGGCGCAACAATCACAGTTGACGGAACAAACGGGAACGTTACGCTTATTAGGAACCCCTAATGGGGTATGCCCACAAGCATAGGTGGACTAATCCGTCACTGCGTCATACACCAATTAGTGGTGAACGATACATAGCCCCTGAGTTTATGGAGCGTGAATGGGACCATATTTGGAGCAAAGTATGGTTACTCGTCGCTAGAGCACCTGATATCCCAAAGTCAGGCGACTATACGTTAGAGGAGATAGGGGCAGAGTCATTCATCACAATGCGACAAAATGATGCCAGCGTGCAGGTTTTCGCAAATCAATGCCCTCACCGGGGAGGAAGACTTATCCTCAAACCTGAAGGAAACATTGATGAGATAGTGTGCCCACATTGCAAAGCGACGTGGTCACTTGACGGTGTAGCAATAGACCCATCTGGTGTCTCTCTGAACCAATTCCGTCATGATAGTATCGCTGGCTTTGTTTTTATGACCATGAACCAAACTGGGCCTACCTTGCAGGAGTATCTGGGACCGGTTTGGGACGATTGGCAAAGGTATAAGAGTGAGGATTGGGTTCGCACATCAGCGGCGACGGTAGCTGTTGATTGCAACTGGAAAGTTCCCCAAGATAACTCATGCGAGTCCTATCATCTTCCGACTGTGCACCCTCAAGGGGAATATTGGATCGAGCATGACTACACACAATGCGTCTTTGACTGGTGCGATGAAGGTCATAATCGGATGGCGATACAAATGGGGACGCCAGCTCAATCATTGAAGAATAAAGATTTGCGGATAGATGATCAGCTCGCATCCATGCTTACGCCTTGGGGTTTGGATCCTAAAGATTTTGTTGGGCGCGAATATGACACTCGACTAGCATTGCAAAAGGCTAAACGGGAACACGCAGAATCCAAGGGCTACCGGATCGGAGAGCTTGAAGATGATCAGCTAACAGACGCATATCACTACA
>WTHU01000157.1:2704-4151 GCA_011523005.1 Acidimicrobiales bacterium
GGCTACCGGATCGGAGAGCTTGAAGATGATCAGCTAACAGACGCATATCACTACAATATTTTTCCGAATGTCACCGTCAGTTTTGCAGGGTGCGAATATGTGTCAATGCAACGCATGCGCCCACATCCACAGAATCCAGAGAAGTGCTTTTACGACAACTTCACATTCGGTGCAAAAGGAAGTGAAAGCGACGCTGACCTTGACGGTCTTGGAGGTAAGGAGTGGCTACACGAAGGGAAAGAGCGTCAATTCTTCACCTATGGAGAGCGGTTAACGAACCGAAGAATAGCGGATCAAGACCTCAGCATCGTAGTGGGTCAACAACTTGGGTTGGGTTCCCGCGGCTTTATTGGTGTCACGCTCGCAAAACAGGAACATAGAGTGCAGCGCTTCCACGAAGTAATAGACCAGTATTTAGAGTTCACAAGTTAAGAGTTTGTGCGCCTTCCGATTGTAGGAGCATCAGGTCGGGGAGGAGTGGCGCCCATAGTGAGGAAAGTTCGTTTACTGATTCTCCATCCTTTCTGTGTGAGAGACCACTCGTCATGGTACTGTCCCCTTACTTCGTAATCACCAGCACCTGTTTCGTTAATTCGATGCCATGCGTGCACATACGAGACGGATCGGGCTGACTTCTCATCAACTATCTCAATTTGGATATTGCTTATACTGTGGCTACTCGCGACCCAACGGTTGAGGGCCGGTACCAACAATGCATGGATTGCATCGCGTCCATGCAGTTGTTCACCGTAGTAGTCGCCGACAACGTCTTCGGTGAAACAGAGAACCTGTTCATCGGGTCGGTTTAGGTCAGCGAGACGTGCCTGCTCATGAAGCATCAGCGTAATGTCTTGTATAGCTTCAACTTTTCTTAATGGGTCCATTACAAAAACCGGATAGGATCTGACCCGTCCCAGTCCTGAGCACTTTGTGCAACGAGTGTAAAGAACGCTGTCATGGATTCATTTGGGTCAACGATTTCAATGAATGGTATATCTTTCGAGCCGTACACGTATAAAAATTCGTTTCCGTTTGCGGTAACCCCATATTGGGCTTCTTCATTCCCATTCGAGGTGAAGTGTGTTCGCGCATCGTCGATATTGGCCCAGTAGCAAATATGGTGAATGCCCTCTTTGCCTGCGTCAATAAATTCTTTATAGATAGAGGGATTATCCGATGGTTCAATGAGTTCAATCTGCTGAGAACCACTTTGCGCCAAGCCCATGCGTGCCTTGAGCGGAATTGACTGTCCTCCGTATTGAGTGTCGGGGATATCAACGGTGTAGATGAACCATGGACCAATACCATGGACGTCTACCCATTCCCGAGCGGTCGCTTCAATGTCATGGGTCACAAATGCGGTTTGTTTTATTGATCCCAACCAACTAGGTGTGGCCATGTATCCTCCTCATAATTTGTATAGTTGTCCGCCATCAATAGCTATATC
>WTHU01000028.1 GCA_011523005.1 Acidimicrobiales bacterium
ACCATCCATCGTTGTTTCAAATTCAAGGACCGCATGATTGCCATCAAAAACTTTCTTTGTGTACTTAAAACTTCCAGACTGACCCTCATCTCCCTTCTTTTCACCATCCCCTGGGAAAACCATGCCTGCTGCTGATAAATACATTGCTGTTAACTCTGCTCCGACCTGAGGGTGGAAGAGAACGGGCGACCAAAACACACAATCTTCATGTAAGAGCTCTCTGATATCTCCATTGCCGCTAACAACAGCAAACCACTTTTCCATAACGTTCTTGATCATCTTCCCTCCGAAGTCAAAGACCTATCTACGTAAAGAGTAATAAGCCTAGCTCAATAAAGACTAAGGCGATAAGAAGAACAAATGGTAGAATTTTAATAAAACCCACTACTGATTGAGGGACTATGGAACCAGAACTTGATACAAACCAAGTAATCGATAATCTAAATGCAATTTTAGAAGCAGAGCTTTCCGGTGTTGTTCGCTACACGCACTACTCACTTATGGTTACTGGACCTAATCGAATTCCGCTAGTTGATTTCTTGAAAGCGCAAGCAACCGAGTCACTTGTTCATGCGCAAGAAGTAGGAGAAATTCTCACAGGCTTCGGAGGCCACCCCTCAACAAACATCGCTGCAATTGAAGAAACCAATCAACATTCAATTCGAGACATCCTCGGAGAGAGTCTGGCACACGAAAAAGGCGCTGTTCAGCTTTACCGAGAACTATTAAATACCGTTGAGAACGCATCTGTTTTCCTAGAAGAATTTGCCAGATCAAAAATAGCCATTGAAGAACAACACCAACTCGAACTGGCAAAAATGCTCAGAGACTATAGTGAAGAATAAAACTATACAATCAGCGGATTTTCTTCTAATCCAATCTAATTTAAGTAGCGCGCTCGGAGGGACTCGAACCCCCAACCGTCTGATCCGAAGTCAGATGCTCTATCCAATTGAGCCACGAGCGCTAAACTCACAAACCGAGTGTACCCAACAACTTCAAAAACAAACCCGTTGAATAAGTCCAATCCCTTAATTGACGTTTCATTACAAACAACCTAGAAAAGATAAAACGATTATGGGGGAAAGATGGAACTACAGGAAAGAATAGAGCGCTTAGAGTCACGAGAATCAATACGCACCTTAGTTGCCGATTACAGCATGGCTGTAGATGACAGAGATGTGGACACTATCGGAACGCTATTCGCAGAGAATGGAATCTTCGGGCATGCCGATGGATCAGCTGTAATGCATGGAAGACAAGCGATAGTCGACTTCTATAACGGACGCCTCAGCGATATGGGACCTACCTACCACTATCCACATAGTCATAAAATAACCTTTACTGACGCCAATACAGCAGAAGGAATCGTTCTAGCTCACGCCGAACTCTCGCAAGAAGGTAAAACCTATTACACAGGTCTACGTTATTACGATAAATATAAACAACAAGACATGAACTGGGTATTTGAGGAAAGACTTCTCAAGTTCCTCTTTTTTATGCCTATGGAAGAACTTGTCCGAGATGGTTTGACACAAACAAATAGAAAACGCTTTCCGGGTCAAGGAGAATTACCAACAGATTTGCCTGAGATGCAAGAATCATGGATCAAATTTCTAAACGAAGATTAAATCCGCCGCAGCCTTGTTCAGACAATTTCAACGAATCGGTCTCATACAGAATAACCATCCCATTTTGTCCAAAGAGCTAGCTCACATGTAAAGTAAAAGTAGTTCGGAGGAATACAAATGACTGATACGGCTGAAACGAAAGCGGAAGATCGTGCGTTCTTTGATGCAAATATACGTACACCTGAAATGGAAATGGCCGAAATAGGCGCTGACGTTCCATCTGCGAATGAACTCACCATTGACCAAATTAATCCACATAACCCTTACCTTTTCCTTGAAGATCGCTGGCAAGACCATTTCGCACGTTTACGGGCCGAGGACCCAGTTCATTTGAATGAACTTGAAACATCAGGACGATATTGGTCAGTCACAAAATACGAAGACGTTAGAGCAGTTGATGGAGACTGGGAAACCTACTCATCCGCAAAAGGCATCACCCTTGGAATCAAAGAAATCGCAATGTCAGAAGAAACTGAATCGCAAGTTGGTATTCAAACCTTTATAGCGATGGACCCACCAGATCACACAGCGCAGAGGAAAACGGTTCGTAGTGTTTCTGCCCCCAGTAATCTTCGAAATATTGAGCCTATGATTCGTGAACGAACAGCAGAACTGCTTGACTCACTCCCTGAAGGAGAATCATTTGACTGGGTTGACACAGTATCGATAGAACTAACGACCCTCATGTTGGCAACACTGTTTGACTTTCCAATGGAAGACCGCCGGAAACTAACGCGCTGGTCAGACATTGTATTCGCTATTCCAGGGCCAGGTGGTGTTGTTGAGACACAGCAACAAAAGATAGATGAATTACTGGAATGCGTTGATTACTTTGATGGCCTTTTTAAACTACGCCGTGAAAATCCCGGATTTGATTTAGTATCAATGCTCGCAAACGGGGAAGCGACCAAAGACATCCCCATGGTTGAACAACTTGGAAATCTTCTGTTACTCATTGTCGGTGGTAATGACACGACTCGAAATACGATGACGGGAAGTGTTTACGGATTAAATAAGTTCCCTGATCAATACGATAAACTTCTCGCCAATCCAGACCTCATCTCTAACTTTGTACCAGAGGTTATTCGTTGGCAGACACCGCTTTCATACATGCGCCGAACGGCCAATCACGATACCGAACTGGGTGGCAAACAAATAAAGAAACATGACCAAATCCTCATGTGGTACTTATCTGCTAATCAAGATGAAGACGTATTTGAAAACGCTCATGTGCTTGACATAGAGCGTCATAATGCCGACAGGCAACTTTCATTCGGTTACGGAATCCATTTCTGTATGGGTAGTAGGGTAGCGGAGTTGCAACTCAGGGTTTTGTGGGAAGAAATTCTGCAAAGATTCAAACGCATTGAAATACAGGATGAACCAGAGCGAGTGTTCTCAAGTTTCGTACACGGGTACTCCAAACTTCCAGTAACAGTCACCCGCAAGTAACTCACTTTATTACAAAGAAGAGCAAATCTTATCCTTCTCTAAAGCAAGAGTGAGGCTAAAGCCCTTACCTATGTGCATTAGCGAAAAATTCCCACGTGAAAACATCTAAAGGCATCCCATCAATAGTGAAGTTGAACCAATCATGTCCTCCACCTTCAACGATAAATAACTGAACTTCGGTCCCTGCTTCGGATGCATAAACTGTTCGTTCAATATTTCCATCCTGTGAGGTCGTTTCACTAACGCTGTTATTTTGTTCTGCCCACCACATAGCCCCATCTCGAACCGAAACTGCATACGTTGGAATACCCTCTAATGGACGCGTCATATCAGCTGTTCCATTAAAAATTAGTCCAGGAGTTTCGCCAGTAATATCGCACGGATATTCATTATTAATAACTTCTTCAAGTGGGAAATTGCCGGAATGAACTACGAATCCTGCGATACGGTCATTCAAATGGCACGCAATTTGATACGCCATAGCTGCTCCATTGGAATATCCAGCTACATAAATATGAGAAGTATCTATCCTGTTGTCCTCACCCAAACGGTCAATGATCGCTGCAATAAATCCAAAATCGTCAGCACTTACCTTGTTACCTTCATCAGAATGTAGCGTATTCCACACACTTCCTGTACTGATCTCAGCTTGTGGGTAAATCATTAAAATTCCCTCAGAGTCTGCAACTCCATTCAAGTTTCCTTCCCGATAGTACGCCTCTTTCGACGTTCCACTACCTCCATGAAATTGAATAATCACGGGAATATTATCCATCAAGCCAACAGGTATGTAAGAGAGATATGAACGTTCAATCCCATCTATATTGAGAGTGTTCGGTACCAGATCCCCTACAGGTTGTCTGTACGTTTCAACAGGTGAATTCTCGACTTCCTTCGTTTTTTCTTGATGTACCGGCACAGGTTCAGTTGTTGACTCGGTAGCGGAGCATGCAACAGAACTGAGAATCAAAATAAGTGAACAAATAAAAATCTTTTGAATTATACGGAACCTTCGCATCATGAAAATATACCAATTCATCGATATATGTT
>WTHU01000093.1 GCA_011523005.1 Acidimicrobiales bacterium
CGGCAGCAGAATAGACTTGCACACTGCCTCCGTTAAAGTATCTAGCGTTTGGTTGGTTATAGTCTCCAGCAAATAGAGGTAAACCTCCAATAACTGGTGTGTCTCCCATAGTTCCATAAAAATCAAATGCAACTGTCCAAATGTTGACACCGTTTATGACAGAAACTAGATCACTGGTTGCAAGTTCCTGGGCGCATTCTTGTGCAGCAGGAACACTATTTTGGAGACAGGTTACGAGCTCAACAGCGTGTCCATCAATTCCTCCCAATTCTGCATTGATGTAATTAACAGCTCCTTCGATACCAAACCTTATTTCTGGAAATGAGCCTATGGGATCGTTCTCTTGATTCATTAACCCGATTCGAACGGCAGGCAGAGAATAGTCTGCTTCAACAGGTTCGTCGGCGACTTCTCCCTCTCCATCATTTTCAGAAAGTTCCATGATTTCTTCTGGAGACAATTCCGCTATACAGGCTATGCTTGCGGCTTCAGCTGCTTGATCAGTTTGACCACCTTCACTTGTAAGATCTTGAAGGATTTCGTCGTACGTGAGGCCTTCTGCTTCAGCAACAGAATCAATTATGCATGCAACATAACCCTCATTGTCTAAACCCGTGACTGCGCTGACGAGACCTATAAGAGTGTCGCGTGCATTATTCCCGTCGGTATCTTCACTCACGGGAGAAGAATCTTCTTGTGAGTTTTCTCCAGGTGACGTTGTACTCTCTGTCGCAGAGCTTTGCGAGCTCTCATTATCTGATCCGCTATCTGACCCACCACAGGCAGCCACAACCATTACAAAAATTGTGAACACTGCTATTAGTGTTTTTTTCATTTTTCCCCCTAGCTTGCCTTTGGCAAGAGCTCTTCTTTTGTTTGCTTTGATTTAGCTTTTCGTTTCGCTTGGTTATCCCGAGCGATCTTTCCGGCGATTCCGTCCGTATTTAGTATTGCAGTCAGTATTAAACCAACCCCTCCGACTAAGTTAGCGTAAGTTCCTATGCTGTCGCCAGAAAAGCCTTTCGCTATCAATGCAACTGCTAATCCACCTGGTGCTATGACTCCTGCAACTAAGGCACCGCTTACAGAACCGATGCCCCCTAGGTAGGCAAAAGCTAGCAAGGCCAGACTGGCAAATACGCTGAAGGACTCTCCGCTAATTTGTCCGCGCAAGTAAGCCATCATTGCTCCCCCGAGCCCTGCAAGGAAGGATGAAAATGCAAAAGCCTGCAGTTTGACTGCCGCACCGTTGACTCCACAAGCTGCGGCAGCTCTTTCGTTTGCGCGAATTGCGAGGAAGCGAAGCCCAGTTCCTGAGCGACGAATATTCACTACAAATAAGGCACATAACGCCGTCACAATTAGGAGCATGATGCCATATTCCCAACGATTAAAATCCGTGCCTACATTAGCGGCAAGGTTAACTCCAAATAAATCCGGTGCTTCAATGGGAAGCGCACCCGTATTCCCAATAAACCACCTATTGGTGAACAGAATTGTGCCGAGGGCAACGCCAAGAGCCATAGTAACAACCGCTAATTGGATACCACGTATGCGCAACGCCGGAACGCCTACGATGAGACCGAGGATTGTTGCCCCTATCGCTCCTAAAATTGGAGAGATAGGAAATGGTATTCCCGTTTCTAAAGCTATTTTTCCTAATATGAAACCTGCAATTCCTGCAAAGACAGCTTGAGCCAAGGAGACTTGTCCAACAAAGCCTGTCAGAACGACAATTGATAACACGATGATTGTAGATGTGAGGGATTCGTAGAGGCTTAGCCGAAGCGCTCTATCAAAGAAAAAGATGCCAAGAAGCGCCAACCCAGATAGAACCACGGTTGCATTTAGGACGTTCCGAGGTTTGGGGGCGAACGCTAGTTTTATATCAACCAAACTTGCTCGTGTCGGGAGACTTCTTCCTTTTAGAAATAGGATTCCTACGATGACAATAAATGGAAGGACGTCACGCATTCCGGTCCGAGCAAAATCTGGCCACCATGATTTAATTTGCAGTAGGGAGAGCTCAGACCGAACCATTCCTAGTACTAGGCATGTTCCAGCTGTAACCCAAAAGGAGCGTAACGCTCCCACCAAAGCCCCGGCAAGAGCAGGAACAACTAGCAAAGTGTAATTGACTGTGTTAACCCCATTGGATAGTGATGCAGCTAAGATTCCGAAGACTGCTGCGACTACTGAAGCAAGCATCCAGTTTCCGGCTGCTAGGACATTTGGCGAGAACCCTAATAATGTTGCCCCCTTTTCTTCTTCAGCCGCTGCTCTAGTAGCCAATCCAAATGTGGTTGCCTTATATAGAATGCTCAGAAGTAAAGCGGTAAGAATCACGATACCTGCAAGCCAGAAGCGATCTTGGGGTATTCGTGTCCCTAGTATTGTGAGCGTATCTGTAGGAAGAATCGCTCTTACCGTTTCATTGGAGGTGCCGAACCGAAGCAGAACGAGAGATTGCAGCAGAATAAAAACACCAACTGTCGCAACAACTTTTGCAAGTAGAGGAGCTCCGCGCAAAGGCCGGAAGACAAGTAAGTGAATCAGCAAACCTAACACCGCCGCCATCAGGAGCGCAATAATAAAAGCAGGCCAAAATGACGCTAATTCCCCCTTTTCAGGTGTTCCAAGTAAATTGATTCGATCATTCCCGAGAACAGAAATTGGGAAAACGAAATCGCCAGTATCACGCAATTCATCATAAATATAGGTTGAGTACATCATCATTGCGCCATGCGCAAAATTCAAAACCCCTGACCCTTGGTACGCAAGCACTAAACCTAGAGCCACTCCGGCAATGACGGCACCATCACCCAAACCCGTCAAAAGGTTCTGAAGATAGAGCTCCACGAAAATTTCCCCCAAGATGTTGTGACCGCATTAAAGGTGTAAATGGTAATGCGATTAGATTTGTGCAACAGTATCACTAAGCACCATTAATTACCTAAACGGTGCTCAGGGGGAGATATGACAACAACGGAAATACCTGATTCAGGCACAACGGAGGATAAGCCCTGGCACCTATCAGGTAATAATGCTCCGGTCTTTGATGAACTCACTATTACCGAACTTGAGGTGAAAGGCTCTATACCTACAGAGTTGCAGGGCCGCTATTTCCGAAATGGCGCAAACCCTCAGTCCGGAACATCCGATCATTGGTTCGTTGGAGACGGAATGATCCACGGTGTTGAGATCTCTAATGGAAAAGCTAATTGGTACCGAAACAGATATGTACGAACACCCATGTTTGATAACCCTGATAAAGAGCGAATGGAATTGTACCTTGATATGGAAAAAGGCGCATTCAACTACGAAGTGAGCGTGGCAAATACAAGCATTCTTGGACACGGTGGAAAAATTTTCGCACTTGAGGAAGGCTCATTCCCATATGAGTTGAATAAAGATGTAGAAACTATTGGGTACCACGATTATGGTGGCAAGCTCACGACTGCTATGACTGCTCACCCTAAAGTATGTGGTGAAACCGGTGAGCTTCTGATGTTCGGGTACAGCTCATTACCCCCCTACCTTGTGTACCACCGAATTAGCGCCGATGGAGAACTTCTTCAAAGCGAAGAGATAACTGTCGGTGGCCCAACCATGATGCACGATTTTACAGTCACACGAAACCATTCTATTTTCCTTGACCTTCCCGCAGTTTTTGATATGGAAGAAGCTATGAGTGGCGGCATGCCCATTAAATGGAGTGACGACTACCCGTCGCGATTTGGGGTTATGCCCCGGGCTGGTAAAGATTCTGATGTGAAATGGTTTGACGTTAACCCTTGTTACGTGTTTCATACTTTGAACTCATATGAAGATGGTCACGAGATTGTCGTAAATGGATGCAGGTTACGAGAGATTTGGAGAAACTCATCTGATATTGCCGTATCGAGTGATCCTAATCCTGAAGATGCTCCGATGATGTGGGAGTGGCGTCTAAACATGGAAACAGGCGCTGTTTCAGAGCGACAAATAGACGATAGGGGCAGTGAATTCCCTCAAATTCCTGACAGTCTCGTTGGGCTTAAACACCGATATGGCTATTGCCTCTCCACAGGAGATGGAGGAATCACCAGTGAAGATGAAGGCGGCGCAACAATCAAATACGATCTCG
>WTHU01000107.1 GCA_011523005.1 Acidimicrobiales bacterium
GGTTTACGATGATTGGGTCGTTAGAAACCGAAGGAAGAGTTTCAGCACTGTCACTGCATGCTAGGAGCGTACAGAAAATAAATAAAGCAACTGCAAGTCGTTTGGCATCCATCACCACTGTTTTATGTGACTATTCTGCTGTGAGTTGGCGAATTTGGTCCTCGGTGAAACCAATTTCCATCAAAACATTTTCGGTATGTTCACCTAAGCCGGGAGCCACATATGAAGCCTCCCATGGTGTGCCTTCAAAATCGCAGGGTGTTGCGATCATACGCGTGGATGAAACGCCATCGGGAACATCAACAAACAAACCAGCGTCAATGCTTTGAGGATCAGCTAAAACATCGTCAACACTGTTTACGGGTGCCCAAAAGAAATCCGGTTCGGAGTCAAATATAGGTTCCCATTCGCTTAGGGATTTCTTCGCGAATTCTGCATCGAGAAGGCTGATGAGTTCACCAGCGTTGATTGCTCGAGATCGGGGGTCAGCGAAACGTTCATCTTCCATCCATTCCGGATGCCCAACAACTCTACAAAGCGGAGGCCAATGACGGAGTCCTTCTAATCCAACAATCCAAAATCGTTTTCCATCTCCGGCAATGTAGTTATTTATGGCGACGTTCCCCATGGTTTCTCTTTTCCCAACAGACAACGTCATCCCCCATAACAAGGCAATATTCATATCAAAACCAACCGTGTACGCACCTTGTCTATATAACGAGGTTGAAACAAATTGGCCTTTGCCAGTTTTTTCACGCGAATACAGTGCCGCTGAAATGGCTGCTGCTGCTGAGATGCCGGTGTTGTGGTCACCCATCCCGCCCCGTTGAAACGGAGGGTTTCCATCATCAGGAGTTAGCAAACTGGCAATGCCCGAACGTGCCCAAAATGCGGCGACATCATACGCAGGTTTATCTGCATCAGCCCCTTCATTTCCGTACCCAGTAATTCCGCAATAGATCAACTGATCATTTTGAGATAGGAGCGTTTCGTGGTCAAGCCCTAGACGTTTCAACGCCCCTGTCCGTAGATTCGTGATGAACACATCTGCGCTTTCAATCAATGACAGAGCCGCTTCAAGACCCGCTGGCGTGCTCAAATCCAAGACAACTGACCTTTTGCCCCTGTTATCTAATTCAAATGGGGGATTGTTAGGCATGTCTCCACCAAGCATTCGCTGAAATGACCTCGCTGGGTCACCTGATGGAGGTTCAATCTTGATCACATCAGCGCCCCAATCAGCCAACAAACCGGCAGCAGCCGGTCCAGCAACCCACACACCTAATTCAATTACACGCACCCCTGCCATGGGTCCAGACATCATTCCTCCTAACGTAATTCCCATAGCTTAGGTCCATTGCAACAATTACGTGAATCCTCACCCGAACATATATTCATGTCGTTCACACTTGAACAATGAACCTATGAAGAGTTTCTCTGCTACAACAGAAACATGTCAGATCATTACGAATACCCATACCCCTCCACAGAACTCGAATCACAATACCCTTTCCACTCATACGACTATCAACGCATCCCTGAACATGACATGCAACGAAGAGCTCTGTCTTTTTTTGAGGAAATGAATACACGAAGAAGCATCAGGATGTTCAGCTCAGAACCGGTCCCACAACAACTCATAGAGCTAGCTGTGCGCACTGCATCAACAGCACCATCTGGTGCGCACAAACAACCATGGACATTTGTCGCTACACAGAACAGCGATATAAAGAAAGCGATCCGTGACGCAGCGGAAGAAGAAGAACGTACAAATTACCTAGAAAACAGGATGAACGCCGACTGGCAGCACGCTATCGCTCCGTTAGGGACTGACCATCACAAAGAATTCCTTGAGATAGCGCCATGGATAGTTGTGTTATTTGAACAACGCTATGAAATCGCTGAAGATGGATCCCAATTGAAAAACTATTACGTTAAAGAAAGCGTCGGAATAGCAGCCGGTCTGTTCATCGCAGCGCTCCACCAAATGGGTCTCTCAACACTGACGCACACACCATCACCAATGAAATTCCTTAACCACATACTCGAACGCCCAACCAATGAGCGACCATTCTGCCTATTTCCCATCGGATACCCGCTAGACGGTGTCAAAGTCCCTGACATTCGGCGCAAAGAACTTAACGAAATCTTCCATCTTCTCTAGCCGAGCAACCACACCGAATGTAAAATAAGTTTAGGACGCGAAAGTAAGGGGAAGCTGTGGCATATGATGTAGTCATTACAGGCGGAACAGTTGTTGACGGCACAGGCGATGCAGCGTTCCAAGCCGATATCGCAGTACGCAATGGAAAAATCCAAAACATAGGGCAAGATCTACCAACAGAGTCCGCAAACGTCATTGACGCAACCGACAAGATCGTTACGCCAGGGTTCGTAGATATTCACACACACTATGACGGTCAAGCAACATGGGACGGACTTCTTGAACCATCTTCAGGGCACGGCGTCACAACAGTTGTTATGGGGAACTGTGGGGTAGGATTCGCCCCAGTACGACCCGGGCAAGAGGACTGGCTCATCCAATTAATGGAAGGCGTTGAAGATATTCCAGGAACCGCACTTTCAGAGGGAATGGAATGGGGTTGGGAATCATTCCCTGAGTACCTCAATGCACTTGATAGCAAAGAATTCGCAATTGATATCGGATCTCAGATAGCTCACGGAGCCATTCGGTCATATGTCATGGGTGATCGAGGGTCAAATAATGAACCCGCAAACGCTACCGATATCGCCCAGATGAAAAGACTGGTACATGAAGCGATCGATGCCGGAGCTCTCGGTGTCTCAACATCACGAGTACTAGGGCACCGAGCAATGAACGGGGAACCAGTACCAGGAACGTTCGCAGCAGAAGACGAACTATACGGTTTAGGTGAAGCATTACGAGATGCAGGATCAGGAGTCTTTGAACTCGCCCCAGCAGGAGCAGATGGACAAGACCTCGGCAACGCTCCAAAAGAGATGGAATGGATGAAACGACTCTCCGCAACCATTCAACGCCCAGTCACATTCGCTCTCCTTCAGAATGAAACGGAACCATCACTCTGGAAACAACTCTTAGAGGAATCGCTAGAAGCAACGGAACAAGGAAGCCAATGCTTCCCCCAGGTAGCCGGACGACCTTTTGGGCTACTAATAGGACTGCAAACACATCACGCCTTCGCGAAAAGACCAACCTTTATCAACATCGCCCACCTACCGCACAATGAACTAGTAGAACAGCTAAAGCAGAGCTCAACACGAACTGCAATACTAAACGAAACCGATACAGACCCGGACCCGAAAATCTTATTTGATGGCATGAGCCGAATGATTCAATCAATGCTTCACCGGCTTTACCCAATGGGCGAAATACCAGATTACGAACCTGACCCAACACAAAGTTTCGTATCAATAGCAGAAACCAAAAATACGACACCAGAAGCTGTTCTCTACGACTACATGCTCGAAAATGATGGTTACGCCATGGGAATGATGCCAATCTTCAACTATGTTGACGGCAACCATGACGTCATCAGAGAAATGCTCCTCCATCCACAAGCCGTATCAGGACTCTCAGACGGGGGCGCACATTGTGGAATGATTTGCGACGCATCAATACCAACATTCATGCTCAGTCACTGGACACGAGACCGAACGCGAGGAAAGAAACTTCCACTTGAATGGATCATCAAAAAACAAACGAACGATACTGCGTCACTTTATGGTTTAAACGACCGCGGAACACTACAAGCCGGAAAGAGAGCAGATATAAACGTCATTGACTATAACGCACTTACATTACATGGCCCCAAAATGGCTCATGACCTGCCAGCAGGTGGTAGAAGACTCCTTCAAGAAGCAACAGGATACGATTACACGATCGTCGCAGGAACAATAACAAGACAATTTGGGCAAGACACGGGGCAACGACCAGGGCGACTAATTAGAGGTGCTCGGTAGCATCTGCAATGAAAGCCAACGATAGATTCCAAGCATCCTGTAAAAGAGTCGGCTATCAACCAGATATACAATTCTTTCCCGAAGGAACAAAAACAGCATCAGATGCAGCAGCAGCCGTAGGTTGCGATGTCGGCCAAATCGTTAAATCACTTGTCTTCCTCGCTGACAACCAGCCCGTACTTCTCCTTGTGTCAGGGAAAAACACGGTAGACCAAGACACAATTAAACTCCTTCTCAATGCTGAGAGCTTCGAAATGGCAAAACCTGAAATCGTTCGCTCGCACACTGGATTCGCTATAGGAGGGACACCTCCATTTGGCCATATCCAACCAATGCAGACAATCATGGACGAAGATCTCGACGCATTCGATGAAGTGTGGGCTGCAGCGGGAACACCAAATTCATGCTTTCCCATCTCACCAACTGAACTTCGTAAAATTGCTGGTGCTACTCTTGCAACAGTGAAACCAACAAATACGTGAACACGGTTGAGGAGAAAAAATGGGGATTTGCGAAAACCAAGTAGTCATCGTTACAGGAGCAGGGCGAGGACTAGGGCGCTCCCATGCGCTGGAATTAGCTAGACAAGGCGCCAAAGTACTCGTAAATGACCTTGGTGTTGAACGAGACGGAAGTCAAGGGAGTGACAGTCCAGCTCAACAAGTCGTCAACGAGATCCTCGCTCACGGCGGTGAAGCTGCCGTGAACGCAGCGGACGTCGCTGATTGGCGACAAGCCGAAAGCATGATCCAACAAGCAATTAATACTTGGGGGAGACTTGATGGCCTTGTCTGCAACGCTGGATTCCTTCGTGACCGAATGCTTGCCAGCATGAACGAAGAAGAGTGGGACAGTGTCATCCGCGTCCATCTCAAAGGCCATTTCGCTCCAGCCCGACATGCCATTGCATATTGGCGCGACCAAGCGAAAAGCGGAAACGAAATTGCAGCCCGAATAGTCAACACAAGCTCAGGAGCCGGATTGATGGGTTCCATCGGACAAGGAAACTATGCAGCCGCAAAAGCAGCTATAGCATTATTAACCGTCCAACAAGCTGCTGAATGGGGGAGGTATGGGGTATCGGTTAATGCTGTGGCACCTGATGCCAGAACTCGAATGACAGAAGGAATCTTCTACTCAGCAGATGATGTCCAAGAAGGAACTTTCGATGAAAAGTCACCAGATAACGTAGCGCCCCTCGTCGCATGGCTCATAAGCCCACAATGTGACATAACTGGTAGAACATTTGAAGTAACTGCTGGACAACTCAACGTGTGTGATGGGTGGCAACATGGAGCCGTCGCATCAGTAGGAAACAGAAAAATGGAAGCAACGGAAGTCGCTGACCTTGTACATCAAAGCATAGATAACACACCCCCGCCTGAAGCTGTGTACGGGGCATAACTGTCAATTACCAGCATCAGAAAAGTTAACATGCTGGTAACACAATTTCGGTAACTCTTAGCAATGAAGGTGTTAATGTTATAAACAACTTCAATACCGTTTGGAGAGAAAGCGAAATATACAGATGAAACTAATCACAGCTGTTATCAAACCACACCAGGTAGAAGAGGTTAAGGAAGCCTTGGCACTTTTGGGTGTGCAAGGAATGACTGTCACTGAGGCCCAAGGGTTCGGAAGGCAGGGGGGACACACCGAAACATACCGAGGAACTGAGTACAAAGTAGCCTTTACTCCTAAATCACGACTAGAGATTGTCGTTTCAGACGATGATGCCGACAAAGCAGTAGATGCTGTTCTTGGAGCAGCTCGAACTGGAAAGATCGGAGACGGAAAGATCTGGGTATCAGACGTCGATCGACTCGTCAGAATACGAACCGGTGAAGAAGGCAACGAAGCGCTTTAACAAAACTGCCTGTTCGTTGTGTATTATTGATAAGTAACAGAAATTTTCATGCCCTCACATTGATCGCTAAAGTGGAGGCATAGCTCCCTAAGGTGGAAAAGTGTTACTACAAGAAACCCCAGAACAGCAGTCATTCCGAAAAGAAGTCAGAGAGTACTTTGCGAACTTAATGACCGACGATGTCCGAGACGCATTGCGTGGCGCCCATGAAACCTCACCAGTGCGACGTGAGCTTTTCAAAAAAATGGGTTCAGACGGCATGCTAGGCATAGGTTGGCCAACAGAATACGGCGGTCAAGGACGTCCACCAACAGATCAGTTCATCTTCTACGACGAATCAGTTCGAGCAAATGCCCCAATGCCATTTGTGACATTGAATACTGTCGGACCCACACTCATGGAAATGGGAAGCGCACAACATAAGGAATTCTTTCTCCCCAAAATACTTTCCGGAGAAATCACATTCGCTATCGGGTACAGCGAAGCAAGCGCCGGAACTGACCTCCTATCGCTCACAACCCGAGCCGATAGAGACGGTGACCAATGGGTCATTAACGGGCAAAAGATGTGGACGAGCGGCGCCAACGAGGCAGATTACGTATGGCTTGCATGCAGAACCGACCACGAAGCAAAGAAACATAAAGGAATATCAATCATCATCGTGCCCACCGATGATCCAGGTTTCAGCTACACCCCGATCGTTACCGTTGGCCAAGCCACAACGACAGCAACCTACTACGACGAAGTGCGGGTTCCTTACAGCAATTTAGTCGGCGACCTACACGGCGGATGGGGACTTATCGCAAGTCAGCTAAACCATGAGCGCGTAGGGCTCGCAGCCGTAAGCGTTTTATCGTTCAGACTTTTTGACGATGTCGTCGAATGGGCCGCAACAACCAATATTGACGATGAAACACGAATTATAGATATTCCATGGGTCCAAATGGACCTTGCGAAATGTAAGGCAAAACTTGACGCCCTCAACCTTATGAACTGGAGAATGACAACAGCAGTCGAAGCGGGAACACTCCAGCCATATCATGCATCGACAGCCAAAGTATATGGAACAGAAAGCGTCGCAGATGTCTATCATCTACTGCTTGGAGTCATCGGAGCAGCAGGTCATCTAAGAGGAGGAACCCCTGGGGCGGTCTTGCGGGGCGAACTTGAAGCAGCTGGCCGATCAGCACAAATCAACACCTTTGGTGGAGGAGTTAACGAAATTCAGCGCGAAATCATCGCATGGATGGGTCTTGGCATGAGCCGCGGGAAACGCTAAAAATGAACTTTGACTTCTCAGAAGAACAAAACGCACTCAAGGACCTAAGCGCGCAAATATTCGAAGGTACCTCAAATTATGATCGCGTTGAAGAAATAGAAAAGACCGAAGACAGGTTCGATCAGGCAATATGGGAAGAACTAGCGCAAGCAAACCTCTTAGGAGTCGCACTCCCTGAAGAACATGGTGGGCTCGGATTCGGACTTCTAGAACTATGCATCGTTCTAGAAGAACACGGGCGATCGGTCTCTCCTATACCGTTGCTTCAAACACTCGCGATGGGCGCACTTCCAGTAGCTGAATTTGGCTCAATAGAGCAAAAGAACATGATTCTCCCAGAAGTCATAACAGGAAAATGTATCCTCACTGGCGCATTCCAAGAGTGGGGTATCAATGACCCCTACAGATCGTCACTCAAAGCTGAAGAAACAAACGGCTCATGGTCACTTACTGGATCAAAGCCTGCAGTTCCAGCAGCAAATATTGCAAACTACATCGTGGCACCAGCTATAACCGATGCAGGCGATATCGCTCTCTTCCTCATATCAACAAACAAACCATCCATCACAATCTCAAATAGTTCAACAACAAATCGGGAACTGCACGGTGAAATTACGTTAAACCAGCACCACGCAGAGCTGCTCGGAACCATCAATGAAGGAAAACAGGCATTGACATGGACTCTTGAGCGCATCCATACAGCCATAGCTGCCTCGGCAGTAGGTTGTTGTGCAAAGGCAACAGAAATGATGGCAGAATACACAAGCGAACGAGAACAATTCGGAAGGCCACTCTCACACAACCAAGCCGTAACACAAAGAGCAGCAGACTGTTACATCGGTACAGATGCAATGCGACTGGTCTTATGGCAAGCAGCGTGGAGACTGGACAGCGGATACCCCGCAGCTGAAGAAGTCCGCACAGCGAAATGGTGGTCCGCAGAAGTCGGACAACAAGTCGTGCACGATGTTCAACACCTCCATGGAGGCATGGGCGCCGACATTGATTATCCCGTTCACCGCTACTTCCTCTGGGTAAAACAACTAGAGAACATGCTCGGTGGCGGTTCAGCGCAACTATCAGAACTCGGGAAACTAATTGCAAGCAAAGCAAAAGTTGCTGCAGGAGTAGCGTAGCAAATCATCAACATGTACATGCCGGAACACCACACGCAAAAGTTTCCCACCTACAATTCAGCGCGGTACGCATACGCAATTCATCTTTTAAGCGAAGCTGTAGAAAAATCTTCGCCCCATGACACAACCTGTTGCGAAGGTTGGAACGTGATCGACGTAATTGAGCACGCCGAAATGGTTCTTTCTATGGTCGATAACATCAATAGAGAAGACTCATCAAGAGGTGATCAACCAACAACCGGTACTTTCATTGCGAAGCTCAAAAACGAAATAGAGCAACGGTACACACAAGATGATTTGAACCAGCAAGTAGCATCACCATTTGGCGACATGACTCTCGATGAATTCCTGGGCATAATATGGATCGATACGTTCACACACGCATGGGATATAGCTGACGCCAGCAGCGTAGATCACGGCATTCCATCAGAAATGGCGATAGAAGCCTTCAAAATAATGCAACCAAGATCTGAAAGCATGCGTGGCCCCGGCAGGTTTAATGATCCTTGTACAACCACGTCAGATGATGCTGTTGAGCAGTTTATGGCTTTTGCAGGCCGTACATCTGTTAATAGCAACTAATTAATCAACACGAATAGGCTAACTCAAGACCAGACCGTGGCCATTCAATAGCAACCAGTGAACCTAACGCAGATTCTGTGATGTATGCGACATTGTCGCCTTCGCGGCTAAAAGCAACATTTGTTATCAACGGTCCGTCAACACGCAAAAAATCATGCGAACCATCTGGTCGAACAACCAGAAGACCATCCCGAAGGGCAGCCACAACCACCGTTCCATCAGCTTCAATAGCCATTGAATCAAGAGAAGCTAACGTATTCGCAACACACACTCCCTTGCCGCTCGCTAGGACCCCCGGTTGAGAGATTTCATAAGCCCATAAACGTCCAGTCGTTGTTTGAGCCACATACAATGTCCGCCCGTCAGGGGATAAACCACACCCATTTGGATGATCAATATTGTCAATAACCCGCTCTATTGACGAACCGTCAGGAAGCGCATAATAAACAGCACCCTTATCAATCTCTCGTCTACGTTGCTTCCCTAAGTCAGTGAACCAAAATCCGCCATGCACATCAAAGACAATGTCATTAGGACCACACAGCCGGTCACCTTGAAACTCTGAGTAGATACTCTCGATTTCACCAGTAGCTAAGTTAACGCGATCAATAGACCCCGTGACATATGAATCCGACTGGTTCGCACCGGTCTCACGGTTCATCGGAAATTGCATTCCGTTGATTTCAGACCAGACAAAGCCACCATTATTACAAACATAGATATGCCCATCAGGGCCAACAGCAGCTCCGTTAGGTCCAGCAGACTCCGGATCATCCCATTCTGCAATAACCTCAGTTGACCCATCAGCCAGCACGCGCGTAAGGCGAGGACCAGCTATTTCAACGAGAACAATGCTGCCATCATCCATCACGATTGGGCCCTCAGGAAATTCAAGACCGCTCGCTACTTCAGATTGTATTAAAGTCATCACAGCACATTAATCCATTTAGTCCTCCACCGCATTTTTCATCTAGACTCAGACGCATGTTTATCCAAATCAGCGCTTCAGAAAATACTGCAACCGTCCATGAATCTGACAATCTCACCTCATTTGAAATTCGATCATCGGAAGCCGACCCGAAACGAATTGTTTCTATCATGGGCAACCACTCTTCTGTAGCTGATGACAATCATGTATGGGTTTCCATAGCATGGGTACGTCAACAAGTTGAACACAAACACGACGCCGATTGGAAAGAACAATTTGCAAACATGATTGGATACGCCGACTCAAAAGGTTGGCTCAACGAAAAACAAACTCACTTACAAGCACACATCAAGATTGAGGCATAATCATGATGCAAAAGGTCCAAGACCTTAAGGACTGACGAAAGGGAAAATTATGAGAATCGATCACCAAAACTTATGGGACCTCGTTCTACAGCGTTCACAAATCAGCCCCGATGTCGAAATGCTTGTTGATGAGCAAGGCCGAAGGCTAACGTTTCTCCAATACAGAGACCAAGCTGAAGAAATGGCTGCTGGACTTCAGGAACTAGGCATTAATGAAGGGGACGTCGTTGCTTGGGAACTACCAACATGGATCGAGACCGTTATCTTGGCAGCGGCGTTGAGTCGTATCGGAGCAATCCAAAACCCAATCATTGCTATATACCGAGAAAGAGAAGTTAGCTTCTGCGTTCGCCAAGCAGGCGCGAAAATGCTAATCACCCCCGGTGATTTTCGAGGATTCGACTTTGGAGAAATGGGTCAGAACATAGAGTCCGAAATCCCTGACCTAACTCATATTGCAGTCTCTCCCGAAAATTTCCCATCCGGGCTAAAAGAAAACCTGCAACCGTATCGTGCCCCTGCAAAAGATGAGCTGAGGTGGCTATGTTACACATCAGGAACGACAGCAGATCCTAAAGGCGCAAAGCACACAGATGCATCGATAGCTGCGATCGGTGACAGTATGGGTGAACGCCTAGATGTCCAAGAAGGGGACAGGCCAGCGTTAGTGTTCCCGTTCCCCCATATTGGAGGCTTAACGTGGCTGTTTACAGCATTACAAAGTGGCGCCACATTGCTATGCGATGCAGCATTTGACCCCTCAACGACAACTGCGTTCCTATCATCGGAGAATTGCACGCATCCCGGAGCCGGCACCCCATTCCACATGGCATACCTCGCAGCTCAACGCAAACAACCAGAAACGAAGCTTTTCCCAAATGTTAAAAACTTTCCTGGCGGAGGAGCACCAAAACCCGTCCAACTACATTCTGAAGTCAAAGCTGAATTAGGAGGGTCCGGAATCGTATCAGGATGGGGTCTCACTGAAGCCCCAATCCTCACTATGGGTTCAAGTACTGACCCAGACCAGAAACTTGCGTTAACCGAAGGTCAAGCAATGCCCGGAGTTGAATTAATCGCCGTTGATGCAGAAGGCAGTATTGTGCCATCCGGTGAGGAAGGTGAGCTAAGAGCAAAAGCACCACAACTCATGCTCGGGTACCTAGACGAAACACTGGACAGTGAGGCGTTTGATGAAAATGGGTACTTTCGTACCGGCGATTTAGGCATCATCGACACAGATGGATATGTCGTAATCTCAGGCCGACTAAAAGATGTCATCATACGGCATGGCGAAAATATTTCAGCCAAAGAAGTAGAAGACTTACTCTTTGAACACGAATTAGTGCACGATGTTGCTGTCATAGGACTACCCGACGAAACTACAGGCGAACGCGCCTGCGCAGTCATTGCGCTATGCGACCAATCTGCTCCGTTAACTCTTGAGTTGATGAGAACCTATCTTGATGACTCTGGATTGCGACGAAATGCTATACCCGAACAGCTGGAAATTGTTGAGAACATACCGCGAAACCCATCGGGAAAAATCACAAAGAATGTTCTACAAGACCAATTTAAAGATAGTGATTTTCAACGCTAGGAGCGTGTCGCCTCAACGAGAGCAGATAAATCAGAACTCTGAATGCCTTGAGGGATCGACAGCGCTAATCGGTCAGCAATCCCACTAAAGCGATTCCGAAGTTCTTCGCCCACTTCTTTAGCAGTTCCAATCACCGACAACGTAGAAATCTGAGCGTTGTCAAATAAGGTACCAAGCTGATCCCATCGCCCCTCTTTCGTCAATTGGCGAAGTTTAGGTTGTAAATCCCCCCATCCATGACTGTCAAGAACAGGCCGATATGCCGGTGTAGAGCCGTAAAAACCAAGTAATCCCCTGACTATTGTTTCAGCTTCTAATCGCCCCGCATCAGAACCATCATGGATGCCGACAATGGCACCGACAGTCACAACAAAATCTTGTGAAGCTTCAGAACGTTTCGCTAACCCTTTAGAAAGATTTGGAATTGTGTGGGTCTCAAGATGCGACTGAGACGTAAATGGATGCACTAAAAGCCCATCAGCGACTTCCCCTGCAAGCTGCGTCATTTTTGGGCCAAGAGCAGCTAGCCAAATAGGAGGGGGACCCTGAGGTAAGGGATCGGGTGTAAGCATGGGTGAGGCTAATGTATGCCTTGTCCATTTCCCAATGAAATTGAGACTTGACTGAGCCTGCCAACTGTCGAAAATAGCTTTGGTGGCTTCAATGATCTCACGCATCTGTCCTAATGGGCTATCCCACACACTGCCGTAACGATTCTCAATATGTGGACGAATCTGAGAGCCTAAACCTAGAGCAAATCTACCGTCCGATAATCTCTGAAGATCCCATGACTGATATGCAAGATGCATAGGGCTTCGAGGAATAGCTATAGCAACATTCGTATATAACATGCAGTCAGTAAGTTCACCAGCACGAACTAGCGGGAAAAAAACATCGCTCTTCCCCTCATACGTGAATAAGCCATCTGCGCCCGCACCAGCTAAGTCCTCAGAAAGTGAATCCATCTGAGTTAAATCGCCGCTTAGAAGAACGTCTATTTTCATCAAATAGTAACCTAGCAGAAAGAGAAACTAGATAGAGAAGTAATCCACGTCAAACCTCTAATGACGCATTACTCGCTAAACAGATTCATCGAAATCTTCATCTTCAAGAGGACGCATAAGAATATCAATCGCTGTCCAAAGTGTTTTCGAACTTGGATAGAACAGTAGAGGAACAAAGCCATATCCGCCTGCAAACACAAAAACCCATCCTCCCATGGGGATATCTGGATACGTGACAAAGAAAAAAATCGCCAGTCCCAGAAAAAGAAGAGTAAAAGAAAAGATCGTGTTCATGCCAACAGCACCGACCCAATGCCCTTCAATTCTTTCAAATCGAAGATTACACTTTGGACATCGCTCAACCATTTTGACCCACTTACTGAATAGCTGACGTTCCCCACAAACTGGGCAAGACTTGATCAATCCTCTCCAAAGCAGGGAATAGGGCTTACGCGCTCTCTGAGGAAACTGATCCATCATCTCATAGTAGAGCTTTGAGAATCCTGTCAGTTATTCAAGCAATAGTTTTACAATTGTGCTCAACCCGCCTATTTTCGTAAAGGAGAAAGAGATGGGAGTCCACTATGCTCGCTGCAGTTTTACGCAATACCGGCGATAATGATCTAGAGGTAACAGATACGATTCAAGTCAATGACCCGGGTCCAGATGACGTTATAGTCAAAATCACTCACACCGGTGTCTGCCACTCAGACGTTTCAGCAATGAATGGAACAATACCTCAGCCCGCCCCAGCAGTACTAGGGCATGAGGGGGCAGGAATCATTGAAGAAGTCGGTGAAAATGTTACTGAAGTCGCCGTCGGAGACCACGTCATCGTTGTATGGTCCCCTCCCTGTGGTGGATGCAAATTTTGTATAGACCACTCAAGCCCTAATCTATGTATGACAGTCCAATTCGGATCAATGATGATTCCACACTTCAGAGAAGGTGATGTTGACGTTCATGCTATGGCAGGTGCAGGAACCTTTGCTGAGAAAACGCTCCTTCCGAAACAAGCAGTTGTAAAAATAGATCCTGACATCCCATTGGATATTGCCTCGCTAATTGGTTGCGGTGTGATGACTGGAGCTGGAGCAGCATTAAACACTGCTAAAGTTACGCCTGGATCATCAGTTATCGTCTATGGAGCTGGTGGCGTAGGTATCGCTGCTATTCAAGGCGCACGCATAGCTGGGGCCGCAGAGATCGTCGCCGTAGACCTCAACGATGAAAAGCTTAATGACGCTCGCAGATTCGGAGCCACGCATGCTGTCAAGCCAGAAGACGTCGATGCCGCAAAGTTAGAAATTACTGGTGGCGACGGTTTTGATTTTGCCTTGGAATGCATAGGTAGGCCGCTAACGATGCGGGCTTCCTACGACGCCATCCGGCGCGGGGGAACCGCATGCATAGTCGGGGTCGGAAGAGCCGAAGAAATGGTTGAATTTAGCGCATTTGAATTATTCTTTATGGAAAAAACTCTCGTGGGCTCATATTATGGCGGAACAGACGTGAGAAGTGATTTCCATAAACTGCTTCGACTCTATAAACAAGGACAACTTGACCTAGAAGGAATGATTACACGACGAATCAAGATTGACGAGATCAATCCAGCTCTAGAGGCTGTTCGAAACGGTGAAGTCATTCGTCAAGTAATAGAATTCTAGTCCGTTCTAAGCAAAGGAAATCAAGTGCATCCTGAAGAACGACTGAGTGCCCCAATAGTACTGGAATACCCCTTTACGCGAACAACTGGCCCCGTGATCGGGGCATTTATGACCGGATTGCGGGAAAAGATTATGCTCGGTATCAAAAGAGAGGACGGATCCGTCCTCGTACCACCAACGGAATACGACCCCGTAACCTCCAAAGCGTTAACTGAAATGGTTGAAGTCGGTCAAACTGGAGAAGTTACAACGTGGACATGGGTTCAAGATCCACGAGACCAATCTCCATGGAATACTCCTCACGCATTAGCAATGATTCTACTTGACGGGTCAGACACGCCTTTCCTCCACGCAGTTCTTGTAGAAAACTCAGATCTTATGAAAACTGGGATGAGAGTCTCAATTAAATGGAAAAACGAAACAGAAGGACATATTCAAGACATTGAAGGTTTTGTCCCAGAGAAGGAAAACAATGCCTGAGATCACCGTTCCATCATCAATTAAAGATCTTGAGCAAGTGCAATCAGTACGAACACCAATCAAAATGGAATATACATTCACAC
>WTHU01000185.1 GCA_011523005.1 Acidimicrobiales bacterium
TCTGGGACGAACGCCATATTTGGGTAGAGGCTTTCAGCCCACACAGGAAGATATATCGCTTGGCCTCTCTGTGATGGAAGACTTGGATCTCCATCATATGGCAGATCGTTTTGTCACAGAAATGTCCGGAGGTGAACGCCAAAGAGTGATTATCGCGAGATCACTCGTTCAGCAGCCAAACCTACTGTTGCTAGATGAACCAACTACAGCTCTTGACATGGGTCACCAGCAGGAGGTCCTTGAACTTGTTGATCAACAACGAAAACGGCTCGGTTTGACAGTTTTGAGCGCTTTCCATGACTTGACTCTTGCTTCTCAATACGGGACATCAATGGCACTTCTCGTCAATGGCCAAATTACTAAATCTGGATTGCCGAATGAAATTTTGACAGAAGCAACTCTCAAAGACATTTATGGAGCAAATGTTTCAGTGCACAATGACGGAGATCGGGTCAGTATCGTTCCCAAACGTGGAAACCGTTTGGAGGGGAATTCAAATAGCAATGGCATAGTATAATGAGGTAGATTTGGACCAATTGAAAGTCTTATAAGGAGTCCGATGAGTCAAATAACTGAATCTGATGTAAAGACCGAGGTTGGTGAATGGATAGATCAAAACTGGGACCCTGAGCTTACCGTTGCCCAATGGTGGCAACTCATGGCTGACGCCCGACTCTCGCACACCATGCTCAGTGAAGAAGCTGGAGGAAGAGGTTGGAGTAGAGCCCTCAATCATGTTGCGCTAAGCGTTATGGCGGATAAAGGGGTTTTGGGACCACCGACAGGGCTCGGTATGATGCTCGCAGCTCCTACGATTGCCACACACGGTACCGATGATCAGATCAGAGAATACATCCCTAAAATTCTTAATGGCCAGCATGCATGGTGTCAGCTTTTCTCTGAGCCGGGCGCCGGATCAGATCTTGCTGGATTGCAATGCAAAGCAGAGAAAGATGGAGATGAATGGGTCATTAATGGCCAGAAGGTATGGACCTCAGGCGGCAAAGTTGCTGATATGGGGATGCTCATAGCTCGAACTGATCCAGATCTACCTAAGCATCAAGGAATTTCTTACTTCGCATTCAGCATGAAGCAAAAAGGTGTTGACGTCAGGCCGCTCACAGAAATGACCGGACGTGCTCTTTTCAACGAAGTCTTTATCACAGATGGGAAAGTGCATGACAATGCATTGATTGGTGGTAAATCTAATGGCTGGCGAGTCGCAAACTCAACCCTGATGTTTGAGCGATCTCACCTTGGTAGTGGAACCGTTCCAGTACCTACAGCAATTCCAGGTTCTATTGCTGGGCAACTTGATTTAAAAGTCGGCGATGTGCTCTCATCTATCACTAGAGGAAGCGGCGGAACCCCAGCAATCGGACCAAGACTCTTTGAAAGGTTAAGTCAACTTGCTCAGAAACTTGGTAAAGATACAGATCCAGTAATCAGAGATGAAATGATGAAGCTGCATACACTCGTGGAAGTGAACCGACTGAATATGATCCGAGCAAAAGCAAGTAGTGATCGGACAGGAGCCGAAGGCAATATCGGCAAGTTAATGGTAAGTGAGTTGTATCGCCAATTCCGTGAGGTAGGAAACATGGTCGTCGGAGCTGATGGAATGCTAACGTCAACGGAAATCAATCAAGGTGGCTGGGTTCACGAAGTTACAACATTCTCTCCAGCTCCCTCGATTTATGGTGGGACTGATCAAGTGCAACGAAATATCATCGGAGAGCGTGTGCTTGGTCTTCCCAAAGAACCAGGGCACCCAAAAGAAACACCGTTTATTGACCTCCCGAAAAACTAATGGTCTGGAGCTTGCGCAGGCCAGCTGCTCGGGTAGTTCTACTTGATCAGGCCAACAGAGTTTTTTTGATGCATGGCTCTGATCCCATGCGGCCAGAGAAAGGAACATGGTGGGAAATACCCGGCGGAGGAATTGAGCCTGGAGAGACAAGCCAAGAAGCAGCCGCCCGCGAACTCTACGAAGAGTGTGGCTTTCGTGATGTCAAAGTAGGGCCTTGTATATGGACTCAGTACGTTGAGTTTGACTTTGCAATGTACCATTTCAAATCTGATGAGAGAATTCATATAGCGCTCACATCAGAATCCTCTGAATGGAACCCCCAAGGGCTAGAAGCACTCGAGGCTGCCGCTTTTGAGGATGCTCAATGGTGGTCAATTGATGACCTAGTAGCAGCACAAGTCCAAACTTTGCCTAACAGGTTGCTTGAGTTCCTCCCGGACATAATTGCGGGGAATATTCCAGCTGAGCCAATTGATATTTCACCAGCCCAAGACGATAACGGATAAAAGAAAACTTTAACTATCTACGACGAATTCCGCTCTTCGCGTTCTGCGGCTCTGACTGCATATGACAAAACTATTGAGGGCAGCAAGATCACACATCCTGCTATGAGACATGCAAGTAGAAGTCCTACCAAGGGGCCATCAAAATCGCTAAAAAATAGGCTGAAGAAAAGAATGATTGCGACCAGCCAGAGGGAGTACCCTGTGCGCTTTCCGAATTTTACATATTTCGCAACTCTGGACCTCCTCTGCTTTAAATCGGTTGTCGTTGATTGCTGGTTCCGAAAGTAATCTTTCACTTTTAAATGCCACTTCCTCTCATTGATCCGGACAATTGACTTCCTGGAGCGTAAACGTAACATGCTGTTGTTCTGTATAAGCCTATTTCCCAATCTTCTCGTTCTGGAGGTATTGACCCAATTTCAAGATCAGAAAGAACATAATCAGATCCGACAAAATCCTTGAAACCTTCAAAACACTTTATTGCAGACCATCTTTCGATTTCTGTTCTCCCCGGGTACGGCTCCCCAGGGCCCGCAGGGTGCACATACTCACCGTAGATCTCGGCATCATGCGGTCTGCGGCAGTCGACAATAGTCGTCAAATCTGAGATGTCGCCTGTCCGGTCATCGACTAGACGATATTCATTAAAGCAATCTTCAGAACTTAGTTCATACAAAAAAGCTACAATTTTTCCCTCAAGCACAAGGGTGTCAGCGTTTCCGGTTTTAGCGAGTGCTCCTGGGATAATAGCTGGACTAAATCCACTGTCCTCTTCTTCCGCACTCGAACATGCTCCAAATGCTACTGAGAATATGCAAAGAGCCAAGAACAGTGCGGGCGTGGTGTTGAGCGAAAACGAACTGACACTCCTCATGTTAGGTTCTTTAGACTTAGAATATTTTTTTGCATAGTTTCCGACTAATAGCTGGGCAATGCACGATCAAGGTTAAAGAACCAGACAAGCATTACAGCAATTATAGGCGCTAACGAGAGGAAGTAAGTTGGCCAACGCCTCCACCGCTTTGCAATAAACCCTGTGGTCATAATAAGGGTTATCAAAGCTAATCCCCATGTAATTGATGGAGTTATTGCTGACCTATCACCACTTAAACCTTCACCAAAACCCGAAACTTGTTGCGGTTGGGTAGTAGGGGTCAAATTCTCTTGATTGGTCGACACATCGCTAATTTCGGAGCGATTACTTTCTTCAACTTGTGTGTTAACTTCAGGTTCCTCTTCATTCAAAAGACTTGTATCCCTTTCAATGGCATCTTGTGAGAGATCTTCAAATCCATCTTCTCCCAACGCTTCAGCTATAACTTCCTCATCAAAAGTAAATGTAAATCGAGGCTGACTTAAGTAGTCCGGTCTTTGGAATGACTCAGCTGGCTCTCCAATTAGTTCTGCAACAACAATAATCCTATTTCTAGCCGTAAGTTTTGGGTGGCAAGAAACCAACGTTAACCTGTTAGGCGAACTGTTGAAATTTTGATTAAGTACGTCGAATTCATTTGGACTTACTATGAAATTGCCACGCCCAGCATTCTGTTCCAACACAACGTAAGTAAAGCTCCCTTGTATCGTTTGAATCTTTATTTCATCACCGGGTTCTAATTTCTCTATATTGCCAAACGGGGCTCCCCAGGTGGTTCTATGGCCAGCAATTGCAGAATTCCCTGGCATGCCAGGCATCGGAGTGTCAGGGAAATGCCCCGGACCTCTTCTTAGAGATTCGGAGGAAACTCCTGAGACAACGGTTGCTGTTAAACCCATTTTGGGAATAACTATCTGTGCCATGGCTTGACCCTCGGGTCTCCACAAAAGCTCAGCATAGTTAGATATATCAGTATCACTGGTCTTGGGTGCATCAGTTGTGGAGGTTGATTCTTCTACGACTTCAATTAATTCAGTGAAATCTTCTTCAAGGTCTGATTGGTAACGGTCTGTGAGAACACCCGTACCCCATAGCTGATATGCAACAAATAGTAGAGTCAATCCACCTAAAATAATTAGGCTGCGTCCAAGTGCTTGGAATGCTTTTGAAACAAACATCAAAGAAGACGTTAGCGAAAAGAAACTCTATTGACTTCTCGCAATCACAAATTATTACTTTTAAGAACCTAAATATCGAGAAATAGATGGAATTAGCATACTCGCAGTAGATTTTAAGTACCGGTCTCTGAAACGAGCTAATCTTGGCAACAGTAATTAATTTAGAACAAAGTATGGTTTTCCTTGGGCAATTTCCTGCTTTGACAGGCGCCACAATGAATATACGACAGGGAGAAGTCGTACTCATAAAGGGGCCTAATGGGGCTGGAAAATCGACGCTTCTACGTCTTTGCGCTGGATTACTTCCTATGCGAAGTGGAATAGGAACAGTACTTGATTTTGACCTGCGCACGCAGCGAATGGAACTAAGGGCACATATTGGTTTACTCGGGCACCGGACAGGTCTTTATCCAGACCTTACAGTTAGTGAAAATTTGAAATTCTGGGCGAGTGCTTATGGCGCAAATGACATTGAAGTTGATAAAGCTATGGCATTCTTTGGATTGAACGACCGATTGGGCTCCGTTCAAGTACAAAATCTCTCAGAAGGGCAAAGAAGGAGAACGTCATTCGCCCTTCTCCTGATTAAAAGACCCAGCATCTGGCTTCTTGATGAGCCATATGCAGGTCTCGATAGTAACGGAAGAGAACTAGTTAATTCCTCCATCCTTCAAGCCAGTGAACTGGGTACCACTGTACTGATCGCATCTCATGAGATAGATAAAATAGGGTCAACCCAAGAGCGAACTTTGTTTGTTAAAGGCGGTCGCATAGTCAGCGATTCAGGTCAGGATAGCGAAGGATAGATATGTTTCGTGATGCTTGGTTAGTTACAAAAAAAGACCTTCTTATTGAGTTGCGTTCAAGGATACTAATTAATCAAATAGCCCCTTACACGCTTCTAATTCTTGTTCTATTTGGATTCGCGTTAGATGCGGATACCGAAACTCTTCGAGACACCGGACCAGGTCTCTTTTGGGTGTCCACCCTTTTGGTAGCGATACTGGCGATCCAACGATCTGTCGATGTTGAGACTTCTGATTCGGCGATAGATAGGTTGATGCTCTCCGGAATCTCCCCAACATCTATTTATGTCGGCAAAACGATAGGGCTATACCTCCAATTAATTGTTCTTGAGGCCCTGCTATTCACAGTCATGGTCGTTTTGTTCGATATGTCCGTCGTGGATTATCCCCTCGTAATCGTTTCTGCCGTAGTAACAACCCTTGCTATCTCAAGTTCAGGAACGCTCTACGGTGTCATTGCTTCTGGATTAGGTGTGCGAGAAACGCTTTTGCCTGTTCTATTCCTACCAGTTTTAGCGCCTGCCGTAATCGGGGCGACGAGGGCCTTCGGCGATGCTTTCGGACGAGTTAACGCCGATGGATGGGCGTGGTTGGGACTTCTCTCAGTGATTGCTATTGTCTACACACTTGTGGGTATGTTGACATATGGGAATATAATAGAGGATACCTAATGCAGCGTACAGAGAAGCAAGAATTCACAACTTCACGAGGAACCAGATTTATGGGAATTTCTTTGCTCTTAGGAATCCCAACACTTCTGATATTCTCTTTCCTCCTCAGCCCTGCTGATGACAATATGAACGACGCCGTCAGGCTGATATACGTTCATGTCCCATTGGCAATCTTTGCATACGTTGCCATAATCACCACCGGAATAGGTAGCGTCTTTTACCTCTGGAAAAAATCTCGTTGGTGGGACACTGTCGCACATGCATCAGCAGAAATCGGCCTAATATTTTGCGGTCTAGTGCTTGTCACCGGAAGTATTTGGGGAAGACCAACATGGAATACCTGGTGGGAATGGGGAGATGTTCGCCTAGTAACTACCCTTGTTCTATTTTTGATGATCTTAGGTTACCTAGCATTGCGTCAAGTTCCAGCTAATCCTGATCTCAGGGCCAAGCGTTCCTCTGTGGTTGGGATAATTGCGGCAGTTAATATACCTATCGTCAACCGGTCAGTTGAATGGTGGGAGAATAACACGCTCCATCAGAAGTCTTCGTTGACAGATGGAAAGCTTGAAAATCTCACATTGTTTACATTGTTCTTGGGATTCATAATCGTAGGAATTTCGTTTCTATGGTTGATGACCCACCGATTTCGAGTCGGTTGGTTAGTTACAGAGATAGAAACAGATGGGATAGAAGGGGTAATTGAAGAAAGAATAAACGAAGGAATTTCTGTAGATGGAAATTCAAATTACCAACCAAAGGACGAAGTTCAATGACTCATCTCGGTTATCTGATAGCGGGATGGTCTATTTCCCTAATTTCACTATCTATGTATGCGTGGAGGGTGGTCAGAAAAGGAAAGCAACTAACCCGACAGGTTCCCAAAGATCGTCAAAGGTGGATGACCTCATCAACAGATTAGGGTAAGAAATGGACGAACAAAATATTCAAATGGACCTCTCTCCTAGAGTTCCAAAAGCAAGACTGGCTCCAAAATGGCTTCCTCTGTTTGCTTTACTAGCCATAGCTATTGCTGTAATTGTCCTTGTCTGGTTTCTAATAACCAACAGTCAATCCTTTCTCCCCGCTGACGAGGCAGTGCAGGAAAGATCTGAACTAGGAGACAGACGATTTCAGATATTAGGGTCACCAATTTCGAGCGCAACGTCAGACCAGACTGTAATCATAGACGGCAACGAATACACCTTCTTTACAATCTCCTTTGATGGCGTGCTTGTTGATGTAGTCAGCACAGGGACTCCTCCAGACCTCTTTGATGAAGGCATACCTGTGGTGCTTGAAGGCAAATGGAATGAAGAACCTTTACCTAAACCTGGATTCGTATTCCCAAACGGCGCCAATGATGGCTGGTGGTTCTCAACAAATCGGATTTTGGTAAAGCATGATAACGACTACCGTGAGGAACGGTTAGACGATGCAGAGGAACGGGGGCAAATACCGGAAGTACCTGACTCCTAGGAATGTTATGAACCTTGTAATTGGCTCCATGGGCGTAGTACTCACTCTTGCAGCATCCCTGACTGGATCGCTGACTATAGTCGCTGGCCTTAAAAAATCCAGAGAACGTTTGCGAGCGGTAGGCGCCAAATATGCTTGGGTTGCCTTTGCAGGAATGGCAATATCAACTTTTGCTATGCAAAGGGCATTAATAACAAGAGACTTCTCTATCAAATATGTCGCTGAACAAGGCAGCTCTTTAACACCACCTCTCTATAACGTCGCAACCATGTGGTCAGCCCTTGAGGGGTCAATACTTCTTTGGGGTCTGGTGCTAGCAGGTTACCTCGCTATTGTTGCAAAGAAATTTTCTAATAGGCTTTCAGATCCTATGGTGTCATGGGCTTTAGTTACGATGTTCATGGTTACAGCGTTCTTTGCATTGCTCATGCTCGGCCCGGCTAACCCCTTTCAATCCTTTGACCCACCAGTGGGATACGATGGGCCAGGGCCAAACCCACTTTTGCAAAATCATATATTGGTAGCTTTCCACCCCCCAATTCTTTACCTGGGTTACGTCGGTTTCACAGTACCTTTTGCCTTTGCAATAGCTGCACTTATAACTGGGAGGTTAGGCGAAGGTTGGCTACTGATCACCAGGCGTTGGACTTTATTCTCATGGGCATGCCTCACATTTGGGATAATACTTGGAGCTTGGTGGGCTTATGATGTTCTTGGCTGGGGAGGGTACTGGGGTTGGGATCCTGTTGAAAATGCGTCTCTACTTCCGTGGTTAACAGGAACTGCTTTCCTGCACTCTGTCCTTGCTCAAGAAAGAAGGGGCTTACTTCGAGTCTGGAATCTGTCTTTAGTTTGCTCAACCTTCTTGCTGACAATCCTCGGTACATTCATCACTCGATCCGGAATTATCGCATCTGTGCATGCCTTCTCCGAAGGGGGAATAGGTCCTTGGTTATTATGGTTTTTCTCACTTGTGCTGTTAGTAGTGTTAGCACTGATCTTTTGGCGTGGGGACCGGCTTCGATCACAAGGTGGAATAGATTCAGCTTTGTCTCGGGAGGGTGCCTTTCTCGCAAATAACCTTGCATTCGGAGCTTTTGCCTTTGTAATTCTTTTAGGCACGATTTTCCCACTGATAGTGGAAGCAACTCAGGACCGCCAAATCTCCGTTGGGGCACCGTATTTCGAGAAAATGTCAATGCCAATAGGATTCGTCATACTTTTCCTAATGGCTATTGCTCCTGTACTTCCATGGAGAAAGGCAGGTGCAGAACTACTCAGAGACAGACTTGAATGGCCTGCATGGGGTGGAGCACTATCTCTTGTGATCGCAGTCTTAGTAGGAGCAAGAGGACTCATCCCCTTGCTGGGCTTTGGTTTTGCGGGTTTCGCAGGAACGAGCGCTATACGTCATTTAGCTCTGTCTATTCGCCGTAACAAAATGAGGGGCTTTGTGGGAAGATCTAATGGCGGGATGATAGTTCATTTGGGTGTAGTCATGCTGTCTCTTGGGCTGATAGCTAGCTCGTCTTATGTCTCTCAATCATCTTTTACATTAGACCCCGGAGAGACGGTCACTTTCGGTGGCTCAGATATCACTTACGAATCTTCCGAACAGATTGTCTACTCAAACCGCATACAAGAAAAAGTCCAAATAAGGATTGACGGAGATATCCTCCAACCGTCTATTGAGCGTTTCACTGCTTCTGGCCAATTGGTTCCGTCGCCTACTACGAAGACTTCATCCACAAAGGATATTCAAATAGCACTTCTTGACCCTCCGGAAGAAGATGACCAATCTATAGTCATACAAATAACTGAACAGCCTCTCCTTGTTTGGATTTGGGTAGGTGGATTCGTAATGTTGTTTGGCAGCGCATTGTCTGCAATACCTTCAACGAAGCGAAAGCAGACAGTAGTAATGGAAAAGGAATCTAGTGTGCATGCAGAAGAGATAGAAAGATGAGCTTAGGGAAATCTGGACTAATTCTTTTCGCGGTTGTATCTATAGGTTTTGTAGTCCTTCTAGCGACTAGAGGCACACAATCAAATCAACCTAATTTTGATTTGGTTGGTCAACCAGCTCCTTTGTTTCAAGCGGAAACGGTTAATGGTGGAGAATTTGACCTAGAAGATGTCTTAATTGCGAATCGAGCACTGATTCCTAAAGATCAGGTATGGGTCGCTGTGAATTTTTTTGCAAGTTGGTGTACGGGATGCATAATTGAACACGACGAGTTGCTTGCTTTCCATAACGAAGGTGCATTCTCAAGTAACGGTGTCAAATGCAATACTAAGCTTGTATCTGTGGCATTCAACGACAACAAGAAAGACATTGATCGCTTCTTCGACAAATATGGAGGAGACTGGCAAGTGCTTCTTGACGAAGGAACCAATCGAGTAGCAATTAATTACAGCGTGATGACTGCACCTGAGACAGTCCTAATCGCACCAAATGGATTAGTAGCAAAGAAGATTGTTGGCCCCATTACATATGAAAAATTAGTGGCAGGCATCGAATGCTAGTGAAGGTTAAGCCAAGAACCCTATCTTGGGTGTTGCTCGCGCTCGTATCGCTGGTTGCCCTTTTGTTTGGCTCTTTTGATGCAGGGGATCCAGAGACGTCATCTGAGCGAGCCGCCTCACTAGCGGCAACGATAGCTTGTCCACAATGTTCAGGTCAGCCAGTCTCTGAGAGTTCGGCTCCTATAGCGCAGGTAATAAGAGCTGAAATAAAGGAACAAGTAGACCAAGGACGAAGCGATTCAGAAATTAGAGCCTATTATGTTGAACAATACGGACAGTGGGTAAATCTAAACCCGAGTTCGTCGGGATTTGATTCGTTGGTTTGGATTTCCCCATTCCTGGTAGTTGGGATTGCACTTGGTGGTTTGGTATTAGCCTTTTCTAGAAGAAATTCAGACTTTACGGGAATTGAATTAACAAAAGATGAAGAAGAGCAAATCCGAGAAATACGTAAAGTTCACCGTATTGACTCCGAAGCTTCACAAAATGATTTCGACGCATAATTAGAAAAATGGCTCACAATAGCTCTGAAAAAGAAAAGGATTTCCTTCTCAAATCGCTAGACGACCTAGATAGTGAGTTGGCCAAAGGAGATCTCACTGAGAAAGACTATGCGCAATTATCTCGAAACTATAAACGAAGACTTATTAAGTTAACAAAACAAGAGACGCGTAGCATAAAGGAATCGAAACTTCAGAACGTAAAGAAAACTTGGTTTACAGTTACTTTCCTCGTTGTACTAGCGCTCATTTCAGGTATAGCGATCGCAAACTCATCAGGCGAGAGAACAGGTTCAGAGACAATAACTGGGAGTATCAGAAAAAGTACTGTAACCAAACTCCAAGAGGCACAACAGCTACTTAGTGATTCCGACAAGTGGGATGAAGCGATCTCAATTTATGATGAGGTGCTTCAAGATCAACCGAGCAATGCTGAAGCACTGACATACAGAGCGTGGTTGCGTTACAGGGCAGGTGAAGATAGCGATCCACAGATCAGAGATTGGCGAGAGGTTCGTATCCTAAATCCAGAATTTGCTGATGCAATAGTTTTTTTAACCATCGCATTATCTGATGAGTCAAGGTTTTCCGAAGCTCTTATTGAGCTTCAGGAACTCCAAGAACTCGAAATTACCTCTCAATTACGAAGCGTTCTTGACAGTCAAGGATTAATAGGGAAGGTATATGCAGAGTCAAAATATGACCTTCTACAAAATTTTGAACAACCTTTGCTGAACGAATTAGAAATGAACACCCGAATTGCTCTCGAAGCAGCTAACTACCTTCTTCAGAGCGATAAAGCACAAAGAAGTGTGAGCGCCCTTAAGCTATTCCGTGCTATTTTAGAAGACGACCCTACTAATCCAGAGGCATTGAGTCGACAAGCTTTGCTTTTGGCTCAGACAGGTGACGTGGCACTCTACCAACGAGCAGTAAGCCAAATTAATTTCGCAGTAAATCAAAATCCCACAAACATTGAGGTGCTTCTCACCCGCGCCATTCTAATTTCGGGCACTGATTCACAAACGGCATGCGGTGATCTTGAAACTGTTTTAGAGATCATCGAATCAGAAACCACACAAGTGCCGAGCCAAGTGTCGGATCAAGTCGACAATTTATTTTCTTCCTTGACCTGCGCAGAATAAGTGGGCCCAATCCCATCTAACCACTTTAATTTCAGACCTAAAAAGTAATTCAACTATGACGGCACGCGTTGAGATCAAGACTCGAAAGGGCGTACACTAGATAATGGATCGGAAATAATCAATGACTATAAAAACCGAAGAAATTTATGAAGCTCTAAAGCCTGTTCAGGACCCGGAGCTCAACCGAAGCATCGTTGACCTAGGAATGGTTAAAAGTGTATCTGTAGATAATGACCAGGTAACTGTCGAAATCCTACTCACTATTGCAGGATGCCCGCTCAAAGCAAAAATTGAAAATGACATAAGCGAAGCTCTGTTAGAAACAAATCAAATCGATAAAGTCCAAGTTAATTTCGGTGTGATGAATGATGAAGAGCGCGCAAAAGTACGCGAACTAGTCCACGGTGATCCTGCATCTACAGCAGGGTCCCAACCAGCACACGGTCATGCCGAGGGAAGGGTCATACCCTTTGCCGATCCATCTTGCAAAACTCGTGTCTTGCTCATCGCCTCTGGCAAAGGGGGAGTTGGAAAATCTTCAGTATCTGCAAACCTTGCGATATCTCTCGCAAATCGCGGGAAAAGCGTAGGAATTGTCGATGCAGATGTATGGGGATTTTCTATACCTCGTATGTTAGGAATTGATAAACCTCCAACCGTTATCGATGATTTATTGATACCTCCCCGCGTGCACGGCGTAAAAGCTATATCAATGGGCTTCTTCGCACGTGAAGACCAGCCAGTAATTTGGCGAGGTCCAATGCTACACAAAGCTCTCGAGCAATTCCTCACCGATGTTTTCTGGGACGACCTTGATTATTTGTTGATTGATTTACCACCCGGAACAGGGGATATCGCTTTATCACTAGCTCAGTTTTTGCCACGCTCCGAGCTCTATGTTGTAACAACACCCCAACCAGCAGCCCAAAAGGTCGCTCAGCGAGCTGCTTATATGGCAAAGAATGTAAATTTGGAAGTTAAAGGCGTGATTGAGAACATGTCTTGGTTTACCGGCGATGATGATAAACGCTATTACATCTTTGGCCACGGTGGAGGAGAAGATCTAGCTAATCGTTTAGAGGTCCCTCTGCTTGGTCAGATTCCCTTGGTTCAAGAATTAAGAGAAGGGTCTGACTCAGGGAAACCACTAGCTGCAACTAAACCGGATAGTGAAGCTGGGAAGGTATTCGCTGAAATCGTTGAGACTATCGATATAGAACTAGCTCCAACAAGAAGATACAACGAAGAACTTAAAATACTTTAACAACTAGGAGAGGAAACAATGATTATACGAATAGGGGTCGGAGAAGCCGGCAAAGAAATCCAACTTGAAATGGCTGAGGATACAGAACTATCTGTACTCAAGTCGCAAATTGACAATGCACTTGAGGCTTCATCAGGGACTTTATGGTTGACTGATAAAGATGGCCGAGAGGTTGGGGTGCCAGCGTCAAGAATAACTTTCATTGATATTGGCTCACAATCTGCACCAAAAATTGGCTTCGGAGCCTAGGCTATTCCAATTACCGGCAAGCCATGAATGATCTCACGGCCCTAGATAAGAAACTAAACCAAAACGAACTGGAACACCTTGACGGCCTTATACGGTCATGGGACCTTCTCGCAGACCTCTCGTTCGCTGATTTGCTATTATGTGTACCTGAGTCCGACACTCCTGTATCTGCTTATACTGTTGTTGCTCATGTTCGACCAACCACAAGTAGAAGTATTTACCGAACCAAAATGGAGGGAACGGTCTTCAAGCCAGGTGAACGTCCTTTTCTTGACCAAGCCCGCAAAACACTAGAAAGCATTGACGGAGGGCTATTATCACAGACCAATGTTGAAAGAATCAGGACCTTGTGTGTTCCTGTCAACTTCAACGGTAAAGCTATAGCAGTACTCTCACGTGACTTTTCGCCCGATGACCAACGAGTCGCAGGAGAGCTAGAAATGACCTACTTTTCACTATTTAGAAAATTGGGCATCATGATTTCGCAAGGGAAATATCCATTTAAAGAAACTCAGGCAGAAACCGAATTTACACCGAGAGTGAGTGATGGGGTAATAGAACTAGACGCAAAGGGATATGTCCGTTTTGCTTCGCCAAATTCAGTCTCGGTTTTGAGCAGACTAAAGGTAGACCAAGTGGAAGGGAAAAGGCTTGGAGTGGAGGAACTCAACTGCGAATCAATTCCACTCATCTTTTCCACACAACGACCTCAATCTGATGAAATATCTCTGGGAGGCCAAACTGTCACCCTGAAAGGGATTCCTCTAATAGAACGGGCAGAGATGATCGGAGCGCTACTCCTCATCCGAGATATCTCTGAACTGAGACGAAGAGATAATCTCATCAGGTCAAAAGATTCCACCATTGCAGAAATCCATCATCGAGTAAAAAACAACCTGCAAACAATTTCATCTTTGCTTCACCTCCAGTCCCGGCGATTAGTAGCAGAGGAAGCGCAAGAAGCAATCAATGATTCCGTTCGCCGCATTCGCTCCATTGCTGTTGTACACGAGATCCTCTCTCATAATCCCGAAACAAGTATTTGCTTTGATGATGTCATCAAACCTCTTGTGCGACTAGTGTCAGAGGGCCTAACGAGCCCTGAGATGACCATTGATTTCAAGATTGAAGGGGACACCATCACTTTCCCATCGGCAGAGACGACAGTCTTGGCAGTTATCTTAAATGAGCTCTTGCAAAATACAATTCAACATGGTTTCAAGGACTCCCTCAGTCAAGAAAAACCTGAGGTCAGAATCCACTTTGGTACAAGGGATGACACTTTTCAGATTACGGTGACGGACAATGGAAGGGGGCTACCGGAAACCTTTGACGAAAAGAATTTTGGTTTGGGGTTAACGATCGTTAGGAATTTAATCGAGACGGATCTTGGGGGAGACGTGGAACTATCCCCTAAAGATCCAACAGGGACTGTCGCCCGTATACGCATACCCAAATTAGGTGAAAATTCAGCTCCTTAGCTTGATTTGAATACAAACGTTAATTAGTTAATTAAGAGCGTCGCTGTTTGCGGATGAGTCTTCGCTCTTCCTCTGATCTTCCACCCCAAACACCATTATCTTGGTTGGAGTCAAGAGCATACTCTAAGCACTCAACTTGTGATGGGCATCTAGAGCAAACATTCTTAGCTAAAGAAATTGCATCCAATGCACTTCCGGTGTTGCCTATTGGGAAAAAGAGCTCTGGGCTGGTGTCTTTACAAAGCGCTAATTCTCGCCAGTCCCTTTGCCGGTCATAATAAGGTATTGTTTGAATTGCCACAGGCCCTCCGCAAAGCACTAAGCGACTCTAAGAGATCATTACTTAATGATCTGTTCTAGACGATACACGTTTTCTTGGTGTGTGACAAGTGGCACATGAGGTATATGTTAATTTTGTTCAAAATCTGAAATGTATGAGAA
>WTHU01000010.1:0-17339 GCA_011523005.1 Acidimicrobiales bacterium
CGCAAATATAGGAGTCGATTACGCATTTGAAGCAGCTGGGGTGGCAGCGCTAGTAGATGACTGTATCAATGCATCAAGAATAGGAGGAAGCACGATTATTGTGGGTGTTGACGCAACACTGGCAACCGTCCCTATTCTTCCCGTCATGTTAGCAACAATGGGCAAAAAGATAATTGGATCGCTTCTAGGGGATTGCCATCCTCAAAGAGATATCCCTCGCTTCGTGAACCTATGGAAATCAGGAAAGCTTGATCTCGATGGAATGATTAGCCACCGAATTGCATTAGATGAAATCAATTTCGGGTTCGAAAATGTGCGCGAAACAAGAGGAATACGAACAGTTGTAGAGGTAGCTTCAACATGACGACTTCATCCACAGAATTATTAGATTTAACAGGCAAAGTAGCGATAGTAACTGGAGGTAGTCGCGGAATAGGAAGATCTATTGCAAAAACATTCGCCGACCACGGTGCCAAAGTTGTCATCACAAGTAGAAAAATTGATAGCTGCCGAGACACTGCTGAAGAAATAATTGAAGCTGGAGGAACTGCGCACCCAATAGCAGCTCACATGGGAAACCTAGATGATATTGAGGAACTCGTACTCGCAACTGACAAGGTGTTCGGTGGGATTGACATCATTGTGAATAATGCTGCAAACCCGCTGATGAAAGGCGTTGGTGAAATAACACCTGAAGCATGGGAAAAAGCCATGAACACAAATCTCCGTGGCCCTGTTTTTCTCGTTCAGCATGCTCTTCCGTATCTTGAAAAGAGCACCGGAGCCTCCATTATTAATGTTCTCAGTAACGCAGCTTATATGTACGCAGCCCACCACTTACTGTACCCCGTAGCTAAGTCAGGATTAGAAGCAGCGACTCGTTCAATGGCCGCTCAGCTCGCTTCAAGCGGTATACGTGTCAATGCGTTGGTTCCTGGAACAGTAGACACTGACATGGTCAGAGCTATGCCCGAAACATTTCAGGAAGCATCAGCAAAGGCTTCCTTACTCGGAAGGGCGGCTGACCCGGAGGAAATGACCTTAATGGCACTTCTATTAGCATCCAATGGAGGAAGTTTCATGACTGGCCATACCTATTTCGTTGATGGAGGACAGAGTTACAGGTGATATTTTTCAGCATTGCAGAAAAAACCGACTCATTATATGACCAACAAATTGTTGATATCAGTTGGTTAGAATTCACCCTTTCATTATCACTTGTCGTCGTAACACTCTTACTCTCTCTTTTGCTCAGATTGCATATTCACAAGTCAGTATTTGTCGCATCTATAAGAGCTGCGTTACAACTACTTGCAGTAGGTCTCCTCTTCACAGCTATTTTTGATCATAAGTTCGCAGAACTCTGGTCATGGCTCTGGGTGACCTTTATGGTCTTATTAGCCACTGAAATTATTCGTAGGCGTGTATCAACTGTCAAAAGACTACCGCTAGTTGCTCTAGTTGCGATTACAACTTCAGTTGCAATGGTTGTAAGTGTCGTATTCCTCTTTTCGGTCATCGATTACACACCTATTAATATTGTGGTGGTTTCGGGTATTACGATCGGAAATATTGTTCCTACGGCAGTTCTTGCGGTTCAACAACTGAATATGCAATTGACCTCTCGACGCTTGGAGGCCGAATCCTTGCTTGCATTAGGAGCTGATAAATCAACTCTCACTAAATTCTTCGCACCTCAAATCATTAAAACAGCCATAACCACACAAATAGAACGAACAAAAGTTGTTGGATTAATAGCTTTACCCGGAGCAATGACTGGTTTGTTATTGGCAGGTATTGAACCAATGGATGCTGTACTACTCCAGCTAATAGTCATGTATATGATTCTTGGGTCAGCAACTATAACAGTTTGTACGATTGTATGGTTTGGACTGAAACTGTCGCTTACTACAGACTTACGGTTTATATCGCAGATTAACGATATTTAATTCTTGGCATTAAGAAAGTCATCTATCTCGTGAGCAATCTCTGAAGGAGATTTCCCAACAGTGTCAAACTGCGCAAATTGTTTGTAAACGTCTTCACGGATAGCCAATAATGTCGAAATTGCATTACGAGGGTCGTCAACATCAAGCAGTGGCCGAACCCCAACCTCTCCAGCGCCAGTTAAGCGATTTACGAGTTCTTCTGGATTCGCTGTCAAGCAAATGATCTCTCCTGAGGCTTCTAGAACTTTAATATTGTCAGGATCCATGACGACACCTCCTCCAGTAGCAATAACTACTTCTGACGTCTTAGCTACCTGTAAAATAATTTCATGTTCACATTTCCGAAAAAATTCTTCCCCATGATTTTCAAACAATTCGCTGATTGGCCCAAATTTCTTCGTTATCTCTTCGTCGGTGTCTATAAACGGAATGTTACGTATCGTTGATAATTCCTTACCCACAGAACTCTTACCGGTCCCCATAAACCCAGTTAAAACAATATTCCTCACCACAATAAATCTCCTAGTGATAAGTGTATGTATCTAACATGGTTTGTGCATGTAATTTCAACTACCGAAACAATCAAGCTAGGTTGGTAAAATGATCACAGGAATTCATCATGTTGCCATATCGGTACCTGACTTAGATAAAGCAGTTGGCTTTTATCATGAGATTCTTGGATTTGAAAAAGTATTTTCCAATAGTTGGTTCGGAGATAGAGAGCAGGCGGATCAGGTTATTGGTCTAGAGAGAACTCATGCAAAGGTTCAAATGCTCAAGGCTGGCAACGCATATTTAGAACTTTGGGAATATATAAAACCTAAGCCTGAGGCGCAGAACTTTAATTACTCACCAGCAAATCATGGAATTGCTCATATAGCTTTGCAAGTAACTAATATTCATGATGAATTCGTACGTTTGAGTAACGCAGGTATGACTTTCCACCAAGAACCAGTTGATCTAGGAAACTCGTTTGCCATTTATGGAAGAGATCCTTTTGGCAACATTATTGAATTATACGAAGTGACAGGGGAACGAGCGATATAAAGCAGTTGTTTCCTCTAAGTCTGTAACTATTTAATTAACAAAAATCGTATTTTTCAGGTAATCTATCTACGCTCAGCTTCGGAAGGTTGCCAGAGCGGACGAATGGGGCGGCCTCGAAAGCCGTTGTGGCGCTTTGCGTCACCGTGGGTTCGAATCCCACACCTTCCGCCAAAGTTAATTCTGTTTTGCCCGTGTTTTCCTTAGGATTGGATCCGCTGTTGCTAAAGCTTTATCAGCTATGCGTAGTACCCTTCCCGCAGCTCCAGGAGTTGAATTGTCAACAAGATTCCCCATGACTTGAAGTGTCATGTTTGCCATGAACTGATTTGCTACGGCGACGCGTAAGCCAGATCGAAGGATAAGTGGATGCCCTATCAAATAGGAAAAGCGCCGACCAGTTCTTAGGAAACCATCGAATCTTTCCCCTATGATCCTGTCGTATTCCGTAGTAGCAGTTGATGGGTTCTGAAGAAATAAGTCGGATATAAGCATGCCGGATTCAAGACTGTAATCAATTCCTTCTCCATTCATGGGATTTATGAGACCTGCTGCATCTCCTACTGCAACCCAACCTAAACCGTGACGCTTCTGCGCAGTCATTGGTAAACGCCAAGCCCTGGGTTTTTCTAAATATGGTCCTACTTCCCACTCATCAGCGATTAGATCTCTGTAGATATCGCATAATGTGTTTAAATTAAGCTTCCGGAAACCTTTCATTGTTGAAAGAGCTCCCACGCCAAGATTGACTGTTCCATTTCCTGTTGGGAACATCCACCCGTAGCCAGGTATTGGGGTCCCATTAGAATCTCGCATCGCAAGAGAAGCTTCAAGATACTCATCAGCATGTCGTGGGCTCTCGACATAAGTACGAATTGCTATTCCATAAGGTTCATCTGTTTTTCTTTCAGTCCCAAGCATTCTCGCAACTTTCCCCGGAGCGCCAGATGCTGCTACGACTAATTCAGCAGACCACGTATCTGATCCAGAGGTAACTCCGGTTACCCTCTCGCCACTGAAGTTTGGTAGGGCCTCTGTTTCATAGAAAATCTTTGCACCTGCTTGTGTTGCGCTTTCAAGAAGATGCGAATCCAGTTCTTTGCGTGTCCAAACGGCTCCATATGACGGGAAACTCCCACCTCCAGGCCACTTGAGTTCTCTACGCGTTTTTCCAGCTATCATTCGCAAGCCTGTAATCTTATGAACTCCATCTAGGTTTATATCCAAATCTTGTAAAGCAGCTATAGCTCTCGGAGTCAATCCATCACCGCATACTTTGTCGCGGCCTTCAGAAGCTTTTTCAAAGATCGCTACTCTTGCACCACCCCGAGCTGCTTGGATAGCGGTAGCGGCTCCTGCAGGACCACCACCAATCACGATAATGTCAAAATCAGTCACAAGAATATGGTGCCTGACAGTTCAGAATAAACCGCACTTTAATAGAAATTTCTCGTGGTCATTAGTCACGTTTAGTACTGAAAAACCTTGATATCAGAGCACCGCACTCTTCCTGTAATACTCTAGGCGTCACAGCGAATTCATGATTTAAACGGGGATCGCTACCTAATTGATACAAACTTCCCAATGCACCAGCTTTTGGATCCTCAGCACCAAAAACAACCCGGCCAATTCTTGCACTTAAAGCTGCTCCAGCGCACATTGGGCAGGGCTCAAGCGTTGAGACCAAAGTCGCACCATCAAGGCGTGAGGTCCCTAATTTCCTCGCTGCGTCTCGAATAGCTAGTACTTCCGCATGTGCGGTGGGGTCATTCTGCAATTCTCGTTCATTATGACGGCTGGATACGATATCTCCCTGTAGAACCACGAGCGCTCCGATAGGTACATCACCATGATCCTCTGCCAATTTTGCTTCCTCAATAGCTATCAACATCAATTGTTCATCAGTCATTAGGGCTCGCAGTCAGGTAAATACCGTTTTCTTCTACTATGGCTAGCAGAGACTCAAAGTACCACTCGCCTTTAATTTTTGCATAAGTGTCTTCATACCGACCGATGATTCTATGAAAAGTCCCATCTACATGCGTATAAAGCATCAAAAATTTCCACTTCCCAGACGCTGAGGCACCCGAAATCTGAATAATTGGATTTGTTACGATATGACTTGATCGAACAATAAAGCCGGCGTTACGCAAACCATACATAAAGTCGGCTATTTCTTTCCTCCCAACGTGCACCCGTGAATCAGCCTGACCTGTTTGACCAGATTGCTGCCACGTACCTCCTTTGGTAAACAATGCCGAAACTGAGTCCCCATTATGATCATCATCGCACGCATCGCAATATGCAGCTTTCAATCTGCGGATAGCTTCTAGGTCTTCGATTTTTTCTATCTTTGACCGCAAATCCTGATTGATCAGGCCGGCAGTGCGAGCTACCTTCAATTCTTGTCTACGTAGCTTCTTTTCAAGATTAATTCGAGAATTCATAAAAGTCGGTCTAAATCTCATACCGCAATCTTAAGCAGAGATTTAAACTTCTCAAAAAGCACGACTATTCTTCGTGTAATAAGGGGAATGAAATGACACAAATTAATGGATTTGTTAAAGAGAAGTTTGCGGCAGTTTCTGAGGCTTTACAACGCAATTTTGCTGACCCAGGAGAAATAGGCGCCTCAGCAGCTGTCGTTCACAACGGAGAATTAGTGGTAGATATTTGGGCAGGACACAAAGACGAAGAGAGAACCCAAGAATGGGAAAGTGACACAATAACCAATGTCTGGTCAACAACTAAAACAATGATGGCCATATCAGCACTTGTTCTTGCTGATCGGGGAGAGTTGGACTTTTACAAACCTGTTGCAGACTATTGGCCGGAATTCAAAGCAAAAGGAAAAGGAGACATTGAGGTCCGTCACATTATGTCGCATACCTCAGGACTTTCAGGTTGGGGTAAGAAAATCTCAATGAGGGAGGTATGTGATTGGAACAAGTCAACTGCAATTCTTGCAGGGCAAAAGCCATGGTGGAAACCCGGAACCGCTTCCGGCTACCACATGCTCAACCAAGGTCACCTTGTCGGTGAAGTGATCAGAAGAATTACAGGAATGTCAATCGGTAGATTTTTTAAAAAAGAAATAGCAGATCCTCTAGGAGCGGACTTCCATATTGGACTGGATGAAAGTGAATTCCATCGTGTATCAAACGTTATTTATCCCAAAGAGGAGTTCAGCGATCAAGTAAAGGAATTTACAAAATCATTGGGGAAATATCGAATTAGCGGAAAAGTTGCGATGAAAACCTTCATGAATCCAATCCCAGACGATGAATCCGCTTGGGAAAATTGGTGGAGATCTGCTGAAGTGCCGGCGGCAAACGGGCATGGAAATGCAAGATCTGTTGCAATGATTCAAGGTCTCATAAGCAACGGTGGAGAGATGAACGGTGTGAAATTATTAAAACAAGAAACGATAGATCTCATCTTTGATGAACAATCGCATGGACCTGACCTTGTCTTACTGATGCCTCTCCGGTTTGGAATAGGTTACGGTTTACCCAATGAGGAATTTCCGTTCTTACCTCAAGATGGAAAAGTATGCTTTTGGGGAGGTTGGGGAGGATCGTTAATCGTCAATGATGTTGATAACGGATTAACGGTTAGCTACATGATGAACAAAATGATGCAAACAGTTGTTGGAGATACACGTGGTCTTAGCATCCTCGAAGCTGCTTATGATTCCATAAAATAAAATTATTGCGCGGAGGAGGTGGGATTCGAACCCACGGTGGGTTTCCCCACACACGCTTTCCAAGCGTGCCGATTCGGCCGCTCTCGCACTCCTCCTAAAAGTCACTTGAAATTAACAAGAGATTATTTAGGGTAGTCATGAAAACTATCATTGCAACCTTCATGACACTGAAAGCAAAGTTATGTTTTCTTGTGCATTCTTTTATTAATTAGGTACGATAGCTACACATCCGTTTTTGGATGTGGCGATTGGGTCCTGTGCAAACAGTGCCCGTGAACCGGGTCAGGGTCGGAAGGCAGCAGCTCTCAGCGGAACCATTGTTGTGCCGCAGATCACCTAATCGTCGCTTCCAAGAACGGATGATTATCATAAAAAACATCAGAGATTTGATATTGCTTCCACACATGTCTCAGACGGGAACTAGTATCTGATCGATGGCATACCAATCTTTATACCGAAGATACCGTTCGAAAACATTTCAAGAGTTAGTCGGTCAAGACCACATTGTTACGGCACTTAAGAACGCTGTGACGGAAAATCGCGTCGGACACGCATATCTCTTCAGCGGTCCTCGTGGCACAGGGAAAACTAGTACCGCACGTATTTTAGGTAAAGCGCTTAATTGTATTAATTTGCAAGAAGGCGGTGAGCCATGTTGTGAATGTGATTCTTGTGCTTCGTTCACAGATGGAACTTCGTATGATCTTCAAGAACTTGATGCTGCCTCAAACAATGGAGTTGAGGCTGTAAGAGAGCTCATATCTAAAGTCGCGCTTGGCTCGCCGGGGAAAACAAAGATATATATTCTCGACGAAGTTCATATGCTTACTACCGGAGCAGAAAACGCATTGTTGAAAACTCTTGAAGAACCCCCTAGCCATGTTGTTTTTATCTTGGCTACGACAGAGCCACATAAAGTAGCTCCAACAATTCGAAGCAGGACACAGCATTATGAATTTGAGTTACTTTCAGCAGATGATTTAGAAACACATATACGCTGGGTCGCCGATGATGCAGAGTTAGAAGTCTCTGATGAAATGATCAACTATGTCTTACGAGCCGGTGGTGGATCGGCCAGAGATACGCTATCGGCGTTAGAACAGGTTGTAACAGCAGGTGGAATCCCACACGATGATGACAATGTAGGAGTGATACTTTCCGGCGTTGCTCATGCTGATCCTTCGCTCGTTATTAGTGGGTTAAGTAATGCAATCCAATCGGGTAGAGATCCCAGAGTAATAGGCGAGGCACTTATCAGCCGATTACGTGATGCGTTCCTTATCGGTTTAGGGTCATCAACAGTGCATATGTCAGATCATCAAAAGAGTCAGGCTATAGAACTGCATGAAAAAACAAAACTTGCTACTTTGACACGTGCAATTGAAACAATCGGATCAGCTCTTATCGGTATGCGACAATCTTTTGACCCAAGTATTGACCTTGAAGTGGCCCTAATACGATTAACTCACCCAACTCTCAGCACTGAACTATCTGCATTAGTTGAACGAATAGAGCAATTGGAGTCTGGGATTCAGGTTGCTTCCAATCAATCCAGCACCGAAGTTATCCGATCGAGTCCGGTGTCTGAAACTCCTCAAAGTAAGGCAGTAGAAGAACCAGTCATTGAACAGAACGCTCATGCCGAGTTATCTGAGGAAGGAAATGAAAGAGTTGAAGAAGCGTGGGAAGCATCAAAGCAAAATCTTAAAGGTCTAAGTAAGGCACTATTTAAAGAACTTTCAATCACACAAATCGATGATGGAACTATATTTCTTGCAGCTCCAAATGAAACACATCGGCAAAAGTGTATTGAGCGAGTCCATGAAGTCGTAAGTGCTCTTACAGATCGCACTGGAAAAGCGTGGAAGATTGAGATCATCCTTCAATCTTCTTCAAATACATCTGAAAAAGTTAAAGAGAGCGAAACTAGCTCTGACAAGGAAACTGAAACTTTAGATATCCAGTCTTTAGAGGACGCTCCTGAAGATGCGGGCGATGAGCTATCCGTGATTTCTAAAAGCTTTCCAGGTGCACAGATAATTAATGAGGAGACATAATGGTTCAGCGCCCTGCTGCCATTATGAAATGGGCTTCTAAATGAGTATTTATACCCCAGCTCTTCAGAAATTGATAGACGAGTTAGGAAAACTACCAGGGGTGGGGCCAAAGTCTGCTCAACGTATTGCTTTTCATTTAATAAAAATTCCTGAACAAGAAGCTCTTAGTTTGGCGGATGCCATTCAACAGGCTAAGCAGAAAGTCCGATTCTGTGAAACATGTTTCAATATGAGCGATGAGGTAATTTGCGAGATATGTTCTGACTCTCAGCGTGATAGCAGTCTTGTTTGTGTTGTCGAAGAGCCTCGTGACATTGTCGCTTTAGAAAGGACACGTGAATACAAGGGTCTCTACCATGTTTTGCAGGGTGCAATCAATCCCATTGATGGGATAGGCCCAGAACAATTAAAGATTCGAGAACTTCTAGAGCGCCTAAAAGGGAACACTGTTGTAGAAGTAATTTTATGCACAAATCCAAATATTGAGGGTGAAGCAACAGCGATGTACCTTGCTAAATTAATAGAGCCCCTCGGTATACAGGTATCACGTATAGCGAGTGGCCTTCCAGTTGGAGGAGACCTTGAATACGCTGACGAATTGACGTTGGGGCGCGCCCTGGAGGGAAGAAGGAACATCTCCGGAGATGAATAAAAAAGCCGAGGTGACTGACGAGTGGTGAGTTCGTCAGCCGCCTTCGGAGGAGGGGAAATTTTACAATTTAAACGCAGATATCCACATCCACTGGAAAAACAAGTAAATGTTTGTCTGCGAATCCCAAAAATCTGGGGAAATTCATCCCGAAGATTACATTTATGTTACATTACGGCATTTATATTGTCAAATAGGGAAAAAAGGCGAGAAAAATTAGCTTTATTCAACCTTTAAAGCTCAAACTTTGTCATACAAATGACATAAAAGAAGAATCAAAGCTCTTAACTAAATGCAGATAATCTCACACCTTAATAAGAAGTGCATCTCCCTGACCGCCACCACCACAAAGCGCTGCCGCGCCGATTCCTCCACCTCGACGTTGAAGTTCATAAGCCAGAGTTAAAGCTAAACGATTCCCGGACATACCAATGGGATGACCAAGGGCAATAGCTCCTCCATTTACGTTTACGATGTCATTTGAAAGACCCAAATCCTTCATTGACGCAGCAGACACAGCAGCAAACGCCTCATTGATCTCAAATAGGTCAATATCACTTAAGCTCATTTCAGCAGTATCTAAAGATTGATTGATAGCTCGAGAAGGCTGTGTCAAGAGACTTGTATCAGGACCCGCAACTTGGCCATATGAAATAAGATGTGCCAAAGGATCAACTCCATGGCTCTCGGCAAAAGTTCTAGATACGACAACAATTGCTGAGCCACCATCCGAAATTTGGCTTGCATTACCCGCAGTTATATTTCCACTCTCAGCAAATGCTGGACGAAGCTTTGCAAGACCAGCAGCATCGGTTCCTGATCTAACGCCCTCATCGATCTCAAATGAGATAGGGTCCCCTTTACGTTGCGGAATTAATACAGGAACAATTTCTTCGCTTAACGTGCCAGCAGAAATTGCAGCACTAGCACGTGTATGAGAATCAGCCGCAATCTGGTCTTGGACATCCCTATCAATGGAAGCAGAGGCTGCATAACGTTCAGTTCCCTCGCCCATCAGTTCCTTTTCAAGAGCACAGAATAAACCATCATGCTGAATTACATCTAAAATTTCAGAATTTCCATATCTATACCCTCCGCGTCCCTTAGGAATAAGGTACGGAGCATTTGTCATTGATTCCATGCCCCCTGCCACAACCACTTGTGCATCACCAGCTTCAATCATCTGAGCAGCAAGGTATATCGCATTGAGGCCGGATAAACAAACTTTGTTAATCGTAATCGCAGGAGTCGACATCGGTATTCCAGCAGCAACAGCAGACTGCCGAGCAGTAACTTGCCCAGTACCAGCCTGAAGAACCTATCCCATAATCACATAATCGACTTGAGTCGGATCAATTTTTGCTCGCTCAAAAGCTCCCGTTATCGCAATTCCGCATAAAGCAGCTGCACTAAAGCCTGATAATGATCCAGATAATTTTCCTATAGGGGTCCGTGCCCCTGAAAGCAACACCGTATTTTCCATCTAAACTCCAATCAACAGATAAAACCTAGCTAACCACGAAACCATTTACACTAACAGTTAAAAAAACTTTGGAGCAATAATGATACTTACCGAAATTGATCACATCGCAATCGCCGTTCACAACCTTGAATCAGCTATTTCGTATTATAAAGATGCTTTCGGAGCAGAGGTTCATCACAGAGAAATAGTAGAAAGCGACGGCGTAGAAGAAGCGTTGATAAAAGTCGCTGATAGTTACATTCAATTGACATCAGCCACCACAGAAGATTCTCCTATTGCAAAATTTCTGAATAAAAGGGGAGAAGGCCTTCACCATGTTGGTTACCGAGTTGATAACTGCGAAGAAGCGTTGGCCGAAATGATTAAAGCTGGAGCAACGCCGATCGATGCAGCGCCACGTCCAGGTTCGCGAGGAACAACAGTCGCATTTGTGCATCCAAAGGGATCGTTCGGAACATTGATTGAACTTGTGCAAGAATAAGAGAACTTAAACTTTTGAGTCAAAATTCAAGCATGCGAATACATCTTATTGACGGTACATACGAACTCTTTAGGCATTTCTTTGGTGCTCCCTCACATATCAATAGCAAAGGTCAGGAAGTAGGGGCTGTGCGAGCGGTTGCGAGCAGCATGCTGTCTATGGTCAACCAAGGAGCAACTCATATCGGTATAGCAACTGATCATGTGATTACGTCTTTCAGAAATGAACTTTATGACGGCTACAAAGATGGTTCCGATCTTGATCCAGTCATACTTGGCCAGTTCAACTTACTTGAAGAAGTTTTAGACTCACTGGGGTTCATGATTTTTCCAATGGTTGACTTTGAAGCCGATGATGGTCTTGGAGCTGCAGCTCGTAAAGCAGCACTTAATCCGGATGTTGAGCAAGTAATTATTTGCACTCCAGACAAAGATCTAGGACAGTGTCTCACTCAAGATGAGAAAATAATTCAATACGATCGACGGAAAGAACTCCGAATAACCTATGAAACAGTCATTGAGAAATTTGGTGTGACACCTGAGTCAATTCCAGACTACCTGGGGTTGGTAGGCGACACTGCTGATGGTTTCCCTGGAATTAAAGGTTGGGGCGCTAAATCTTCCGCCACCTTACTCTCCCACTACCATCATATTGAAAATATCCCTAACGATCATATGGAATGGGCAATGCAAGTGAGGAGCTCACAGAAACTATCAGAATCGCTCAATACTGATTATGAACTGGCCCTACTGTTCAAATTAATTGCGACAATAGATTACGAGGCCCCTACATTTGAAACAGTCAGTGAACTCAAATGGAATGGGCCAAAAGACAATTATGAAAATATTCTCAAGAGCATTGACGGCGATCGTATTTTACAACGATTAGACAAGATGGAAACTAACTAACCTCATTGAAGCAATAGTTACAATCTGCTCTAATTAAAAGATGGATCTAGATAAGGCCATTACATGGGCAAGTACAACACATCATGGTGTGCTCATCACATTACGCAAAGACGGAAGACCACAATCATCAGATATTGCCTACACAGTTATAGGAGGGAAGTTCTGCATTTCCGCTACGGCAACAAGAGCAAAAACTATAAATCTTCTCAGAGATAACAGGGCAGTACTGCACATCACGTCACCGGAAACATGGTCCTATATCTCCTTTGACGGAATCGCAGAAATCACTCAGACTGCACAACAACCCGAAGACTCAGTATGCAAGGAATTAGCTAAGGTCTTTACCGCCATTCAGAAGAAACAGCATCCTAACTGGGACGAATTCAATCAAGCAATGATCAATGATAAAAGATTAGTTATCAGATTTGTTCCTGACAGCGCAGTGGGGCAAATTAACTAAATGGACCTATCACAAAATCATCAACAACTTCAGGATAATGGATACACCATTGTTGAAAATCTTATTGATCTTAATTTTGTAGACGAGCTTGTAGATGAGATTAAGAAACTAGAAATACGACTCCAACGAACTCCGGACAATAACAGATTTGAAGGAAACCAAACAACGAGAACATATAACCTCCTCGCTCACGGAGAAATCTGGCAACATATTCCCGTCCAACCTCAAGTCCTTGAACTTATAGAAGGAGTAATAGGAGAGCAATGCTTAGTTTCATCACTTGCATCAATATCACTAGCACCCGGAGAAACAGCTCAAGTCATTCACGCAGATGACCAAGTACAGCCACTAGCAAAACCTCACGTAGCTACCGTGTGTAATTCAATGTGGGCACTCACTGATTTCACCGAAGAGAATGGAGCAACCCGAGTCGTACCAGGAAGCCACTTGTGGCAAAACCCAGATTATTTCGGAGACCAAAGCGACATTGAAAGCATCCCCGCTGAGATGCCAAAAGGATCAGTACTGGTTTGGCATGGAAGCACCTGGCACGGAGGTGGAGCAAACACAACAGATGATCAAATCCGAATCGGCGTTGCGATGAACTATTGCGCCGGTTTTATTCGGCAGCAAGAAAATCAGCATCTAGGAATTCCACCTGAAATCGTTGCTACATTTTCCCCACAACTCAGACAGCTATGCGGGTTCGGCATGTACCGAGGACTCACAGGAAATATCGAAAAACACAGCCCAGCATATTTGCTATATGGAGACGAAGAAGAAACCCAACTATGGGACTACGACCCAATCGAACCTAAATAACTATTACAGAGAGAAAGAAATGTCTGAAATAACACCATTCACAATTAATACTCCCGAAGCACAACTTACTGATTTACGGAACAGAATCAACAACACACGATGGGCCGAAGAAGAATGCGTAAATGATTGGAGCCAAGGTATTCCTCTCACATATGTAAGAGAAATCGCAGATTATTGGGCGAACCAGTACGACTGGAGGAAAAGTGAACAGTATCTCAATACCTTTGACCATTTCCAGACGAACATTAATGATCTCGACATCCATTTCATCCATCAGAAGTCACCTCATCCAGATGCTTACCCACTTATCATTACGCATGGCTGGCCTGGGTCAATCGTTGAATTTCACAAAGTCATTCAACCTCTCGTAGATCCAACGAAACACGGTGGTAAAGCTGAAGATGCGTTTCATGTAGTTTGCCCTTCATTACCTGGATACGGGTTCTCAGGGAAACCTTCCCAATCAGGTTGGGGAGTTGAAAAAATTGCCGAGACATGGGATCAATTAATGGTTCAACTTGGATACGAAAACTATGGAGCACAGGGAGGTGATTGGGGGGCAGCTGTTACTACTCAGATTGGCCGCAATATCGGGCACTGTGATGCGATCCATATAAACATGCCCATCGGTCGACCAACACCTGAATCGTTACAAGACCCAACCGATGAAGAAAAATCAGCGTTAGAAGGTCTCACCTATTATCAGGAATGGGACTCAGGATACTCAAAACAGCAGAGTACAAGACCCCAAACATTAGGTTATGGTCTCGTAGACTCACCAGTTGGTCAGATGGCGTGGATTATCGAAAAATTTTGGAGTTGGATGGATTGTGATGGTCATCCAGAGAACACTCTTACCCGAGACGAATTGCTTGATAATGTCATGCTGTACTGGCTCACAGCATCAGGGGCATCATCAGCCCGCCTTTACTGGGAGAGTTTCGGCAGTTTTGGAGGAGGAGATAAAGTTGAACTCCCTACCGGCGTTGCATCATTTCCAAAGGAGATCATTCGATCGCCACGTCGCTGGTGCGAAGAGAGTTACAACATCACGCATTGGACAACAATGCCAAAGGGCGGTCATTTCGGAGCATTTGAACAACCTGAACTTTTTATTAATGATCTACGAATCTTTTTCAAAACTATTCGTTAGAAATTAATTAAGGCTCCTCGCAACTCCATCCATTTCTCGGAACTACCAATTCCGTAAGGTATCTGAAAACAACCTCTGTAACACATTCACTGTTCGTGAGAAAAGCCCCATGGCCATCACCATCAGAACTAATAAGCACAGCATTTCCAATAGAGTCTACAAGTCCTGGTCCCCAAGCTATAGGGGTAGCAGGGTCTCCTTCCATAGCGATAATAAGCGCTGGTATTTCTAAATCTGCCTGCCCTATATGCAATGGGTCGATTGACTCTTCGAGTCCAGCGCAACCCGTATCGCCACGTATTGCCGGCCCGAAATGAGGAAGTTGATCCGCCACCTCATCAACGGCTTCCTTAATGAATTCCTTTGATGGTCGTTTCGGGTCATCTGCACAGTTAACTAAAAACAGTACTGCTTGTGAATTGTCATACGATCCATCTTCTCTACGCCCTGCTAGTTGGTCGGCTAACTCCTGATGAATTGATCCATCCCCGTTTTCAATCATTGCCACAAATCCATTGATAAGATCGGGCCATGTGAATGGGGAATACAAAGCTGAGGCAGTACCAAGCATGAACTCTCCACGGGTCAATTCTCTTCCGCCATCAACTAAGAAGTTAGACACCTTTAAGGTTTCATCAACAATATTAAAAGCCTCTTCTGCGCCCCCATATTGGTTAAGAGGACATGACCGGTCATTATCACAACTCTGAGCGAAACGACTCCAAGCTGTTTCAAATCCTTGACCCTGTATTGGTGTGAAGGAACTGACATGATCTGTGGGTGATACCGGTCCGTCAAGGATCATGGCTCGCACGTGATCTGGGAATAGCGAAGCATAAACGGCTCCTATTCGAGTGCCGTACGAATAGCCTAAGTAGGTAATCTGATCAACTGATAAAGCTTCGCGGATTCTGTCCATATCTCGTGCGACATTATTTGTTCCAATATGCCTAGCTAGGTCGCCGCTCATCTCTATGCAAGCTTTGGCATATTCCTCTGCCTGTTTGTATAGCTCACTGAGGTCTTCCCCTTCTTCGAATACCGATTGTTGATCATTGTCAGGTTCAAAAGGGCATTGAACTTGTGCTGATTTTCCCACTCCTCGTGGATCAAAACCGATGACATCAAATTCAGGAAAAGCGAATTCCCACAATGACCCATACATTGACACTATCTCTGTTCCTGAAGCACCCGGTCCTCCGAAATTTATGAGCAAAGGACCTAAGGAAGGATCAGTTGATGCTGGAATGCGAATGAGATCAATTTGAATAGTTTCTAAACTAGGTCCTTGATAGTCAATGGGAACTTCAACTACCCCACATTCATAATTTTGATAACAAGACTTCCATGTTATTGAAGCTGGGGGAGCACTACCGGTAGTATCAAGAGTTTCACTGGGTTCACTACTCGTTGATGGTGTCTGCTCACGGTACGTGGATACTTCTCCACTTCCACAAGCAAAAAGGCTTATTAAGAAGAACAAGAAGATAAAAAAGAGAGAAACCTGCTTGATTACCTTACGCGACATGATTGAGTTTCAGGTGATCCATCATCTCTTCTCGTGTAGGTCCCAAAGATGGCTCTGGAACCCTTTGATCGCGGTCTGCCCAAACTTTCATAATCTCTGCACTAATTTCCGGTTCCGTTAGAATTGAAGGATCAGCTAACAGATTCATCATTTTCATAAATCCACGCCACACTATTGCCGAGGACCGTGTAGCCGGCATTAAACCATCTTTTAAAATAGACCGTTTCATAATAGCGACCTCATTATCCTCCCCATCGGAAGCAGCTCTGCTGCCTCGATCAGAATCAACGGACGCTTGATACCAAGGTAAAATATTCTGCTCAACACTCAAGAGAAAACTCTCTGATTGTGCCGTCGTATCTGCACCATGGTCTCGTATTGCATTAGCAAGCAAGTGCGCTTGCCAAAAACCGGTTGAGCAACCTCTTCCATACAAAGGATTAGTGCATATGAGAGCATCACCGATCATATGAAAACCATCAACAACGACTTCGTCACCTTTTCTCAATGTACGTTTTCGATTCAGTAGGCCAGCCATCGAATGAACATCTGTAAGAGGAGTGGCTCCGAGACTGAGCCATTCTTTCGCGGCAGGAATAGCATCAACAACGCTTTCAAATATTTCAACGTCCTTTATTCCCCAAAATGTTCTATCAGTATCAGACGTGGCAAAAGTGATTGAAAACGTTCCATTGTCACCCCAAAAGACTCCATATTTCAAATACCCGAGATCACCTGCGACTAAACGATCTCCAACGGGGAGCTCGATACCATCAGGTAAACGGTAAAAGCGTGAGTAGTAAATAATTCCAGTATCCTCAACAACTTCATCTGGCACTTCAATACCGACATCTCTGAGCCACTCTGGAGCGTTTGATCGTCTGCCATTCGCAGCAATGATGCAATCAAATTCTTCGTCCAAACCACTGTCATAATAAAGTCCGGTAACTTTCGGAATTGCAGCTTCGCTTTTCTTTACGCCGGTAACACCAAGCCCAGTTCGTATCTCTACGTTTGGGTTGTTCATAACCGTATTACGTAGCACCCATTCAAATGTTGTCCGCCGGGCTGCCAGCATACGGAGATTAATATCCTCATC
>WTHU01000010.1:17439-23089 GCA_011523005.1 Acidimicrobiales bacterium
TCAAGGGCAGTCGCCAATCCTGTAACACCAGCTCCGATAACTCCAAACTTCACTTAATCACCACACATTCCACTGTTAGTTTATGGTCGCTCATATTCAATGAGAACTTTTAAAGGAGATCGTGTCGCATTTTTCGTTATAAATGTCGTGTCAGCCCCTGCTGCAAGTCGAGGATTTTTCATAAAATTACTTAAATGAGATGAACCAATGACAGCCTCAAGTCGTGCCATTTCATAACCAAGGCAAAAATGTTTCCCTAAACCGAAACCTAAATGCCCGTAGCGACCCTCGGTTCCATGATGACCGCTTTTTCGCTCTTTATATAGATGCAAATCATCTCTTCCAATATTGAAAGCTCTTGGATCCTTAAAAATAGTTTCATCATTATTGGCTGATGCAAGTTGAATATACACTGTTTGATTCGCAGGAATAGTAACGCCGCTGAATGTCACGTCTTTAACGCTGTAACGTAATTGTCCCAATACAGGAGGTGAATGACGCATCATTTCCGAGAATGCACAATCAAACAATTCATGATCTTCTAATACGGCATCAAGTTGCTCAGGGTGTAACAGCAACTGGGTCCACATATTCGCTATCCCCTTATCAGTCGTTTCTCCACCTGCAACTAACAACAAAGAAATAAAAGCCTGGATCTCGGTAAGTGTTAAGCGCTGTCCTGATGCCTCTGCATGAACAATCTTTGAAATAAGATCCTCCATAGGGCACGATCTTCTGTCTTCAATAATTGGCTCTACATATTCAGCCAATTGCTTATGGGCCAGAACACCTAGCTTTTGTTTCTTAGAACTAAATCGAGCTAATCCAGCCATCATTGTCGTATACCACTCATGAAAACGGTCATGATCACTTTGATCCATGCCAAGCATGTCAACAATGACATTAACTGGCAGTCGGGTCGTGAAAGCATCAACAAGATCAACCACTGGCTCTTCAGGAAATTTTCGTATGAGGTCCAAAGCGTTACGATCAATTGCTTTGTAGTAAGTCTCAAAGCGTTTCCCTACGAACTCCGGCGCAACTATTTTTCGGTGCGTAACATGCTCAGACCCATCTTTATCAAGCATGGTCGGGCCAAAAACGACACCCAACGTGTCTCGATAGAGTCGATTTGAAAAGTCTTCATAATTCGCAAATGCTTCAACACAATCCGTGTATCGAGTTAAGACCCAAGTCTTTGTTATTTCATCAAAGAAAACAGGTTCATCATGCCTCATACGTTCCCACAAAGGGTAAGGGTCTAATAGATGTTCCTTGCTATGAAGCATTTCGGAAGTGATAGCTGATACAGACATTAAAAAAACAGTACTGCAACAACTTTTTTCATTCTATTTCATGCCCAAAAACCCTATTTTCTAGGGGAAAACAATAAGAAATCCGATTTTTTTCAAATATCTATAGGTTAAGTCATCGGATTGTAGCCATACGCGCATTACGCTTACACAGCAATGGCTGATTACACGATGCAAGACAAAATAGAAGAACTCCAAAAGAGAAAATCAGAAGCACTTCAGGCCGGCCCTGAACGAGCAATTGAACGTCAACACGAAAAGGGAAAACTCCTTGCTCGTGAAAGAATTGACTACCTACTAGACGAGGGATCATTTCACGAATTAGACATGTTAGCTCGCCACCGAGCACATGAAGCAGGTTTAGAAACGCGACCATACACTGACGGCGTAGTCACAGGATGGGGAACAGTTGACGGACGGAAAGTATTTGTCTTCAGTCAAGATTTCACAGTAATGGGCGGCGCGTTAGGAGAAGTATTCGCTGAGAAAATCCACAAAGTAATGGATCTAGCGTTAGCAACCGGAGCCCCAATGATAGGACTCAACGATGGAGCTGGTGCCCGAATCCAAGAAGGGGTCGTAAGCTTAGACAGCTACGGAGGAATATTCCACCGAAACGTGCAATCCTCTGGAGTAATCCCACAAATCAGCGTAGTGCTGGGTCCCTGTGCTGGAGGCGCAGTTTACAGCCCAGCCATGACTGATTTTATTTTCATGGTGAGAGAGAAATCACATATGTTCATTACCGGTCCCGATGTTGTCAAAACAGTAACCGGTGAAGAGGTCACATTAGAAGAACTCGGTGGAGCATCAAGTCACGCAAGTAAATCCGGAGTGGCAACATTCGTCAGCGATAGCGAAGAGGAAGTACTTGACGCAGTTAAAACCCTTCTCACATTTCTTCCCAGTAACAATATGGAGGAGCCACCATCACTTGAGTCAACAGATGACCCAGAACGTCTCTGCCCTGAACTCGCTGACATAATGCCAGACAGTCCGAATCTCCCTTATGACATGAGAGAAATAATAGGGTCAATAGTTGATGATGGAGAGTTCATGGAATATTTCCCTTCGTGGGCTCAAAGCATCGTATGCGGATTTGCGCATCTTGATGGCAATGTCATAGGAATAGTCGGAAATCAACCACTTGTACTTGCAGGAGTATTAGATATTGAATCTTCATCAAAAGCCGCACGTTTTGTTCGAACATGCGACGCATTTAACATTCCCTTACTAACACTCGTTGATGTACCTGGATTCCTTCCTGGAGTAGATCAGGAATACGGAGGAATCATTCGACACGGGGCTAAGCTCTTGTACGCATACTGCGAAGCAACAGTTCCGCGCATCCAGGTCATTACACGAAAAGCGTATGGAGGCGCATATGTTGTCATGGACTCAAAGTCAGTAGGGTCCGACCTTTCATTTGCTTGGCCGACAGCTGAATTAGCTGTAATGGGCCCCCAAGGAGCAGTTGAAATTCTTCATAGAAGAGAACTTCAATCCGCAGCAGATCCTGAAGCTAAAAAAACTGAATTAGTGGATGACTATACTGAACGTTTCGCCAACCCCTATATTGCAGCAGAACGTGGTTACGTCGATGATGTTATTGATCCAGCAGAGACAAGACGAAAAGTAATTGCAGGATTCTCTGTACTGAAATCAAAACGCGAAGACTTACCACAACGAAAACATGGCGTGATTCCTCTATAGATCAATGACTGAAGAACCGCTATATATAAAAATTACGCCTGAACCAAACGAGGATGAGAGAGAAGTAATTCTCAAAGCCTTCAAGCAACTGTGGCCGAACGAGGAAAAGACACCTATTTCATACAAATGGAGATTCAGTGGAAGATGGTGGGCTGATAAATCTAACCCACGGTCTCTGCACCGTTCGTGGAGAAATTAGAACTCGCAAACAAACTGTTACCTCACAATCAAACTAAAATAGTGAGCGTGTACATAAAAAAAATAGAGTACCAAAAGATCGTAGAAGGTTTAATTTCAGATATTCATGGAAATTCTCTACTACTTTTTCCAAAAGAAAACCTTCCAACGCAAATACCACCAGCGGTAACACAACTAATAGAGTGGCCTAACGTCGCGACTAACTCTAAGTTCGATTCAATTCTTTCAATAGGTGACCTTGCTTCAGAACCTGACCTGCCCCAACTTCTTTTAGAATTGAAACACTACCTAACCTACGACTCAAAGCTTTATTTCTGCGAACGCACAAAAGTCCCCAATGGGTACAACGGGTCAGCGAAATATGATATCAGCGGAACGTTTTGGGCAAATGAATGGTCAGTAATCCGATGCGAACGTTTTCGTTTAGGAAAATCAAAGAAATCCCCCTCATATGTAACGGGAATAGCAAGAATGAAAAGATCAAGAGATCAAAATTTGTAACCGAAAATAACACGCTAAATCTAAACATAGCGAGTACCGTTTAATCACGTGAGTTTAATTATTCAAAAATTTGGTGGCACCTCTGTAGCCGATGCAGATCGGATGAAGGAAGTAGCCGATCATGTGAAAAGAACTAAAGCCCATGGACATTCAGTCGTACTTGTCGTAAGTGCTATGGGTAAAGAAACAGATCACCTTCTTCGCCTTGCCTCAGAGGTATCACAAACCAGACCAGCCAGAGAAATGGACATGCTCATCACCGCTGGTGAACGAAAAGCAATAGCTTTGATGTGCATGGCTCTTCACGATATGGGAGTGCCAGCTGATTCGTTCACGGGAAGCCAAGCAGGATTTTTAACTGACACAAATCACCAGAATGCAAAAATACTAACAATAGATCCTCAACGAGTTCAAGAAGCTGTAGACGCCGGACGAGTTGCTGTTGTTGCAGGATCCCAAGGCGTCTCAACAGATAACAATGTAACTTTTCTCGGAAGAGGAGGCTCAGACACAACTGCAGTTGCTTTAGCTCACGCTCTAAATGCCGATGCGTGTGAGTTATATACTGATGTGCCAGGAGTCTTTACAACAGATCCAAGAGTCTGTGAACAAGCAAAAAAAATGCCGTCCATAAGCTTTGATGAATTACTTGAAATGACAGCAGTCGGATGCCCGAAACCAGCTATGAGATCTGTTGAAGTCGCTCGTTCATATGGAGTTAAATTACACGTTCGCTCAGCATTTACCTGGGAACCAGGAACCTGGGTTACAAAGGAGGAAAATTCAATGGAAAAACCTATCATTTCGGCAGTTGTTCCCGATACGTCTCAGTCAAAAGTAACGGTGTCGGGGGTTCCAGATAATCCCGGAGTAGCCGCAGCCATCTTCAGGCCACTAGCCGATAGCGACGTGAATGTGGACATGATTGTCCAAAACACATCTGATGAAGGAGTAACAGATATTTCCTTTACGTTACCTACTGAACAAATGGAAATCGGTAAAGAAATAATGATGTCCGTAGCTTCAGAAATTGGGGCAGGTGAGGTCAGCACAGATGATTCAGTGGGTCGCGTATCAGTCATTGGAGCTGGAATGGCAAGCAATCCTGGCGTCGCAGCTACAATCTTTGAAACTCTTTCATCTGAGAGTATAAATATCCATATGATCTCTACATCTGCGATTCGAGTTTCTTGCGTTGTAAATAAAGCAGATATTGAAAAGGCTACGAATAAGTTGCACCAAGCGTTTGAATTGGACAAAGGGTGAGTTGTAATCGACTGGAACAAAACCCCTTCGTCACTTCATATTTCTCATACCCACGAAGGAACCTTCTTTTGGGGATGGAATAATAACGGCCCAATCAATGGGGTAGAACTCCGACGGCTAGCAGGAACATTTGTAGGTAATCGATGGGCCACGCGTGATGCTAATCTCACGACCTTCACTATAGATAATCCACTACTAAATCAGCAGTCCATTACGGCCTTGGAAGTAAAGCCAACTGATATCTACTATCTCTTCTCAAAAAAGCACCCAAACCAGAGGTGGAGTCCCTCAATGCAATGGATGCACAAACTTTTAAATGATTTAATACATGCAATAGGAAGTGACCTGATATTTCCTTCACTTACTCATGACGGTCTCCGTTGGAAAGCAACTTGGAATCTTCTAAATCATGAAGGTTTATCTCAACAACGAAAACAACAGTTTAAGTTAATGCCGGAAGTAGTTGGGTTTAGATCTGAGGAAGAACTCATGAGCTTTCAGAATCATGTAGTTGATGCTTCTTGCCGTCAAATACTCCAGCATTCAAACTGGAAACCACACCTACCACGGAAACGTTCCCCTGAATTTAAGTCTCTTAGAAATATTTGTTCGGCACTATCAGAAACATCAGGCTATTTCATCACCGACACAATCAACAT
>WTHU01000010.1:23189-45260 GCA_011523005.1 Acidimicrobiales bacterium
TTTGTTCGGCACTATCAGAAACATCAGGCTATTTCATCACCGACACAATCAACATAGATAACGCCCTACTTGAATTGTCGTCAAACCTTCAATATGAAAAATTACACGCTGAAACTGGAATCAAAGTATCTTGCCAGATGAGGTTACTGCCAAACGATAAAGACGAACCTTGGAAAATAATTTTTGAGGCATATAACATTGCATCCCCAGATAATGTTGCCACTTGGAAAGATCTTTTAAATGACACAAGACTGAATGCTGAATTCGGGCTAACTCATCATCCTGACGCGTTACGAAGCTTCATGAGTGAAACTATTGACCTGATAAGTTCAAGCGTTCCTGGTTTAGACCATATAGGGTTGGAGGCGACTACTGATACAGCAACGTTATCTATTGACGATGTTTCACTATTACTTATGGATGGCATTTATATTTGTGACAGGCTGAGGGTCCCAGTTCTTGTTCCAAAAGGGTTACTTAAACAAAGTATTAGATTAGCTGCACGTGCTACTCCTAGTGAGCGAGGAGGAATTACAGCGAATCTTGGAAAGGCAATGGTTGACGTTGACTGGGACTTAGCACTTGGCGACCAGTCACTTTCCGAAGATGAACTTCTTCAACTAGCAGAGTCCAAAACTAACCTTGTTCAAATAAAAGGGGAATGGGTTCATATAGATAATCGGCAGGCCGAAATCGCATTAAAAGAATTAGAAAACAGAAGAGAAAATGATCGCTATTTATCTCCTACAGATTTACTAAGAATTACTGCTGAGATAGGTACAAATGAGAGTGATTCAGAATTTGAAGCAGCTTTGGTTTCCTCAGGAACTCATACAGCTGATAGCTGGCTCAATAAACTCCTTGACGGCCTCCCAGACATTGATCTAACGGAGGAAAATGAATCAAGTGCATTTAATGGATCCCTTCGTCCGTATCAAAGACGAGCGCTCAGCTGGCTACAGTTTCTCAGTAAGATTGGACTTGGAGGATGTCTCGCAGATGACATGGGGTTAGGAAAAACACCAACTGCACTAGCACATATCCAATTAAGAAATTCTGAAAAGCCTAATCTTGTCATTTGCCCATTATCAGTAGTTCATAATTGGGAGCAAGAGGCATCATTCTTCACACCAGATTTAAATGTTCTCGTATTGCATGGAGCAAAACGACCCGTAGGAGATGATCTGATAAGTATGATCAACTCCTACGATATCGTTGTTAGTACTTACGGCACTGCCACAAGAGATATAGAAACTCTATCTAAGGTGAACTGGGACTTAGTCATATGTGACGAGGCGCAATTTATAAAGAACCATCAAACCCATGCAGCGATAGCAATACGTCAATTGGTTGCGGATCAGAAAATAGCGCTTACAGGTACTCCAGTAGAAAATAGGTTGTCTGAGCTCTGGTCAATATTAGATGCAGTTAATCCTGGAATGCTCGGAGGAGTAACTTGGTTTAAAGATAAATTTGCAACACCAATAGAGCAGAAGAAAGATAAGAATGCCTTAACTAACATGCGTAAGCTTACTGACCCCTTTATCTTACGAAGAACGAAAGATGACAAATCACTGGTTCCTGATCTTCCTGAAAAGGTTGAGCAAATTGTTTGGTCGCACCTCACCCACGAACAAGCTGGACTCTATCAAGCTGTCCTCAATGAATTTTTAACAGAAGCAGAAGCATCAGAGGGTATGAAACGTCGCGGACTAATTCTTGCAACTTTGACAAAACTCAAACAAATCTGTAACCACCCAGCACATTTTTTAGCAGACGGAAGTAATCTTGGTGCACGTTCAGGAAAAGTTACACGCCTTGAAGAACTACTAACTGAAATAAACGAAGCCGGCCAGAGAGTGCTTGTTTTTACTCAATACCGTGTCATGGGCGATCTTTTATCTGAACATCTAAGAAAAACAATTGGTGAGCGACCAGATTTTCTTCATGGGGGAGTCACGAGAAAGAAACGTCAAAAGATGATTGACCAATTTCAAAATGAAGAGGGACCACCTGTTCTTTTGATTTCGCTAAAAGCAGGTGGAACAGGTCTGAACCTTACGTCTGCGAACAGGGTTATTCATTTTGATAGATGGTGGAATCCGGCAGTAGAAGATCAAGCTACTGACCGAGCATGGAGAATAGGTCAGCAGAAAACTGTTTTTGTCCACAAGTTAGTCTGTCGGGGAACACTGGAGGAAAGAATTAATCAGTTACTTATTGACAAGAAAGAACTTGCTTCTCAAAGCGTAGGTACTGGTGATGAATGGTTTACTGATATGGGAACAGACCAGCTTCGTGAAATATTTTCTCTCAATTTAGCAACGGCGGTGCAGGAATGATTAAGCCATCATCTCAGCTCGGAGAGAGTATCATGCAACTCATTTCAGCCTATACGAATTATAAAGACCCTCTCGGCCCAGGTGTAGCAATCCAGCGAAAAGGAGCTGTGAGAGACTTCTTCGTTCAAAAGGGCTCGATCTCATTTGAAATTCACGATAAACGGGAAAGAGCATTTGATGTTGAAATCCACACCACCCCACCATCGGAAAACGTTCGGCGAGCGGCACTTTCCGGTGCCCTTTATGAAGCGGTGCCAAAAGTAGCTGAAATTCAAATTCATCACGTGTGTCCTGATTGGGCAACTCCTTGCCGGCATGAGATAGCTGCGCTACTCCAGCTTTTGAAAGAATGTGAAGACGATCCCAACGTGATACTGAAATGGCGAGGTATAGAAGTCGAAAGCGAGTCAGTTGATGAAGAAGCACCAATTAAGAACGACAAGGCAATTACCTCACGAAAAAGTACAATCCAGCAACTGCGGGATACTATGCCGGGAAGATTCATAAATCTCAACGAAGAGAAGAGCAATGAATCTGTGTTATCCCCTGATATGGAGTTATTTTTTTCTTTCCCTGGAGAACACGGGCCAGCATCAAGAGGTACTGCAAAATATCCAATCAGCAAAGAGATACATGCTCCGTCAGAGGTACAAATTGATGGTCAAAATATCTACCCAATCTTTGAAGATGCAATCGAAACGATTAAAGAATTTCTTGGTACGAATTAAAATTCTTACTTCGGTTGGAAAAGCCCCACAAAGAACCGTTCTTGTGAGTACCCTCAAGGTATGAATATCGGAATAGTTGGAGCGACAGGTCAAGTCGGAACAGTAATGCGTGAAATTCTCGCGCAAAGAAATTTTCCCATTGAATCGATTCGATTTTTTGCGTCACCTCGTAGTGCAGGGAAAGAAATAGAATTTCAAGGTCAATCTATCCTTGTAGAAGATGCTGCTTCAGCAAAATGGGAGAACCTTGATATTGTATTATTTTCTGCCGGAGGACAATTATCAAAGGAACTAGCCCCAACAGTTGCGTCTGCAGGGGCAGTTGTCATCGATAATTCTTCCGCATGGAGGATGGACCCTGACGTCCCATTGGTAGTTCCTGAGGTCAACGCCCACGCCATCAAGAGTATTCCAAAGAATATTATTGCTAACCCAAACTGTACAACTATGGTGGCGATGCCAGTTTTAAAACCACTACATCTAGAAGCTGGTCTTCGTGATCTTATAGTTTCAACCTATCAAGCAACCTCAGGTGCGGGACTGGCTGGAGTTCAAGAGCTAAACGAACAAATACGCGAAGCAGGTGATATTGCCATAGATCTAACACACGATGGACAAGCTATTACATTTCCTCCAGGGAATAGTTTCCCTGAGCCAATCGCATTTAATGTTGTTCCTTTCTGCGGCTCACTGATTGAAGATGAGTTAGAAGAAACAAACGAAGAACGCAAACTTCGAGACGAAAGCAGAAAAATTCTTGAAATTGACGATCTTTCTGTAACAGCAACTTGTGTTAGGGTTCCAGTTTATACCGGACACTCACTAGCTATAACAGCTGGGTTTCAGAATCCCATTACTGCTCAAAGAGTGAAAGATATTCTAAGTAACGTATCAGCAGTCGTTCTTGAGGATATTCCTACCCCTTTAAAATCTGCAGGTGTTGATCCAACATTCGTAGGCCGAATCAGACCAGATACTGTTCTTGAAAACGGAATTAACTTATTTCTCTCAGGCGATAATTTGAGAAAAGGCGCCGCATTAAATGCTATTCAAATAGCTGAGTTATTGCTTACTTAGATAAATCTTAGGGTGGATTAGTTACATATCTATCTAGGGCCTGTTCCACATCAACGCCAACTTGATTTGCTAATGAGAATACCCATGCGATGACATCGCCAAATTCATGTACTCGTTGATCATGAGTTCCTTTCCTAATTGCCTGAGCAAGTTCTCCAACCTCTTCTGCTAGCCAAGCGACGGACATTGCAATACCGCGCTCTCGATCCTTTTCTCCGTAAACATTTTCTATATGGCTTTGAAATTCTGAAATCTGCATAGATACCCTTCACATAGCTAACAAAAGATTATGTTGTGACCGTCAAAGATATGTTGACCCCTCAATAGAATCTGTAGATAGGGTGTATTGCTTTTTTGATGTTTACAATACGCTCAGGTATGAAATACGGGTAGTGGCGCAGGTTGGTAGCGCGCCTCGTTCGGGACGAGGAGGTCGTGGGTTCAAATCCCGCCTACCCGACTAAAAACTTAGAGTAGTGACTTGGCTAGCTTTCGTAAACGAAGAGCATTGAGTGGCTTTACAAGCTCACAATCTGCTTTAGCCTCAGTGGCAATCCAAGTATCAGCTTCCCGATCTAGCAACAAAATAATTTTTAATGGTTTGAGTCTCCCTGCAGTGATTTCATGTCTGAGGTCAAGACTGGCTGCCACGCCTCCCATGTTCCCAATCTGTAAATCTAAAATAACAAGATCTGGCTCTAATTCAGCTGCTACTTCTCGGACATCCTCACCACGTGTCACCCGACTGACAGAAGTTTCTGGCCCTAGTAAAGCAGCAAAAGTTTCTTCTGCAGTTTCATCAGAATCAGTAGCAAGGAGAACTTTATCCATAGTTAAACATTATCCTCGAAATACCTTAAGCTCTATTCACACTGTAAAGAATGGTTATTTATTCTCATCAAATGGGCTATACAAACACGTATTCTCGCTTTAGTATTGCCCCAAGCAAACTTTGTCATTAGAGAGGAGAAATATGTTAGAAATCAACGTCGAAGGTAATTCAGATTTCTCAATGTGTCGGCCCTCCGGAGAAATTGATGCTTATACCGTTGATGAATTCAGAGATGCTTTGAGTTCACTCGCAACAGTATCAAAGTTACTTATTGATCTCAGCGACGTGCCATTCATGGACTCTGCAGGTCTAGGAGCACTAATTGGAAGCATAAGAAAAGCTGGCGAAAATAATGGTCAAATCGTTGTTTCGTGTGAGAGAGAATCATTGTTGGGCCTGCTCAAAACAACGGGTTTTGATCAGATCGTAACTGTCACGGAGTCAGTTAACGATGCCCTTGATGTCTTAGGGGAATCTCAAGACATATAAGATAAAGATATGCGATTTACCCCCTCCGTTAAGACAGTAAAGTTTTCGCGTTCAAAAGTTTTCTTACTGGTAGCACTTATTTTGAGTTATTCGCTCTTGTTTACGCAACCACTCCAAGGGCAAGAAAATCAAGATTCACTAAATCCTGGTTATGTAGAAGTATTTGAAGTGAGTGGCTTGCTTGATGATGTTCTTGCCTCAGCTCTTGAAAATTCAATCATTGATGCTCAAAGGAACGGGGCAAATGCTTTGATTTTACAAATGAATTCAAAACAAGCCGTGATCTCAAATCAACGGCTAGTGTCGCTAGGACAAGCGTTTATGGATTCTTCTATCCCAGTAGAGGTGTGGGTTGGCCCTTCCGGTTCAACTGCACAGGGGAGGGTCGCCCAATTAGCTCTTTTAGCTGATTCACTCGGTGTATCTGTAGGGTCATCAATTGGAAAAACTGGTGAATATGTCTTCCCAGAGCTTAAATCAAGTAGTCCTTCCCAAGCACAGATTGAAATTCTACAAAATAACACTCTTGAGTGGAATGAAGCTATCGAAGCTGGCCTTGTTCAGTGTAACCGGGTTGAAATTGATGAATTAGGTAAAACATTGACTGAGAAAGAGCAACTCGCGAGATGCGCAAACCCCACTCTTGGCGATTTCCTAGTTAATCGCGACAGTTTTGTCTCAGAAGTAATTCAGACAGATGATGGCCCTCGATTATCACCTCTTACAAAAACGAAAATAAATCGTTTAAATCTAGTTGATCAATTAATGCACACCGTTGCGAGTCCTCCAATAACTTATCTTCTTCTTGTTTCTGGATTGGCACTTTTGCTGTTTGAATTCTTTTCAATAGGAGTAGGTATAGCGGGAGTGCTCGGTGCTATTTCGGTCTCGCTAAGCGCATATGGATTAACGATTCTGCCATTTCGGTCATGGGCTTTATTGCTTATAATCCTTTCAATACTCGCCTTTGCCATAGATATTCAAACTGTCGTACCAAGAGTTTGGACATTGATAGGTCAAGTAATGTTCACAATAGGGACAATATTTTTGTACCACGAAACGAATGTAGAAATGTCTTGGATACCTATGTCTGTAGGCATTGTCGGAGTCCTAGTGCTCATGGCGAGAGGAATGCCAATCATGATCAGAGGAAGGTTTGCCACAACACAAATAAATAGACAATAATTTAGAGCTGTTTTCAAACCCTGATTTAATTTTCGTCAAATTTTGATTTTTTTCTTGCCCAACGAAAAAACTATGACTAGGTTCCCTTTAAAGGGGGATCATGAGCGCAGTTCTGAATGATCAAGATTGGCAAGTTCGTGCGGCTTGTCGCGGTCCCCAGATAAAAATTTTCTTTCCTCCATCACATTTTGAAAGAAAATCTGATAAACGGGAACGTGAACGTCGGGCAAAACTGATTTGTAAAACATGCTCAGTACAGAATGATTGCTTAAATTACGCACTCCGAATAGGTGAGCAACATGGAATCTGGGGAGGGCTCAATGAAACAGAACGAAGACAGATAAACCCAATAATTCAATAATCGTAAGTCGGCTTAAAAGCCGATCTCAGTTCTAAATAATCCCCAAAGCAACTTGAATCATCTCGTCAAATGTAGATTCCCTGTCAGCAGAACTCATTATTTCTTGTCGAATTATGTCGTCACTCACAGTCACAAGCGCTAATGCCTGAGCGCCCTCTGCTTGCGAGAGAGAATATAGACCTGCTATTTCCATTTCAACACCGAGAATTCCACGCCTCGTTAACTTAGAAAACAGTTCGGGGTCAGGTCCATAAAATAAATCGCTGGTAAATACAGGTCCAACAGCCATTGATATTCCTGCGTCATTTGCAACGTTTACTGCCGAATATAGCATGTCCCAATCCGCTACCGAGGGAAGAGTTAAGCCATCATTAAGCGTCTCAATTGCAGCAGAGTCAGTTCCAGCTGCCGAGGCACAAATAAGGTCACCCAAGCGAACAGATTCACTCAATCCCCCGCAACTACCAACTCGTATCAATTTCTTGACTCCAAAAAATCTGATCAACTCCGTGTAGTAGATCAATGCAGAAGGAACTCCCATCCCGACAGATTGAACAGAGACAGGTACCCCATTGAATTCTCCCGTAAATCCTTCAGCGCCTCTCACAGAATTAACTAACTTGATGTTTGTGAGATAATTCTCAGCTATAAATCTTGCTCTTTTGGGATCTCCAGGTAGGAGAACCGTAGGTGCATAATCACCATAAACACCTTCAAGATGAGGTGTAGGTCCAGACTCCATAATTCTCCTTACTTTCGCTTATTTCTTTACAAACCTAGCGTTATGGTTAACAAGTGTCATATGATTTCGCCTAATCTTTTCCCTGCTAAGCGAACATCATTTCTTCTAACTGTTGCTCCTATCTGATCCAGATAGTTAAGCAGCGGAAGCACATATTTTCTCGTGCTATCTAAAGCTATGCGAACCTCCCCAACAGTTACTCCTTCCGGATTTTCGTTCAATAACACTTGTATTCTTCTCGCTGCACTTGTGACTGCATTTTGTGAAAAGAAAATCCCGTTCTGTTCAATAATTAACCCGCGACGCACTAATTCTCGTAATTCTCTCGGATCTACACCATTTGCATCCGGTGGTTTGAAAAGGTCGGTCTCCAATTGGTGCAAATAAGGGTGGTCTGACAGATTATCTGCCCCCTCCATTCGCAGGTATTTACCCTCAATAAAAACTCCTTCTAGTAGGCCTATTGCAGCTCGTTCAAATTGATCAAGTGATGTTATATCAAGACCTAAATTACCGGCAGTTAGTAGCCTTTGAGATAAATTAGCAATCATGTCTTCAAGACAGAGCGGATCAACAATCCAACCAGGTACATCTTCCTTTCTGCGCACTCCAGTTAGTGACTCAAGATGAGATGGCGTTATCCATTTATGTTCACTGATTATTCTGTCTATTGAGCTATTAGGCTTTGCTTCTGCTGCTCGCAGTATGGGATCGGGATCCAGTATTATCGCACCGCCTATAGTCTCATTTCTTCCACTCTCACGGAGAATAAGCCGATCGCCTAGCATAAGAGGCAACTTCTCTTCCATATACACACGAATCAAACCCTTGCTTCCTGCAGGGATTACTTCATCGCCGAGCACTCGAACCTTTACGAATTCTTCTTTTGTTCCTATATATGCCAGATAAGCGCCACGACGCGAGACCTCATGTTCAATACGTGGAAGTACATCTAACTCAGCATCAAATGTTGATGTAAGGAACCATTGTCCAGGATTAGTGATAACACTTCCTCTTCCAATGCTTCGGTGATCAATATTAGATAAGTTAATAGCAACACGGGACCCTGGACTTGTATTTGAAATTTGTTCATCATGAGACTGAAGAGAACGGATTTTTGTCACAAAGTTTTGTGGATTTATAACAATTTCATCATCAACTTTAAGTGACCCACCCGTAAGAGTTCCTGTCACGACTGTTCCGGAGCCCCTTACTGTAAATACTCTGTCAATCCAAAGACGAGGCCTGTCATTATCTTTTGCGACAGGGGTACCCTCCAACATATTTTCTAATTCGGTTATTAATAGATCAATACCTAATCCTGTGATGCTGTCAACTGGAATAATTGGTGCACTCTCAAGAAAAGTGCCTTTCAAGTGGTCTTTGATTTCAAGTTCAACAATTTCTCGGAAGTCATCATCTACTAAAGAAATCTTGGTGAGAGCAATCAATCCTCTTTCCACTCCCAGCAGATTTAATATACGAAGATGTTCTTCGGATTGGGGTTTCCACCCTTCGGTGCTATCAACAACGAAAAGGCACCCATCAACTGCTCCAACACCTGCCAGCATATTTTTTAAAAATCTTTCATGACCTGGAACATCAATAAATGAAACGAAGCCGTTATTTCTTCTATTAGCTTTAGCGAAACCTAGGTCAATAGTTAGTCCCCTCCGCTTTTCCTCCGCCCATCGATCTGGGTCAACTCCGGTTAAGGCGTTCACCAAGGTAGATTTCCCATGATCAACATGACCGGCTGTACAAATAACGTGCTTGTTCACAATCCTAGAGAATCTGCTTTAACGATGATTTCACTTGTTCGTCTAAAGAAGGATGAATTGTTCTTAAATCAAGAAGAGTCTTTCCGTCTTCGACTCGCGCAATAATTGGCAAATTCTTTGCTGTTCCTTTTCGGAGTTCCTTCGAAATATCATGATCTATTTCGATACCAAACGATGGGATTTTGACGTCAGGAAGTGTTCCTCCACCGGGTACGGAATTGAGCGCAACAGGAGCTCCAATATCAAAATTTTCAGCTCGACCTTGAAGTTCATCTTCAGTTGTCAAAGCCATTTTCCAAAATGGGATCTCAGTCCATTTACGATTGAGATACTTATAGCAAAGCTCTTGAAGAGATGAGAGGACTAAAGAACCAGGTCTGACTGCTCTTGCAAAAGGGTGGTTAAGACACCTTTCTATAAGATCTGCTTTCCCAGCTATAATTCCGGCTTGCGGCCCCCCTAGTAACTTATCTGATGAAAAAGTAACAATGTCAGCTCCTTGAGCGAGTGTTTGTCGAGCGGCTGGTTCTCCAATAAGCCAGTTGGGAGGGCCATTTTCAAGCCAAAAGCAATTTTCGTCCAATAATCCTGATCCGATATCTGCAACAAGAGGCACATCAAGGTCAGCCAGATCTCTGATTCCAGCAGATTCTGTGAAACCAACAATCTTATAATTTGATTGATGGATTTTCATAATCATTGAAACGTCGCGATGAGCGTTAATAGATCTTTCGTAGTCTTCTCGCCGTGTCTTATTCGTTGTCCCTACTTCAACCAGATACGCACCTGATAATTCAAGAACATCTGGAACCCGAAAACCTCCTCCTATTTCTACCATTTCTCCTCTAGAAATTGCCACACCTTTTTCATGCGCTAAAGCAGAAAGGATAAGAAGCACAGCCGATGAACAGTTGTTTACCACCATCGCTGCCTCTGTCTCGCATAAATTCGCAAATAATTGACCTAAATATTCTTGTCGAGATCCTCGGGATCCCGAGTTTAAATCAAGCTCGAGATTTACTGGACTGCCAGAGAAAGTTGTCGGCCAGCATGCGCGACCAAGGTTTGTATGCAAAAGTACTCCAGTTGCATTAACGACTTCCTGCAGGGCTAATTTCCTAAGAATTCCAACCCGTTCATCTAAATTGTTCCATTTCCCCTCATTAATCGCTTTTCTTACTTCATCTACAAGAAGAGGGCGAGGTATCCCAGAGTTGGAATGGGCTTCTACTAATTCGTTTACAGAAGGAGGATAATTATCCATACATTGACTCTACGACGATTCAGCCTATTTTTTCATAAAAGAATTTAATGAAGACTAAAAAATAACCCAATCGCAACTTCAGTCAAACATCAAGAAACTGCTCGTAGAATAAAATAATGCCGCTTCTTTTTCTACTTTTCATAATTGTTCCGATCGCTGAACTATATGTGATTATTAAAGTTGCTCAGAACACAGGAGTTTTTAATTCGATCCTCCTATTAATACTGGTGAGCTTCATAGGAGCTTGGCTAGTCCGGGCACAGGGAATAGGAATAATTCGAAAGATTAAATCCCAACTAACTATGGGCCAAATACCAAACAAAGAGTTAGTTGATGGTGGATTAGTTCTTTTTGCCGGGGCCTTAATGTTAACTCCCGGATTCTTAACTGATGCTTTGGGCCTGTTATTACTATTCCCATTAACAAGACCTATCTTTCGGGGCCTTATCACTAGTAGGTTTAAACAAAAGACTTTAATATTTGGTCAATCAAATCAGAACGAGAACAAAAAAAATAATTCTCGCAATTCTTTCTTCTTCTATCGGAATGATCAAGGTAGAATTATAGATCAACAAGCTGAAGATAACGGCGAAGATTATCCCCCCGAATCATAAGATGACTAGAAAGGTCACAACGGTTTTTAATCATGGAAGAAGCTAAGGAAGAAGGACCGGAGCCGATAGTTCCTGGAGTTGCAAGAGCTTTAAGCCCTTTGGTGCGAAGAATTCTTGCATTAAATCCTAGCCCTATAAGGTCTTACGGAACTAATACGTACCTCATAGGTATTGATGAGATTGTTGTTATCGATCCTGGGCCAGAAAACAGCGCCCATTTGGACTCCGTCATAGGTTGCGGTGGAGATCGAATCAAATGGGTTACCAGTACCTGCTCCGATCCAGAGCACGCAGGGGCAATTGATGCTCTCATTGAACGCACCGGTGCCGAGAAATTAACTCCTCAAGATGGTGACACAATTTTGGGAACTGAGTTCAGAATCACTATCCACGATATGGAAGGCCCAGTTACTGATCACAAGTCCTTTTTATTAGAAGAGGAAAGAACATTAATATGTGGAAAACTAGTTTCAGCCGATAAATCAATCCCTCTAATCTCCAGTTCTTCGGACCTTTCGGCTTACCATCAGAGTTTCCAAAAGACACAAAAGATGCGATTAAAGAAGTTTGCACCAGCTTTTGGTCACGTGATTGAAGACCCTAGGAAAGCTATATCCTCAGCTATTCAATCCTTCGATAAGACAGATCAAGATATCTTGAAAGCGCTGAAGAAAGGTGCCAAGACTCCAACTGAAATCGCCACCGCAAGCGCTTCAAAGGGCTCAAACACGGAAGATATCGAGAAACTAGCTGAATCAGTGCAAGTTCATCTGACAAAGCTCGCTGAAGAAAAATCAGTCAAGCACCTGAAAGCCGGATGGGCGATTCGTTAATTATTTGAGATCGTTACCGAAGTCTCCAAGGTACCATGAGCCGTGCAATCTATTGGATTGACCTTTGGAACTGCAGCAAGTACCTCGTCAACAATTAAATTTAATGATTCCGCAGCATGTCCTTCTCCGAGAATTACAGGTACTCCGCTATCAGAGCCGTTACTTACGAATGGATCAATTGGAATCGAGCCGAGTAAAGGAACACCAAGTTCTTGCGCAAGCTTTTCTCCGCCTCCTGTTCCAAAGATCTCATAGTAGTTCCCTTCTTCATTAATAAAAGCAGACATATTCTCAATAACTCCAGCAATTCGTAGATAGTAACTTTGTGCCATGCTAGCCACTCTTGTTGCTACTGTCTGTACTGTTTTTGAGGGTGTGGTCACAACGATCATGTCTGATCTTGGAAGCATTTTTGCCAATCCCATTTGAACGTCACCAGTCCCTGGAGGCATATCAATCACAAGGTAATCCATATCTCCCCATTCAACGTCTTCAAGAAAATGGCGAACAGCGCGATTCAAAATTAAGCCCCGCCAATTAAGCGATGCTTTGTTTTCATCAACTAAAAACCCCATTGAGATAATCTTCAACGTGCCAGTGCCCACATTCTTGATTAAGGGGACAATCTTTTTTGTTTCTTCATTACCAGCTAGCCTTCCATCAACGCCAAGCATTTGTGGAATAGAAAACCCCCAAATATCAGCATCAAGAACACCAACTGTTAAACCTCTTGCAGCTAATCCAGTAGCAATATTTGCAGTTACTGAAGATTTACCGACGCCACCTTTCCCTGATGCAATCATAATTGACTTCGTTGTCCGAGGAATTTGGGTCACAACATCCTCTTGCGACAAATTAAATCGCGCACGATCCATTGTCTGTGCACGTTCAGCGTCTGTTAATTCAGTCCACTCAATCTTCACACTTGTAATTTCCAAGATATTCTTCATTCTTAACCGAACATCCTTTTGAATTTGGGCTTTAAGAGGACACCCTGCGGTGGTCAGCGCAATCGTTATATGCAGGTCACCGGTCTTTTTGAAGTCAACTTCTTTAACCATTCCTAGATCAACAATGTCCGAGCCAAGTTCTGGGTCTACGACCCCTCGTAGCTGATTTATAACTTTTTCTTTGATTTCAAGATCGGACTGATCTACACCCATGTAAAAATCATACAAAGTTTTTTGGCACAACCCTTTTCTCTCTGCCTTGGTTTCTTGTAAAATGAGATCAACCTAATAAATGGAGTTAGAAGTGATAACACTTACAGAGTCTGCGACTACAAAAGTAGATGAGTTAATTAAAGACGAGGGCGAAGACAATCTGGCGCTTCGCGTAGCGGTAAGGCCAGGCGGATGCTCAGGTTTTAGCTATGAAATGTATTTTGATTCAGACATAGCCGATGATGATGAGACAATAAGCTTTGGCCCTATACGAGTTGTTGTTGACCCTTCTAGTTCAATGCTTCTTCAGGGCGCCACGCTTGACTACAAAGACGGTCTTGATCAGTCGGGCTTCAGCATTGATAACCCAAATGCTCAAAAGACCTGCGGGTGTGGACAAAGCTTCAGCTGATTAAGGATAAAGCGTTCTCCATTTCAAGCTTGTCAAACATGTAATCGAGTCGTTCTAGAACTCTGTTTTTGCTATTAGCTACTATCAAACTTGGCTCAAAAGTCATTCCATAGTCTTTTATCACTGGCGATAATAAACTCTGAAAGTTATTTGCTTCAGCTATTTTCTCAGGGTTAGTGTACACCTCAGCATGTATGACATTGAGGGCGTCAGTGCTCTCTCCAAGAAGCTCCATTAGTATTTCTAGAGAAGGGCCGCAAATACTTGTCTGGCAAAAACCTGGTGTAGAAACTAGAAGAATAGTTGGTAAAGAATTTGAGAGTGCTTCTTCAATAGCCACGTAGTGGTATGGACAAGGATCAAATCGGGTGCAAATTTCAGAGAAATTCAAGGGATTATCAAAAGTAGGTATTTCTGTTCTGCGCAATGAGTCGCCAACTTGGACTAGGTCAACATCGTCTTTACCTGAAACTATAAAAGAAAGCGATTGAGGAGTCTCATCCATCACGTAAGTCACTTTATGAAGCCCTACTTCGTTTGATTCAAAGAACATAGGAAAATACGGTGTCGGAATTCCTTCACTGAACTGGTTTAATTCAAGGTCAAGTGACTTTCCTGACGGGAATTGCAAAGTGATTGGAACCGAGTTTGGGACATCGTTTACTATCGGAATTCCCTCAGACCCATAAAGCAAAAAAGGCGCTCGCTGAGGCGCTCCTTTAATGATTGTTGATGGGCTGATAAGACCATCAGCAAAACCACTTTTCAAATAGCGCAGGCTACTAATTGAAGTGGTCTCAGGGTTCACAATATTTTGAGAACATGCTACTGAAAGAGCCATAGTTCCAGTACCTAATAGAAATAACCTTCGAGAAAAAGCTCTGCTGTCACCGTTTATGCTCTTGGGAAACATTACTAAATCCTACTACCCCCTCATAAGAGTTTGTTAGAGTCTCTTCGTTCATCAATAAGTACAGGTATCCTGAAGACATGGCAAAGCCAATTGGACCATACTCTCCAATACTGCAGGCAGGAGAATGGTTTATCACATCTGGGCAAATAGGTTTGCATGATGGTGAATTAGTTTCTGGTGGACTTGAAGTTGAATTAGCTCAGATATTTCAGAACCTTAAAGCTCTCCTAGCTGTTGAAGGCCTAACACTACAAAACATTGTTAAGACGACTGTCTTCCTCGTCGATATCAATGACTACCAGCGCATGAATACCATCTACATGCAAGAATTTGGTTCGCATCGGCCTACGCGTTCTGCTGTCGCTGTCGCCGCCTTGCCGCTTGGAGCAGTTGTGGAGATTGAAGCTTGGGCTAGAATAGAAATAGATGATCAAACAGTTAGCAATGCATAGGACAAATTCATGATTGGAACGATAGTCATTATTATCTTGCTAATTGTTATTGTGCCAGTTTCTATTATTATGACTGGATTATTGTTTAGCGGGTTACTAGGAACTGTCTTACAAAAAGAAGTAGATACAGAAAACCAAGGAACTGAACTGTACGACTTAAGTCAAAAAGATTTCTACCAGAAACCTAGTAGCTGAAGTCTTTCCTTAAATTTCTATTCAGCTTTGGTTAAGAACCCCATCTGGATTGACCAAAGCTGTATCCCACAGAACGGATTGTTTGGATCAATCCTGCATACTCCTCACCTAACTTTGACCGGAGTCTTCTAACGTGAACATCTACTGTTCGAGCCCCGCCAAAATAGTCATACCCCCATACACGTGATAACAATGTCTCTCTACTAAAAACTTTTCCAGGGTGTGAAACTAAAAATTTTAACAATTCGTATTCCATGTAGGTTAAATCAAGAGGACGTCCGCTGACAGCAGCTTGATATGTTTCAAGATTTAAGATCAGGTCACCATGAGTTAAGACTTCACCTCGACTATCAACACCTTGTGACCAGAAAAGATGCTTTAATCGAGCTTCTAATTCCTGATGCCGGAAAGGGGTTAAAATAAAATCATCAAACAATTCATCTCTAAGTTCCAATTGACCTAATTGCGTAGCATTCAAGAGAATTAAGATACCTTGCTGAGGCTTTGATTTCTTTCGTAAGGACCTAGCAAAGGCAAAAGCATCGTTAGGTTCCTCATCAGCAACAATAACTGCCCCTGCCCAATCCTGATCCATTAACTGTTCATCAGCAATTGCTGAATTAGCAACCGCTTTCCACGAAAAGCCCGCAAGGTCAAGTGATTGAGCTAGCTCGGGAGGAGGTGGGTCTGGGTAAACAAGCAAAGGGGACATGAGTTCAAATCTTCTGGGTATGTTTTATTTTTTGATTTTTCGAAAGTTGTATATGCATAGACCTATTTGAGTTTATTTCCTATTTCGCGTCACCACACTGGCAAGTATTGTTCAAGCTCGAACGGTGTGACTCGTCCCTGATAGAGTTCCCACTCAGACCTCTTGTTTCTTAGGAACCATTCAAAAATATGCTCGCCCAAGGCATCAGCTACAAGATCAGAATCTTCCATAAGGTCTAAAGCTTGCCGCAGGTCTTGCGGAAGTTGTCGTAAACCAGATGAACGAGCTTCAGCTCTGTTGAGTGACCAAAGGTTATCATCGGCTTCGCTGGGAAGCTCATAGCTCTCTTCAATACCTTTTAGACCGGCAGCGAGGATAACGGAGTATGCCAGGTAAGGATTGGCGGCTGAGTCAAGAGCTCGATATTCAATTCTAGTTGACGAAGCTTTTCCTGCTTTATGAACTGGAACTCGAACAAGAGCAGATCGATTATTTCTTGCCCAACTTACATACACAGGGGATTCATAACCTGCAATCATTCGTTTGTAACTATTCACAAGCTGATTGGTAACTGCCGTAAACTCTGGAGCATGGTGAAGCACCCCAGCCATGAATTTACGAGCCGTATCTGAAAGACCCATAGGGTCGCCCGAATCATGAAAAGCATTTACGTCGCCTTCAAAGAGAGACATATGTGTATGCATTCCTGATCCCTGTCCCTTATCAAGGGGTTTGGGCATAAATGTTGCATGAATGCCAGCGTCTAAAGCTATCTTTCGAACAATTAAACGAAGCGTCATAATGTTGTCGGCCATGTCCAGCGTTTCTGTATATCGAAGATCAATTTCATGTTGGCTTGCGTTATCTTCATGAAATGAATACTCAACTGGTATGCCCATGGCTTCGCACATCGCTAATGTTCTGCGTCGTAAACTGCTGCCAAGGTCAAGTGTTGTTAGATCAAAATAGCCTGCGTTATCAAGGGGAACAGGATTATTTGCGTTTTCGAAGTAGAAGTATTCAATCTCTGGGGCAGTAAAGAATGTGAACCCTTTTTCTTTTGCTTGTTGAAGGTTCCGTCTTAATACGTGGCGAGGATCACCAGCAAATGCTGTTCCATCAAGATTATGGATATCACAGAATATTCGACCGGTTGGTTCCGAAGGGTCTACCCATGGTAAGAGTTCAAAACTATTAGCGTCTGGGATAGCTAGCACATCACTTTCTTGAACTCTGCTGAAACCATCAATAGCAGACCCATCAAAATGTAAACCCTCTTCAAAAGCAGCTTCAAGTTCAGCTGGGGAGATAGCAAGCGATTTCAATTGTCCGAGAACATCGGTGAACCATAAGCGAATAAGTCGTACCCCTCGCTCTTCTACAGTTCGTAATACGTAGTCTTTTTTGGGTTCCATATATTAGTTCTAACCAAATTAACGCAAAAGTCCCCTTATCAAACTCAAATTAACACTCTGTTAACATTTCTTTGTCACTTAAGCTCTAGAGTCGTGTTAACTAGTAATAGATGATTTAATGATCATTTCATTAGGTGATCTTTTATTTCAGTCATTGAATAAGAATGGAGAAATCAATTGACCTATCGAGCTGAATATCTCTGGATTGATGGCACAGAGCCAACCGCCGAGATAAGATCCAAAACAAAAATCCTAGCTGACGGCGATGAACCCGGTATTTGGGGGTATGACGGGTCGTCTACAAATCAAGCAACTGGGGACAATTCTGACGTTGTCTTGAAGCCTGTATTCCAATGTCCGGACCCTATCCGCGGCGGAAACAATATTCTCGTAATGTGCGAAACATATCTTACAGACAAAGAAACTCCGCACCCAACGAATACGCGTGCACTTGCCAGAGAAGCCGAAGAGAAGTATGGGAACCAAGATCCTTGGTTTGGATTAGAGCAAGAATATACAATGATCGACCCATCAACAGGTTGGCCAGCAGGCTTCCCACCAAATGGGTTTCCAGCTCCTCAGGGGCCGTATTACTGTGGCGTAGGCGCCCTGAAAATCCATGGTAGGGATGCAGTGGAAGAACATACGACTCTTTGCATAGAAGCTGGGCTCAAAATTTCTGGTACCAATGCAGAAGTAATGCCAGGACAATGGGAATTTCAAATAGGTCCTGCTGGAACTGTTGAAGTTGGGGATCATTTATGGATCGCTCGTTACTTGCTGTACAGGGTTGGTGAAAAGCATAATGTTGAGATAAGCATTGAAGCGAAGCCTATGAAAGGTGACTGGAATGGGGCAGGTATGCACACCAATTTCTCTACTCAAGCCATGAGAGATGGTTTTGATGCAATCACATCAGCGTGTGAAGCACTCGGAGCTCCAGGTAAGCCAGAAGAGCATTTAGCTGGATATGGCGTGGGCATTGAAGACCGTCTAACAGGAGAGCATGAGACTCAGAGATATGACCAATTTAGTTACGGTGTATCTGATCGTGGCGCTTCGATTCGGATTCCTTGGCAAGTAGCTGAAGACCAAAAGGGATACCTTGAAGACCGTCGACCGAATGCAAATGCTGACCCATATGTGGTTGCAGCTCTTATGACTAATACTGTTGGAGAGGCCTTAGCTTAAGGCCTCTCTCAGGAGCTTCCTAAACGTATTTGAGCTCTTGGTTATTTAGGACTGATCGGTAATAACAGCCTGATCGGAACTTCCCAGATTCGTCCTTAGTGTGACATGCTCCCTGCCCTTGCGGTGTAACGAGATAAAGTAATGAGTTCTGCTCACAATTTATCCGGACTTCGTTGACTGCAAGCACATCCCCTGATGTAGCACCTTTGTGCCATAACTCTTCTCGGGATGTGCTATAAAAAACAGCTTCACCCCGTTTAAACGTTTCAGCGACAGCTTCGCTGTTTGCGTATGCCACAATAAGAACTTCTCTAGTGGCAGCATTTTGAACGACTACTGGTATGACTTTATGTCCACTCATTCCAATCTTTGACAACTTGTCAAAATCAATCTCTAAATGGGTGCTTACTTCAATCTGTTTTTGTTCACTCACACACTTAGTTTACTTACTGGTGTCTCAAAGACTGTCACCTTTCTAACTCGAAGTGAAATAAATCGGTCACAATCTCTCTTTCCCAAGTATCCACAAGTAAGTAATAGCCTCTAACCTTGGACACATGGCTACGTTAAGAATTGCTGCTTGCCAGTTGAACCTCACAGTTGGTGATCTATCCGGCAACAAAGACAAGATTCTCTCTGCATATACAAATGCAAAAGATAAGGGTTCTGATATTGCCGTATTTACAGAACTTGCAGTTAGCGGATACCCACCTGAAGATTTGTTGCTTAAAAGAGGTTTTGTGCATGACACCCAAGAAATGGTCAAAGAAATAGCGAGTCACACTTCTGATTGTGTTGCAGTGCTTGGATTTATCAACGGTCAAGCTGCAGCGGCCGACCCAGTTAAAAGAACATCAAACGCAGCAGCTATTTGCTTTAACGGAAAGGTCATTGGTACTTACAGTAAGCGCGCCCTTCCAGATTATGGAGTTTTTGATGAGGAGAGATATTTCTCACCCGGAAACGAACCGTTACAAATCTATAAAGTACGAGGAGTCAATATCGGAATAACCATTTGCGAGGATATCTGGATACCAAATGGGATAAGCACTGATCTCACTGCATTAGGCGCTCAAGTGATCTTGAATTTAAATGCTTCGCCCTATGAAAAAGAGAAACTTCAGACGAGAGAGATGGTTCTCAAAGAACGAGTGGAGGAGACAAAGATACCAATTGTGTATGTTAATCAGGTCGGAGCACAGGATGAATTAGTTTTTGACGGAGGCTCTTTTGTAATGAACTCTGAGAAGGAAATTATTGCTCGAGCCTCACAATTTAAAGAAGAAGTTCTTGTATTTGACCTTGAAGTGCAGAATCGGGAGGCTACAAAAACTGACAATCTCGTTCAAATAACTTCGGATTTGAGAACAGAGGCCGCCGCAAATACTCCACCTCCTCCTGTTCTTACTGAAGAGGAACAAATATGGAACGCTTTGTGTTTGGGCACAAGAGATTATGTGAAGAAAAATGGTTTCACTGATGTGTGTTTGGGTTTGTCGGGCGGCATTGATTCTGCAATTGTTGCTGCGATTGCATGTGATGCCATCGGACCAGAACATGTCCACGCTATTATGATGCCTTCTCGCTTCTCAAGCACTCATTCAGTGAGCGATGCTCAAGCCCTCATTGATAATTTGAAATGTCACCAGATGAATATATCTATTGAGCCTGCTCACGAAGCTTTTCTTAATATGACAGAAGACTACTTTGCTGGTCTTTCAGAAGGGGTTGCTGAAGAAAATATTCAATCTAGAATTCGCGGCACTCTGCTCATGGCTCTATCCAACAAGTTTGGATGGCTAGTTCTTACAACCGGAAATAAAAGTGAACTAGCCGTGGGTTACTCCACATTATATGGAGACACCGCTGGAGCCTTTTCTGTAATCAAGGATCTATGGAAGACAGAAGTCTTCTCACTATCTAATTGGAAGAATGAGACTGCAGGCTATGAAGTAATTCCTGAGACAATCATTACAAAGCCTCCATCTGCTGAGCTGAGACCAGATCAAAGAGACGACCAAACTCTTCCTGATTATGCGATCCTTGACGAACTACTTAAAGAGCTTGTTGAAAATGATGTTGTTAAATATGAACTTTTGAATATGGGTTATGACCCTGAAGTCGTGCATCAAATATCTCGCTTGGTAGACCTAGCAGAATACAAAAGACGCCAAAGCCCCCTAGGGCCAAAAGTTTCAAAAAAGTCATTTGGGCGCGACAGGCGGATACCAATAACCAATGCTTATTTTGGCGATCATCGCTAGATGGATGAAATTTAGCATTTGATGCTACTGACTATTTTATACTTTAAAAATTTTTGTGTAATGAGTTTGCGAGTAGCTTCTATCTCGGTAGATTGAAACAGCGGAGCGTGAAACATAATGAGTTTCACACGATATGAAAAGAGCGTACTTTGCCTAAAGAGCGAGTCGAACGAGATGAAGAAGACCTAGTAAGGTTGTATCTCACTGATATCGGACAATACCCTCTTCTGACGAAAGAAGATGAGGTCCGACTCGCACAGAAAATTGAGAAGGGTGTCGAGGCAAGAGAAAAGCTTTCAACTTCGGAAGAGTTGACTGCTAAAGAAAAAAGTGATTTGAAACGCCTTGACCGAAATGGCGCTCGAGCAGAAAAAAAATTCGTTCAATCTAACCTCCGACTAGTTGTTTCGATAGCAAAGAAATATCAAGCATCCGGACTTCCGTTACTTGACCTAATCCAAGAAGGAAACCTCGGCTTGATGCATGCGGTGGAAAAGTTTGACTGGAGAAAAGGGTTTAAATTTTCAACGTACGCAACATGGTGGATTAGACAAGCCATAACTAGAGGAATTGCAAATACTGGTAGGACGATCCGTTTGCCAGTTCATGCTGGTGATACTCTCGCACGGCTACAAAAGGCCAGAACGAGATTAGAGCTTAAATACGGTAGACCTGCGACCATGACGGAGTTAGCTGCTGATGTGGAAATGCCAGAGGATAAAATCACTGAAGCATTGAGGTTTGCGAACGAACCGTTGAGCCTTTCTGAACCTCTTCGTGAAGATGGAGATGCCGAACTTGGAGATGTGGTAGAGGATCGTGGTGCTGCTTCTCCATTTGAAGTAGCAGCTACATCATTACTTCCAGATGAAATTGCAAGATTGCTCGCTCCTCTTGATGAGAGGGAGCGTGAAATCTTAAAATTGCGTTTTGGTCTGGATCGGGGAGAACCAAGAACTTTGGAAGAAGTTGGCGAACACTTTAACCTGACCCGTGAACGCATAAGACAAATTGAAGCTCGAGCAATGTCTAAACTCCGTCACCCAAGTAGTGATACCGGAGCTCGAGATCTTCTGGCTGTTTAGTAACAATAGTTTGTCATAAAT
>WTHU01000186.1 GCA_011523005.1 Acidimicrobiales bacterium
TTAATAGTTTCGCTGATTCATTCTGTGAATTTATTTGCATTAAAGCACGAGTGGTATCTGGTCCCCTCTCTTGCATATTTTCTAATTTGTTTAGCTGTATCAACTTTTCAAAAAGGGGTCTCTGTTCAACTTAAGGCTTCTTTGCTTTTAGTATTTATCACGATGCACATTGCATGGGGATTAGGATTTCTGTTCGGTAGAGCAAAGATTCCGAGATTCTAGAGTGACTTTAATTGACCTATATCTAATCGGTTTAAAATCTGGTGGTCTGTTCGGGCCTTCTCTTGATACTAACAATGACAATGGAGGCGGCTCGGCGACCTAGCAGTTGGAGTAACCAGTCAAACGTGAAGGCAGCACAAACGCCGGATCAATCTACTATCTCAACAGCAAACGCCAGATTAACCTTTTACCTCAAAAGAACAATTACAGACCTCGGAGTGGCGCTGGCCGACAGGAGTCGCTCAGCTCTACGACCTGAACGCGTTCTCTATTCTCCCAAGTTATTTCAAGATTTGGATCTTTTCTTAGTTTAAACTCTCGGAAAGTCATCTCCGTGGCATCAAAGGTAAGTAAACGGCCAGTTAGGGAGTCACCTAAATCTAAGATAAGTTTTACTGTCTCTAATGCTTGAAGACAGCCTATGATTCCTGGAAGGACGCCCAAGACGCCTGCTTCTGCACAGCTTGGAGCTAATTCCGGCGGTGGGGGCTCGGGAACCATATCACGGTATGTTGGCCCCTTTTGTGGGTCAAAGACAGTTACTTGTCCTTCGAATCGGAAGATTGAACCATGTATGACTGGTATACCTAGCTTCACTGAGGCATCGTTAAGCATGTAACGAACAGGGAAATTATCTGTTCCATCAACCACGAGGTCGTACTGAGAAATAACTTCTTCAATGTTTGATGCATCTAGCCTTACCGCATGAGTTGTCACGTTTACATCAGGGTTTAACGCATTGATAGTTTCCTTCGCGGAATCTACTTTCTGTTGACCTATTCTGGAATAGTTATGGAGTATTTGTCTCTGAAGGTTCGATTCATCTACTACATCCATATCAACGATGCCTAGAGTCCCTACTCCAGCGGCGGCAAGATATAGTGCTGCAGGCGATCCAAGCCCTCCTGCCCCCAAACAGAGGACTTTAGAGTTCAGAAGTTTTAGCTGTCCTACTTCTCCGACTTCAGGTAGCAGTAAGTGTCTTTGGTACCTATTCCGCTTACTTTGGTCTAAGACAGCTGGGATTTCCCACTTGCGACTCTCATCTTTCCATTGATTAAAACCACCATCCATTGAAACTACATTTTTATAGTCCATTTCTTGGAGCGTCTTTGCGGCAAATGCAGAACGCGCACCTCCTGCACACATCGCCACAATTTTCGTCTCTTTGTTGGGTAATCGGGCTTCTATTGCTGTCTCAAGGTTCCCTCGGGGTATGTGAACTGAGCCCGATATGGCACCCTGTTCAAATTCATCCGGTTCTCGAACGTCAAGAAGAGTCCAGTCCTCAACAAGTAGTTTTTCTGCTTGCTCTGTCGAGACTTCAGTGATTTCAGATTTAGTCCTTTTCAATAGCTCACGAAAACTTGCCATGGCTTAGTTTAATTTCATATTGCCAAATTCACACTTTGAGACTCGTTCAACAAATTTCTTGGAGAGTGGAACTAATGTCTGCCTTTAACAAATATGTGGCTACGTTATCATATTCTGTGGGTTCACCGTTAAGAATAAATATTGGCTTTCCAAGGCTATGAGCAAGAGGCACCACCCGGTTAATTGGGCCCACTGTTAGGGTTGTCCCGATTACCATCAGGAAGTCGCATTCGTGAATTGATTGTTCAGACCGAAGTAGATCCTCAGCTATCAATGATTGACCAAATGAAATTGTTGCTGATTTTAATAACCCACCACATATCTCGCAGTGAGGGTCTTCTTCCCCGTTGCGCACCCTCTCTAAAGCTTCTTCCATTGGGGCTAAATAATCGCAATCAAGACATTTTACATTTCTGGTATTTCCATGGATTTCGACTACTCGATCTACTGGAGATCCAGCTAGCTGATGAAGCCCATCTATGTTTTGCGTTATTAAAAGGAGTAGCTTTTCTTGAAGTTTAGCTAAAGCTTTATGTCCTTCATTTGGGGCAACCGTCGGCCATAGATCTCCAGAAGCTCTGAGTTCCCAGTTTTTCTTTCTGATCTCAGGTGAAGTCGTGTAATACCTAATATTCGAAGCCTTCTCTGCTTCTGGATTCTTTGTCCAAACTCCATTGGGGCCTCGAAAGTCTGGGATACCGGAGTCCGTGCTTATCCCTGCTCCTGTAAGTACTACGATTTTTGAGGATTTTTTTATGACTTCTCTAATATTTTCAAGTTCATTTTGTAGGGGTTTATTTTGTTCCACTATAAGAATGCTAGCGTGACAAACTAGTTCTAAAGTTGGAGTGAACGAGTTAAAGGAATTCTTTTATGGTTTCAATTACTTACTTTATGGCTTGTCAATTATTAGCGATTGGTGGTTGCTTGAAGCTCCTTAACCCTCAACTAAGTCATGATGCTTGGAAGAAACTAAATCTTCCTTCGTCTCTGATTCTTGTCAGGTCTGTCGGATTTTCTGAGTTCGTAACTGCTATTTGTGGCATGCTTATCGCCGGTAAATTTTTGCCGATTGTGGTTGCTGTTTGGTTCGCTATCTTTTCTATTTTGACATGGTATATCTTACGTTTACCTGTTCCTTTACCCTGTGGTTGTTTTGGTAAATCCGAAGTTCCAACTACGCGCAGTCATCTTCTCATGAATTTTGCCCTGATGATTGCTTCTTTTGGGGCAATAGGGGTCGACGGACTGGCAGAACAAGTTACTTCCCGGAGTTGGTGGGGTGTAGGTTATCTGGCGGTTCTTATCACAGGGTCAATACTTATCTATTCAGTATTAACGCTTGATTTTGCCTTCCGGTTGAGATCTAAAAGTTCTCAACCAGATCGATAAGCAAGCGAACCCCAAAACCTGTTCCGCCTTTTGGGTGCTCGCCCCATGCAGCGTCGGCAAACGCAGGTCCTGCAATATCAAGATGCGCCCATGGAATACCTTCTGATACGAATTCTTTTAGGAATAGACCTGCTGTTAACGCACCGCCCCAATTGCTTCCGATATTTTTAACATCTGCGATATTTGAATCAAGTTGACTTCTATACTCATCTGGCAATGGAAGGTGCCAGACTCTCTCTCCAGTCTGCTGGGCTGCACTTTCAATAGCATTTATAAGAGAATCGTCTGTTCCCATCAAACCGGCATATTGGCTACCTAGTGCTACCATGCAGGCGCCTGTTAGTGTCGCTAGGTCGACTATTGCATCGGCCTTCATGTTAGAAGCCACAGAAAGCGCATCAGCCAAGATAAGTCGCCCCTCTGCGTCTGTGTTAAGAACTTCAACTGTCTTGCCATTTTTTATGTGAAGAACATCTCCTGGCCTTGTTGCATCTCCTCCGAGCATGTTGTCTGTGAGGGGCATTAGACCGGTTACTTTGGCATTTGGAGCTATTTGCCCTATTGCTATCATGGCGCCCAGTACTGCAGCTGCTCCACCCATATCGCACTTCATTGTTGACATCCCCTGTGCTGTTTTGATTGAGAGCCCACCTGCATCGAAGGTTATTCCCTTGCCTACAAGAACAATATGTTTTCCGTTACTCTTATTTGGTTTGTAGGTAAGTTGCACAAACCTCGGCTGTTGAGTAGAGCCTCTGTTGACACCTAGTATGCCCCCCATTTTCTCTTTCTTTATTGCAGGTCCATCTAGTACCTTTACGCTCAAGCCATTTTCTTTTGCAAGCGCAGTCGCTTTTCTTGCAAAAACTATAGGTGTTAAATCGCCTCCAGGTAGATTTACGAAATCGCGGGCTGTATTTACGCCGCTAGAAATCGATTCTGCTCTGGCTATAGCGGATTTGATTTTACTTCCTGATCCCAAAACAGTGATTGTGCGCTTCACTGGTTTGGGTGGGTTAGATTTTAAGGCCGTGAATTCATAATCACCTAATATTGCGCCCTCTAGAAACGCTTGAATTACTGGGGCTTTATTCTCTTTTGCGATGTTGCTTTCGCCGGCGTCAACCGTTATGGATTTAAAGTTTTTGATCCCGCGCAGCAAGGAAGCACCGGCTTGTCGAAACTTCTCTGTACTTGCATTGGCATCTTCGCCTATCCCTATTAACGCTGTGGAGTAGTTGCTTCCCTTCATGAAGATTATTTGACCCTCCTTCGCCTCAAACGCTTGTGAGGAGAGATAATCGGCGTCTACATCAGTTGGTTTATTAGCGATTTCTTCTGTAGTTACAACTCTTGCGAGGAGGTCAGATCTCGTTGGTATTGAGTTTGAGTTTTTTATTTCAATGGACATTTATTCCTTCTTTTCTTTTGCTGTTAGGGATTTCTTTTCTTGAGTGCGTGCAATGATCCACATGAGATCCGATAACCGATTTAGATATGGCATCACATTGGAATCTTCGGCCTCAATTGCGAGTACGGCTCGTTCTGCTCTTCGGACTACAGTGCGCGCAAAGTCAAAGTGAGCTGCTACAGGGTTTTGGCCTGGGACGATGAATTCATTTGGCATTTGAAATTTTTCCGAAAATTCGTCTATGGCTTCCTCCAGTCTTTCTACCATATTTGAAGTTGTCAGACTGGTTTCAGGTTCAAGCTTGTCTCGGTTCTCTGGAAGCGTGGCAAGTTCAGCCATCAAAACCCAGAGGTCTCTAAGAATTTGGACTAATAAGTTATCAAGGTCGCTTCCTTTGGCGATTTGAGCCCTTGCAAGACCAATAGCTGCTTGAGCCTCATCTACCTCACCGTAGGCCGAAGGACGCGGAGAATCTTTTTTGACTCGCCCGCCGTAGAACAGCCCTGTTGTGCCATCGTCACCTTTTCTTGTGTAGATTTTCATATGTTTGACGATAGCGGGTTCTTTAGATATGTCACGCTTTGTTAGCCCCTCTTCGTAGGCTTAGCTCGTTTTTTTGAAGAAGATTTGAAATTCCATTGACGCATTATCTTCGACTGAAAGCACAACCGCTGATCGCGGTTTTTCTATGTCGTAGTCGCTTAACTTTATTGGGCCAAGTTCTCCGAAGATGAGAATAGTGTTTCCATTGAATGATGCAGAGATAGTTATTGTCTCTTCTCTGCTGACTCCATGGATAGTCAGTGAGCCTGTTACATCTCGGGTGAATCCTGCGGCCAAGTCTGTTTCGTTCGAAAAGTCGATGGGGTCTTTAATTTCAAATGTCGCTGTGGGAAATAACGCTGTTTCAATAGCTTGATTTCTTAGGGCATTGTCTCTTGCCGCATTATCTGTCATAAGGCTTGCCATATCAACAGTTATTAACGGCTGATTTGGTTCGGAATTGATCAACTTCTCATTAATTACGAGTGCTCCTGTTACATTTGGAGTCCTTCCAACAACCGTTTTCCCTCCGACTCCAACGAGTTCCTCCTTGATTCGGAAACCCGCAAAAGACGTTGCGCAGACTTCAGTTAAACAACTCTCATCGAAAGTCCCACAGTCTGTTGCAACTAACCATGTTCCATTGACATCTTCTGTTCCCTCTGCTGAACAACTAGAAAGCGTTTCATTTCGTGCTTCTATGGCTTCGCTGCTCGTAACAGAGGCAGGTGAAGTGTCTCGAATTATGAAAAACCATGCAAGAAATAAGATTAGACCAAGAAGGATTAGCGCTCCGAAAATTATGATCTTTCGCTTGTTTCTTTTTTGGGGTTTTTCTTCAGTCATTTGATTTAAGATCTTTCTTTCATTTTACCGACTTTCAATTTGAAGGTGAAGTTAAGCATCAAGGAGTATTCTTGCCACTAGGTCCATCCCAAATGCGGTAAGAATAGCTAAGTACATCAGACCAGTTGCGGCCATAACAGCTGAGTATTCCTTTTCCTTGAGTGCCATTCTGGTGACTATAACTAGGCATATTGTTGCTACTACACATGCAACCCAAAACCATCCAAGAAGTCCATTGTAGTTATCGTCTATGGTCCCATTGAGGACTGAGAACATTCCCGTCGGGATGCATAAGAGTACTAATTCGGGAAGCCAAAGTAGGCCTGTCCAATTCACTAATGTAAATATTGGGTCGCGCGAAAGTCCGGGTTGCACCAGATACCAGTGGCCCAGAAGCATCGAATTTGATACTGCCCCCAAGAATGCCGCTCCGACAAGGGTTCTCGCTACTGACAGCCAAATAGATCCTGCCGCATCCACTGCACCGGCTACCAGACCAAAAGTTCCGATGATAGGGGCAATCAAATCCAGCACTGGTGGAAATTCTTTTGTGGCTACTGTGTTTGATACCTTTATTTGACCTCTATCTCCTAACATCGCTGAAACTCGGTCTGCTCGAGATTTCTGTAACTCTCGCTGACCTTTCACCCCAGCTTTCCTCCTGGCTATAGAAACGAGAAGAGTAAAACTTGTTGCCATAAGCAGACCGATATTTGATATTTCTCTGAGCCAAAGTGTGTCCCCCATCACTCCGACTACAAGCCCTATACCTGCAATTACTAGGTACGTAATCCGTGTTGTCCAGCCAAATCCAAGCCCTATTAATCTTGTCTTACTTGAGACCCAAAGGAAAAGCAGCCCTCCCGTGGCCCACTGCAGAAGAAAGGTTGATGCTTGGAAATCAATCATTTTGGGCTAATAGGTAGCGAGGTCGTGATTGACGGTATTGAGCGGGAGCGGCCCAGATTTAGTTACTGCGACAATATCTTCCAACCTAATCCCCCATTTATCGGGAATATATATCCCTGGCTCAATACTGAAGACATTACCTGACTGTATTGGGTTAGCATTGCCCTCGACTATGTAGGGTTCTTCATGCGCTTCAACTCCGATTCCGTGACCAGTTCGGTGAACAAAGAAATCTCCGTACCCTGCCGCTGATATGATTTGCCTCCCCACTCTGTCAATCTGTTGGGCTGGCGTACCAGGTGTAGCTTCCTGAACTTGTTTGCTCTGAGCTTCTTGGAGCACTCCGTACATTTCAACGAATTCCTGGGGCGGTTTACCCGTCCATACACAGCGTGTGAGATCTGAGCAGTATCCAACTCCGTCGTCACCATACATGGTTCCTCCGAAATCACACAGAACGATTTCAGACTTTTGAATGAGTCTATCTCCTGCTTCGTGATGCGGACTTGCTGCGTTTTCTCCGGCTGCGACAATTGCAAAATTGACTTTATTATGCCCTTCTTCAATTATCTGGCGACCTAGCTCTTCAGAAACCTGCTTTTCCGTTTTTCCTATTAATTCTATTTGCCCATTTTGTAGGCGGTGAGCGATCTTATCTACTGCATTTGCTGCTAGTTGTAATCTGTCTAACTCTTCGGCACTTTTGATTGAACGTAGTTGGCTAGTGATTGGGTTTGCTCTCGATAAGTCGATATTCGGCATTCGTTTAAGTAACTCAATTGTGAATCGAGTCCATGTTGTGTCCCCGATTGCGACTCGGACTGATCCAGTTAAAGCTGTTGCCACTATTTCTATGGGGTCTTCTGTTTCCCCCCACTCGCAAATATCAAAAATAGTTGGGCGTTCGATAACTCTTGCCCTCTCTAGTTGGGGAATAACGAGCATCGGTTGGCCTTCGTCTCTAATGACAAGCATCGTTAGTCGCTCTAATGGCATTGCTTCGTAACCGATAAAGTATGGCAAATCAGCCCCGGTCGACAGTAGCAGAGCATCAATGTTATGTGACCGCATAAGGTTCTGGACTTTGGAAATTCGTTCAAGAAACATTTAAAGCATTCCGTCCGCTCTGCATCCACTCATGTTATCTACCTCTACTGCTAGCTAAAGAGCTTGCCTTATTTTTTGCTAAGGTTTCGGCTTCTTTGGCGTGGTAGCTGCTTCGTGTCAATGGGCTTGACTCAACGTGAGGTATTCCTAAAGCTTCCCCTATCTTCTTGAATTCTTTAAATTCTTCAGGAGTCCACCATCGCTGAACTGGAAGGTGATTCATGGTCGGTCGCAAGTACTGTCCGATTGTGACGATGTCTACACCGATTTCTTTCAAGTCTTTGAGGGTCTCAAACATTTCTTGCTCGGTTTCACCAAGCCCCACCATTATCGATGATTTGACGACTAATCCTTCATCTTTCGCTTGGGAAAGAACAGCAAGGCTTCGTGCGTATCCAGCTGATGGCCGAACTTGCCGTTGTAAGCGAGGGACGGTCTCAATATTGTGGTTCATGACGTCAGGGTTGGCGGAGAAGACGGTTTGTAGGTCATCAGCGTTACCTTTCAAATCAGATATCAAAACCTCGACACTTGTTTGAGGGTTGAGATATCTGACTTCATTAATTATTTCTCTGATGTGGTTTGCGCCTCCATCTTTTAAGTCATCTCGAGCAACCATAGTAATTACTGCGTATTCTAAGTTCATCTGGTTGACCGCTTTTGCTATTCGCCTTGGCTCATCATGATCAATGGCTTGAGGTTTTCGCGTATCTACTAAGCAGAATCCGCATGCACGTGTGCAACGTTCGCCTAGTGCCATGAACGTGGCGGTCCCTTGCCCCCAGCATTCAAAAATGTTGGGGCATCCTGCCTCCTCACATACTGTTGTTAATTCAAGAGACCGAATTGATTTTTTCAGTTCCCTATATTCTGAACCCATATTGGCCTTGATTCGCATCCATTCCGGCTTTTTACCTATTGCTATTTCTGCACGCTTTTGCTTTTTGCTTTTCCGTCCGATTGTTACAGGTTGAGAGGTATTAAGAGCGCTTTCTTCAACTGGCTTTAAGACTTCTCCTGGGCCTTCACCCTTCGAAAAGGGGCTGAGTTCGCTTTGAGAAGTTCGCCATGAGACGTCCATGCGACTGAAGTTTCCCTTGCCCCATTTTTTAGCTGCCAATTCTGACACTATTGCGACTGCTTCAGCCATTGATGCATCAATTCCCTCTCTGGATAAAGAGGTAACTGACTTATCTGTGATTCCACATGGAATTATTGAATCAAAGTACGTCATGTCAGGTTCAATGTTTAAAGCGAATCCGTGCATGGTTCTTCCTCTTGTTAGTCTTACACCTACGGCGGCGATCTTACGAGGATTTGCACTATTAGGGTCAACCCATACTCCGGGGTATTGATCTATTCTTCCGCAATTCGTCAAACCTAGGTGAGCTAAGGTTTCAATGACTAAGTCCTCGACAGAATGGACGTACGCCACTGTATCTGCCATTCCTCCGCCCCGCTTGCCGGCAAGATTCAATATTGGGTATCCGACTAACTGCCCTGGCCCATGATAGGTAACGTCTCCACCCCGGTTTGTTTTAACTACATCTGCACCGATATCTGATGGGTTAACCAGAATGTTTGATGTATCGCCTCGGACACCCAGAGTGAAGACATGAGGATGCTCTAGAAGTAATAAGTAGTTTTCAGAGCCTCTATTGAATAACGCTTTTTGGACGGCGAGCGCATCGTTATAAGATACTTTTCCTAACCATCTGATATTCAGTGGATTTGGTGCTGTTTCAATCATCCCTATCTTTGGGTTTAGAACTTTTTTTATAGTTTAATAAAAATTTAGACGATTTCTATAAACTTTTACTATCCGTGAAGAGACCGTCCGGTTAGCGCCAGAACAGTTTCTCCAAACAATTCACTCATCGTTGGGTGAGGTTGAATGAATTCAGCAACTTCATCAACGGTAGCTTCCCAGTTAATAGCCAAATAGCCTTGTCCTAATTGCTCAGTTACCCAGGGACCCACCATATGGACTCCCAGAATTTGCCCTGCAGTTCCTTGATCTGTTTTCTCTGCGATGACTTTAACTAGACCCTCAGTTTCACCAACTATCATGGCCCGCCCATTCCCGCTGTAGCGGTGTTTTGAAACAAGGATTTCGTAGCCTTGTGATAAGGCTTCTTCTTCGCTCAAGCCTGCAAAGGCTACTTCAGGATGGCAGTAAATTGCCCAGGGTACCTTACCGTAATCTACTGGCGAGATAACTTCGCCACAGATATCTTTTATGACCATTATTGCTTCTGCAAATGCAACGTGCGCTAACTGAGGGGAATTGATCAAGTCACCGACAGCATAAATCCCCTTTTGACTTGTTCGACAGAAGTCATCAACTGGGACATATCCGGATTCGTCAGTCGCTAGATCTGCATTTCCCAATTCCAATAGATCAGCGAAGGGTCGTCGCCCAACTGAAATCACCACCTTTTCGACAGTAACTGAGCCGGAATCAATTTTGATTTCAATTCCCTCACCGCTTTTTGAGTGACCTAGTACTTTAGTTCCAGCCAACACATTTATGCCCCGCTTTTTAAATGAACGAGCTACTGTTTTTGATAAATCCTTGTCACAAGTCGCTAGGATTTGAGGCAATGCTTCTATTAGTGTTACATCGGCACCGAAATCATTAAGCGTTGACGCAAACTCTGCTCCGATTGCACCTCCCCCTATAATTGCGACTGATTTGGGGACTTCGGTGATGGAAAGCAATTCATCTGACGTCATGATTTGATTTCCATCAATCTCAAAGCCGGGAATCGTTCGAGGCTTAGAGCCACTTGCAAGAATAATATTTTGAGCAGATAAAAGTATTTCTGCTCCGTCTACGGATGCCACTTTTACCTCTGTTTTGGATTGGAGACTACCTGTTCCGTGATAAACGGTGACCTTTCGATTTTTGAGCAGCCCTTCGACTCCTGTGATTAACTGATCTATGACAGCCTGTTTACGTTCCATAGTTTTTATTAAATCAAGTCGGGGGTCGCCAATCTGTACTCCAAACTCACCGGCGTGACGGACTGTTCTGAGGACTGAAGCTGTTTCAAGAAGTTCTTTCGCTGGTATGCATCCAACGTTTAAGCATGTACCCCCGAGTTTGGCATTTTCGACGAGAGCAACCTCCAGACCTGCAGCAGATGCATAAAGAGCTGCACCATAACCGCCGGGTCCGCCTCCGATTACAATCAGATCAAATTGTGTTTTTTCTTTACTCATAATGACTCTTGTCTCTGCAATGCTGTTCAGCGTTGCGTCTTCATTTCGCTACTTTCATCTTCACGAAGCAACTAATACTTGAACCGTGAATGCCAACAATATCGTAAGCCCACATAGGAGTGAAACTGTGATTAACATTCTGGTACTCATAGTTTAAATTCTAGTGCGGTCTGGGCTTTTAAAAGAAGTAGTATCAGGATTTGATTCGGGTTCTGTTTTTGGCCGCCTATCACAGTTCGCTAAGCATCTTGCTATGTTGATGATTATGCACTTAATGCAGCAGCTTTTCATTGCTATTAGACCCAAACAGTGGATGAAGAATGTTCTAGTATTGGCTGCGCCGTTGGCGGCTGGAACTTTCTTCCAGCTAGACATATTCCAGAAATCCTTGGGGGCCTTCTTTATATTCTGTGGTGGCGCAGCTTGTATCTATTTGGTCAATGACTCTTTTGATCGCAAGATGGACGCTCAGCACCCTGTGAATTCATTTCGGCCGATAGCATCGGGATCCTTGCCAATAGGGTTGGCGTTGGCGGTTTCTCTTGCTCTGGGGGCTCTTTCTATAGTATTTGCTTTTTTTTATGGACTTGCAGCAGGCCTGATAATTGCAACGTACCTTTCGATGAATATTCTTTACTCACTGTATGTAAAACGAATCGCTGTTCTTGAACTCCTGTTTGTTGCCTCTGGGTTTGGGTTGCGGGCTGCTTTTGGTGGTGCCGCAACAGATACAGAACTTACAGTAGTTTTCCTTTTCGTGATTTCGTGCTTTTCGATTTTCTTGGCAGGGTGCAAAAGGCTTTCTGAGCTTATTTCCCACGATATTGATTCACGACGCCATGTGCTTGATTGGTACTCCAACGTGTTTCTTCGTAATGCGATGATTGTGTCTTCATGTGGTGGCATAGTTGGATACTTGGTTTGGTTTGTGCAGAGTAGCAATATCAATTTATTTTTAGTGGTGGTTTCGTTCATATCACTGTTACTTGCCACCTTTCGCTTCTTTAAATTGGCTTTAGCTGGGAATGCTGAAGATCCAACGGCGCAGATTCTACTTGATCCGTGCTTGAGGTTCGTTGCTATTATGTGGGTTGGTAGCTTTTTGGGGTCCGTTTATGCCTAAGATGATTTCTCATAGTTGGGGAAATAACAAAAGGACCTTTGCTGAGCATCAAACACATTTTCAGATACCAAATGTGGCCGAAACTGTTGTGAACTCTCATTCTTCGGGCGTTATCCCCCGTGGAGCCGGACGAAGTTATGGGGATCAAGCATTAGTTTCGGATGGGTTGATGATCTCGCTCACACAGCAAGATGATTCAATGGATTTAGAAGTCCACAATTCTGGCCTGGTCAGCGTTAAAGGAGACATGACAATAGGGGAACTTATAGATGCGACTATGCCCCTTGGGTGGATCCTTCCCGTAATCCCTGGCTCTCAGCACATCACGATTGGTGGTGCGCTTGCGGCTGATGCTCATGGTAAAAATCATTGGCACCAATCATCTATCGCTTCTTGTTGCGAGGAACTTAACGTAATGATCTCTGATGGCACAATTATCCGTTGTAATAGAGAAGTAGAAAATCAGTTGTTTTGGGCAACGATAGGTGGATTAGGCCTAACGGGCTTAATAACTAGCGCAACCCTGCGTCTTCAGAGGATCGCTGGCACCGCTGTCCAAGTTCAAACAAGGAGTTACAAGAACCTCTCATCACTCCTAAAGGGTTTTGAGGATGTAACTGCTTCAGAAGAATACGCTGTTGCATGGCTTGACCTTCTCACGTCACGTCAGCCTGGGAGAGGGGTTGTGAGGTCAGCGTCTATCTCTCAACATGGCCAAGCTTTGGCGAAACCAAAACGCTTCAATCAAATTCATATCCCGAAACCACGAAATTTAAACGTGGTTTTGCCCCTAATTTGTAGATCACATAATAATTTGAAATATCTAATCTCTTCCAAAGCTAAGGACTTAAGAGTTACATCAATACAGAATTACCTTTTCCCTCTCGATAGAGTTCGCAACTGGAATCATCTTTACGGTAAATCCGGCCTCATCCAATGGCAATTCATTCTGCCTGATAAAGAAACATCACTTCTGGAGGAAATAATTGTGGGGTTTAGTAAAACCACTGCACTTCCTGCATTAGCCGTACTTAAAAGGTGCGGTGAGGCTAGCGAAAGCTATTTATCCTTCTGTTCTCCAGGGTGGACGTTAGCTATTGACCTGCCGGCTACCCAAGACTCATACCGCTATATTAATAAATTCAACTCACGGATCGCTTCCGCAGAGGGGCGCGTCAATTTAGCGAAAGACTCATGTGTTGATGCAGATCTCTTAGATAAGATGTATCCGAAACTCGCACATTGGAAAACCATACAGAAGCGATTTGACCCGCAGGGAAAATGGCAAAGCGAACTTTCCCGACGATTATTACTTTGTAATTAATCTGTTAATTTAAAGGCGGCAAATCACCGAAATTCAGATCTAATCCCTTGTCGGGAACATGATCATCAGCAAACTCGGCAATTTCAACGGTTGTCTTTTCTGGCTCGATAATCTCGCCTACTGCCAGCATCGCAGCACCTAGTATCACGGCGCCCGAACCTTTCGCTTTGGTTTCATCTAAATCGGACGCTATTTGATCATCTAATTCTTCGGAATTCATAAACCAAGTTTGCCATAGCCATAAAGAAATACCTACTAGAGAACGAGGAAGGTGTTAGACGTCACAAAGCATGCAAGAGGTCAGATGATTTAATACACTTGGAGTCTGACAAGCGACCACTCCAAAGGAGTTTCTATGTTAATCGCCATAACTGGTGCGTCTGGCTTTATTGGATCAGCTCTCACATCTTTTTTAGAGAAAGATGGGCACAAAATTCTTTCCGTAAGTCGGAGCACGTCTGGAGATGTTTTATGGGACCCAATTTCGGGGCAGATAGAAGCAGAAAAGCTCGAGGGGATTGATGCGGTCATCCATCTTGCTGGGGAAAATATTGCTTCAAGAAGGTGGACTGATAAACAGAAGCGCAGAATCCTTGATAGTCGGGTGGAAGGAACAAAACTATTGACAAAATCTATAGTGAATCTCTCAAATCCTCCTTCAGTCTTTTTAAGTGGATCTGCGATCGGAATCTATGGAAATCGAGGCGATGAAGAACTAGATGAGGACTCGTCAAGAGGCTCTGGTTTCTTATCTGATGTCGTAGATCAGTGGGAGAAATCCACTGAGGAGGCTGAAGCGGCTGGAGTCCGTGTAACTCACCTTCGAACCGGATTAGTTCAATCCCCGAAGGATGGGATGATGAAGAAAACACTTCCCTTCTTTAAATTAGGCTTGGGAGGTAAACTCGGCTCTGGTTCACAGTTTTGGAGTTGGATTTCTCTTGAAGATGAGATACGGCTTATTTCATGGTTATTGACTGCTGATCTCTCAGGACCCGTGAATTTGACTGCACCGAATCCGGTAACCAATCTAGAGTTCACTAAATCACTCGGTCGCGCTGTAAGTAGGCCAACTATTTTCCCGATACCGATGATTGGGCCCAAGTTGCTCCTTGGTGGTGAGCTAGCTTCAAACTTGATTGAAACTAGCGCCCGAGTTATCCCTAAACGAGCATTGGAACATGGTTTTGAATTCCGCCATTCTGATCTTGATGCATCGCTACCC
>WTHU01000148.1:0-2234 GCA_011523005.1 Acidimicrobiales bacterium
AAATTATACATGGCCTTGCGGGGAAGTGGACAAGGACTATATGTAGGGCTCTCCGATGAAGCGTACGTAATCGCAAGTGAACCGTATGGTCTTGTTGAGGCTACAGATAGTTATTTGCGGCTGAACGGAGAAACCCTCCCCAACCGGAATGATAGTGTTTCCGGACCAGGGGAGATCGTCTCGGTCTCGCTCAATGAACCTGTTGCGGTACAGTCACTCAAACGTATCGCCTATGACGGAACAGCTCTCCCAATTACCGATAATGAGTTCACACAAGCTGAAATTACAACTAGAGATATTGACCGAAGAAATTTCCCACACTTTCTCTTGAAAGAGATCTTTGAATCTCCCCAATCTTTTGAAAAGACTCTTCGTGGTAATCTATTGAATGAAAATGGGAGCTTCAGGGTCGCGCATTCCGAAACTGAATTTCCAAATTCAATTAGAGAAAAATTAGAAAACCACACTATAGATAAGATCTACATCGTAGGGCAAGGAACAGCTGCTGTTGCCGGACAAGCCTTAAGTCAATATCTAAGCGAGGAAACAGAGATTTCTGTAGAGTCAATCCCTTCAACTGAGCTTTCAGGTTTCAAGCTATCAACCGATATGTCTAACGTACTTGTAGTTGCCATTAGCCAATCAGGAACGACTACCGACACCAACCGAACCGTAGATCTAGTTCGAGGAAGGGGTGCTTCGGTAATTGCAATTGTGAATAGAAGAAACTCAGATCTATCCCAAAAAGCAGATGGAGTTATCTACACATCGGATGGTCGAGATATTGAAATGAGTGTTGCTTCAACGAAAGCGTTCTACTCACAAGTTGCAGCTAGCATCTTATTGGGGATTTCAATTCGTGATCACGCTATAAGCGAGCCCAATGATTCCTTAACCCACGAGAACCGTCAAACTTTTCTACATGAATTAAACGAGCTACCAGCGAAAATGATGTCTGTTCTAAAACAACAAAACCTTATACGTGATATAGCTTTTGAGCTAGCACCCTCAAGACGCTATTGGGCTATTGTCGGCAATGGCTTGAACATGGTAGCTGCGAGGGAAATACGAATAAAACTTTCAGAGCTTTGTTATAAATCAATAGCTGCTGATTTCACGGAGGATAAGAAACATATTGATCTCTCCGCTGAACCGCTAGTCCTGATCTGTGCCACTGGACTTAATGACTCAATGCAGTCCGATGTCGCAAAAGAAGTTGCAATTTACAAGGCTCATAAAGCTGCGCCTATCGTAATAACTGACAGCGGGAATGCCTACCGTGACGCCCATAGAGTCATAGTTGTTCCAGAGACACACCAAAGGATATCGTTTATTCTTGCGACCATGGTCGGGCATTTATTTGGATATGAGGCCGCTTTATCAATAGATGCTTTAGCTTTGCCCTTCAGGCAGACTAGATCAGCGATTGAAAAAGCTTTATCAGAGAACCCAAATATTACTTCGCAAGAGCTTTTGGAGTCTATATCTGAGTCGCTACAGTCAATATCCAGCGCCTTCTTTGATGGGTTGCGTGCGGGTTTCTATAACGGAAGTTTGGAAGCAAGTACAGCGACTCGTATATCAACCCTTTATAGGTATGCACTAGGAACAATACCTCTTGACTCGTACCAAATTGACACCGGAAAAGTAGGGACGCCTGCAACTGTATTAGAAGATCTTAATGCAGCATTAACGATTGGAATTGAAGAACTAACCAGGCCGATTGATGCGATCAAACATCAGGCAAAAACAGTTACAGTGGGGATTTCTAGATCTGATGAAGAAATTATTCAGTTAAATCTTGTCACAAACATGCTTGAAGCTGGCACCCCACGTGATCGCATTTCATACAAGAATCTTCGCTATTTGGCAGCAATGGACCCGGCCGTTAAATCTATTCCAGGATTTATTAGATACGCAATTGAGGGTGATGTTCAATCAAGTACTGCCCAAATCCATGTTATTGATAAGGGTGGGATCGCCTACGATCTAACTTCTAGGACCGATAGGGAACCTAAGTTAAAAGGCAGCAAACATCTCGTGGCGTCTAAACAAGAAGTAACTATTACGAGAGGAAGGCATGATCAGCGGATCATTATCTTGGTTCCTGAGATAAAGGACAAGGAGACTGTGGGACTCACACTTTTGCATGTAGAACTTGAAGAAAATTTAACCGAACAAGCCGCAAGGCATGTTCTAGAGGGTTACAAAGATAGGTTTACAGCAATCTCCGA
>WTHU01000148.1:2334-14700 GCA_011523005.1 Acidimicrobiales bacterium
GTAGCGTGGCATGCCCGCAAAATGCTCAAAGGAACCTATGGGAAAAGGGTGACAGTTATCGCTGGAAAGGGAAATAACGGAGCCGACGGCATTGAAGCAGCAAAGTGCTTGCAGAGATGGGGGGTGAAGGTCAATATTATTCAAGCTGATGATGATGAAATGAAGGTACATGAGTCTGATCTATTAATCGACGCTGCTGTTGGTACAGGTTTGAAGAGACCTTATTGTGCACCACATTATTCTGGCCCTGTTCTTTCGGTAGATATTCCAAGTGGTATCTGTGGTCTGAGCGGAGAAGGTCAAGGCAAGCCTTTTGTAGCAAATTCAACAATTACTTTCCAAGCTCTTAAACCTGGTCATTTATTAGCAGACGGGCCTTCTCACGCAGGATCCATTGAGATTGCAGACATAGGTTTAGATGTTTCTTCGACGAATACATTTATGCTTGAGAGGTCTGATGTTACAAAAATTCTAAATTCTAGGAACGATAGAGAGCATAAATGGATGTCAGCTTGCTGGGTGATTGGAGGATCGGGAGGTATGAATGGGGCGCCATTACTTTCAGCTAAAGCAACACTGAGATCTGGATCTGGTTATGTGAGAGTGAGCACTCCTGGAGGAACGGGCGAAATTCCATCAGAGATAGTCGGTTTCGATATACCGACTGAAGATTGGGATGAGCACGTAATCAAAAGTGATTTTGAAAGATTTAAGGCAGTCGTTGTGGGTCCCGGACTAGGTAAAACGCAGATGGCCAGAAAGGCTGTGATTAATTTACTTTCTGCAACTCAAATCCCAACCGTTGTAGATGCAGATGCTCTGTATGCGATTGGTCAGCAGAGTTTAGACCCCAGTGATTTTGGTGACCATGTCGTTCTAACTCCTCATGACGCTGAGTATGAATATTTAACCGGTCACAGGCCTCAAACTAATCGAATTCTTGATGTGCGTGAAACAGCTGCGAAGCTAAATACGGTCATACTACTTAAAGGTTCCACAACTATCATCTCTCATCCAGATGGAAGATGCTTACTAGTCAACAATGGGGATCAACGCTTGGCTACTGCAGGAACAGGCGATGTTTTAAGCGGGGTAATTGCCGGGCTTTTAGCTCGTGGGGTCTCACCATTTGAAGCAGCTGCAGCTGGTGCTTGGATTCATGCTGAAGCTGCCAATAATTGCTTGGCGGAAGGGATGATCGCGTCAGATATCATTAGGGTCTTACCGGAGGTGCTTGATGCGGCCAACGTGGGCTGATATTGATCTATCAGCTATCAAACATAACGTGATGGAACTGAAGAAACTTGTTGCACCATCGCGCTTTTGTGCAGTAGTCAAAGCTGACGCTTACGGTCACGGAGCTGTTCCGGTTGCAAGAGCAGCAGTTGAAGGCGGCGCTGATTGGTTGGCCGTTGCTTTAGTAGAAGAAGGAAGAGAATTACGGAATGCGGGCATAGAAGTCCCTATTCTTCTTCTTTCAGAACCTCGTCCAACAGAAATGGTTGAAGTCGTTGAATGTGGTTTGGTTCCAACTGTTTATAGTGGGGAAGGAGTTTCAGCCGCTGCGGCAGCGGCATCGGCGGCACAAACCAAACTAAATGTCCATTTAAAAATAGATTCTGGTATGAGAAGAGTCGGCGCTGAACCAGAATTTGCAGTTTCGCTAGCTCAATCAATTGGACAGCGTGAACATTTGGAACTTGAAGGAGTCTGGACTCATTGTGCAGTAGCAGATGATGTTGATAATCCGTTCTCGAATCGTCAACTTTCCATCTTTAATCACGTAATAGAAGATTTAAACCAGAACGAAGTCCAGATAAAAATTTGCCACGCTGCAAATTCTGCTCTTGCCTTAAATTTTTCTACTGGGCTCTATGACATGGTTAGGTGTGGAATTGCGACATATGGTATTTCCCCTGCTCACGGTTGGTCTCAAAATATTAAACTCATGCCAGCGATGAGTTTACGGTCGGAGGTGTCTTTCACGAAAATTATAAGTGCAGGTGAGGGTGTTTCATATGGGCTTGCATGGTCTGCACCGAAGGATACAAGAATTGCCACAGTGCCAATGGGGTATGCGGATGGATTACGGCGAAATTTTGGAAGACAGGGAGGGAAGGTCTTAATACGTGGAAGAAAATTACCCATTGTCGGGAATATCACGATGGATCAATTTCTCGTTGACTGTGGAGACACTGAAGTATTATCTGGAGATGAAGTTGTTCTCATTGGTTCACAATTAGGTCAAGAAATTACTGCAACTGAATGGGCGGAATGTTTAGACACAATACCCTATGAGATAATTTGTGGTATTGAGAGCAGGATACCAAGGCGATACATTTAGGCGGATTTATGATTACCGAAATTGAAGGAATAAAGGTTGGGCATTGGACAGACTCAAGTGCTCAAACTGGCTGTACAGTGATTCTTTTTCCTCAAGAGACGGTAGCTTCCGGTGAGATTAGAGGCGGTGCTCCGGCTACCCGTGATTTTGCGCTGTTAGATCCGACGCGTTTAGTAGATCAAATTAATGCTGTGGTCTTATCAGGTGGATCGGCTTTCGGATTGTCCGCCTGTTCAGGCGTTATGGAATTTCTTGAAGAAGCAAATATCGGATTTAACACGTCTGCGGGGAAAGTGCCTATCGTTGTAGGACTCTCGTTGTTTGATCTTGGGAGTGGTTCTTCAACGGTTCGGCCAGGGCACCAAGAAGGAAAAGAAGCTGCTTCAGTAGCATCTTCAATAGCGCCATTGGGGCGAGTAGGAGCAGGAACAGGAGCTACTGTATCAAAATGGAGAGGTAAAGAATATTCCGAACTCGGGGGGCTTGGAGGTGCAACGCTTCGAGAGGGGGATTTAATTGTTTCTTGCCTAATCGCTGTTAATGCAAGTGGGGATATTGATTTTGGAGAATATCCAAACAAAATCAGGGATGGGCAGTTTAGCATTCCTAAAGTTAACCCATTTGAGAATACGACTATTGGTGTTGTAGCAACGAATGCAAAATTAACTAAATCTGAGTGTTTTCTAGTTAGCCAAAGTGCTCATGATGGTTATGCTCGGGCCTTATTTCCTGCCCATACAAGCGGAGATGGAGATGCAGTAGTAGTTGCCGCAACTGGAAAAGTTCCTACGGAAATGTCGACAATCCGATCATTAACAACACTTACAGTTGAAACCGCTATTAAAAGTATTGCTAACGAATAAATTTCAAATGGTTTTGTGAACATATCTGTTCTGTGGCTATGAAGCACTAACCTTAAATTGTGATTGAAATAATTGCTTCTTCTCTTAGTGATACTCACCAGACAGCAGAGTCCGTTGCGGAAATTGTTAAATCTGGTGATTTAATTCTTCTGGTTGGAGACCTGGGTGCGGGGAAAACTGCTTTTACGCAGGGATTTGGAGCGTCGCTTGGAGTCAAGGAAGCGATTACAAGCCCGACATTCACTTTGGCAAGAACGTATCAAGGTACTTTAGAGATTCACCATCTTGATGTCTACCGTATAGACCAAATTGAGGAGGTTCGTGATTTAGCCTTACCAGAGTTATTTGAAGGAAATTCGGTCACTCTGATTGAATGGGGGGATCAAATCATCTCAGCGTTACCGAAGGATCACTTGGAAATTTCATTCGAATATGGCGAAGCAGACAGTGCTCGCGTGATAACGATTTCTGCAAATGGCTCTTCTTGGAATAGTCGAATGCCCGATCTCATTCAGAAACTTGAAATCAAGGGTTTATCTAAATGTTAATTTTAGGAATAGAGAGTTCCACGTCTCAAGTCGGGTGTGCAATAGGTGGCCATGAGGGAGTTTTAGCATCGGCTCACTCGTCAAGAGGAAAAAGGCATGCTGAAAACTTAACTCCGCAAATAGAGTTTGTATGCGAACAGGCACGAGTTGAGCTTCAAGAAATTAGTGTTGTAGCTGTTGATATCGGACCCGGACTTTATACAGGCTTACGAGTAGGTGTTACGTCAGCGATTTCAATTGCGTTTGGATTGAACGTTCCTATGATCGGAGTCACGAGTCTTGATCTGGTTGCATATCCGATACGGCACTGTCAGAAATTGATTGTTGCAGCAGTTGATGCGCGACGAGATGAGATTTTTCACGCTAATTATCGTCAAGTCCCAGGAGGTATTCAAAGGATTTCTGAGCCGGCGGTTATTTCGCCGGAGGATCTTTCTGCTGAGTTGCTTGCTTCAAACGATGAAGTGCAGCTTGTTGGGGATGGGGCTATTCGCTATGCCGACCATTTTAAAGACCTTAAAGGAGTAGAGCCCGCAGAACCAGGTCTGGCATTTCCTTCTGCCTCGTCGCTTGTTCAGTTGGCACATGCCAAAGCTCTTCGTGAAGATTTTGTAAAGCCGTCGGAGCTCAAACCTCTTTATCTAAGGAAACCAGATGCATTGGAGATTGATAAGCAAAAGAGGCGTGTTGATAGATGAGTCTTGGCTTAGAAGTTAAAACAGTTTCTTTAGATAATCTGGCGGATCTTCGTGCGCTTGATCAAGATTCGTTTCCCGAACCCTGGTCTCGTTCTTTATGGAAGCTAGAACTCTCCCGTCCTAATCGAATTTATTTGGGAGCCTTTAAAGGGGCTGAATTGATTGGGTTTATCGGAGGATTGCTGGCTCATACTGATTTCCATATCACAACGGTTGCGACCAAGAAGTCTCATCGTTGTTCTGGTGTTGGGTCATTTCTATTACTTAGAATGTTAAAAGAAGTTGATGCGCTTTGTGATGGTATTGAAACCATTACTCTCGAGGTGCGTGCTTCTAATAAACCGGCTCAGGGACTTTACCGAAAGTTTGGTTTTGCTCCAGTGGGTCTTCGTCGAGGTTATTATCAAGCTGATAACGAGGATGCAATCGTCATGACGATTGAAAATCTTCAAGGGCGATTCTTAGCAGATAGACTTTCAGAAATTGAACTAGAATTATCCCTAGCTGTTTTGGAGATGTAGAAAATGAGTCAAGGCTTAGTGCTCGCTATTGAAACATCATGTGATGAAACTGCTGCTGCTGTTGTTGCAGATGGCAAGCACGTCCTTTCTTCTGTTGTCAGTAGCCAGGTAGATATCCACGCTCGGTATGGAGGAGTAGTTCCGGAAGTAGCAAGTCGAGCCCATGTAGACCTTATTACGCCAGTCATTGCACAAGCCTTGATTGAGGCAGGAATAGAGCATCATGATTTAGATTTAGTCGCAGCGACGCGCGGACCTGGTTTGATAGGGTCTCTTCTTGTTGGTGTCAGCGCTGCAAAATCGTTAGCTCTTGTTTGGAATAAGCCCTTTATTGGTGTTAACCATCTTGAAGGGCATTTATATTCAAGTTTCTTGGAGGAGCCTAATCTTGAGCTTCCTATGATCATTCTTCTCGTCTCGGGGGGTCACACGATGTTGGTATCAATGGACGAACATTTAACCTACAGAGTTTTAGGGCAGACGCTTGATGACGCAGCAGGCGAGGCGTATGACAAAGTCGCTCGTTATTTAGGTTTAGGTTATCCGGGCGGTCCGATCATTGATAGGTTAGCGACTTCTGGTCAATCCGAAATAAGTTTTCCACGGCCGATGATTGGGGAAGGCTACGACTTTAGTTTTAGCGGTCTCAAAACGGCCGTAATCAATTATGTTCGGAAGAACCCAGATGAACTAGATGAGAATATTGCTGCATCTTTTCAGGAGGCTGTGGTAGAAGTGCTTGTTACTAAAACAATACGTGCTGCAAAAGACGAGAATGCGGTAAGTGTTTGTATCGGTGGTGGAGTAGCGGCGAACTCTAGACTTCGAGAGGCAATCCTAGATGCGTGTCCTAAAGAGGGACTTAAACCTTTTATTCCTAGCAGATCGTATTGCACGGATAATGCTGCGATGATTGGAGCAGCAGCATGGAGGCGCTTCCACCACGATGGTCCCAGTGACCTTGCAACAGGCGCTGACCCCAATCTACGAATACCTGAGTAGCTGATAAGAGCTATTGATAAATTTCACGAAAGGACATAATGAGTAACATACCTGATAAAGATTTGACCATGGAGCAATCAGAGAAGGCTTTAAATCTCAGAATTGATGAATTTCTAGAAAAGTTCAACCCTCAGGAGATGGAGGACGTTGCTTTTCGATCTGCCCGATTTGATGCGGGCTTAGCCTGGATTCATTTTCCTGAAGGTCAAGGGGGAATGGGCTTACGACCGAATCTTCAAAAGGTTATCGAGCGAAGAATGCGTGAAGCTGGAGCTATGCCTACTGACCCAACGACCTTCTTCATGTCTCTTGCAGGCCCGACAATTTCTACTCACGGAACGCAAGAACAAAGGGAGCGTTTTTTGAAACCAATGTTCACAGGTGAAGAAAGGTGGTGTCAACTATTTTCTGAGCCTGGAGCTGGCTCTGATTTCGCTGGACTTGCCTGTAAAGCCGAACGGGATGGTGATGAGTGGGTCGTTAGCGGGCAGAAAGTTTGGAATACCCTCGCTCACCTTGGTGATTGGGGAATGCTAGTTACACGGAGCAATCCTGAATTACCTAAACACAAAGGAATGACTTACTTCGCATTAGACATGCATGCTGAAGGTGTTGAAGTGCGACCCTTGCGCCAGATAACTGGCGAAGCTGAATTTAATGAGGTCTACATCACAGAAGTCAGAATACCTGATAGCCACCGAATCGGTGATGTGGGTGAAGGGTGGAGAGTTGCGCTAACGACACTGATGAATGAAAGATCAGCGATAGGTGGAAGTAGCGGAGGAAGTACATCCAAGCCGGGTATGGGGCCGATTGGCGATGCGGTAGAGCTCTGGCGATCCTTACCTGAAGACAGAAGGAATAAAGCTAGTCAGGATAGATTGATGAATTTATGGGCTAAAGCTGAAACGCTTCGCCTTACAAACCAACGTGCATCGGTAGCTGCAAAAGCTGGAAATCCTGGACCCGAAGGGTCTATCGGAAAACTTGCTTCCGCTGAGCTTAATAAAGCTATTTATGAATTGTGTCTGGATCTCATGGGTCCTGATGGCCAAATTGATTATGACTACACGTTTCGCCGTCCGGAGTTGTTATCTACAGATGGTTCAATCCATGGGCCCCGTTATGCTTTCCTGAGAGTGCGAGCCAATTCAATTGAAGGTGGAACCTCAGAAATTATGCGTAATATCTTGGGTGAACAAGTTCTTGGACTTCCCGGAGAGCCTAGAGTTGATAAAGAGATACCTTGGATTGAAGTACCTCGAAGTTAGTCAGTCTGCCCTAACGATTCCCACTTAGGATCTCGACCAGTCACGGAAATAAGTTTTTCCAGATCTGACGAGCTTTCTGTAAAGGCAATAGGGTCCTTATAGCGCTCCCTATTATGAGACCGAACTGCCGGTACGAGAGCATTCGCTACTCGAAGTACATAGGATGCCTGCTCTTCATCTATGCAGTGCTCAATTGTGCAAGCTCTGCTTATGTCCCAGCTTAGAACAGTCGTATCAAATATTCTTGCGTTAAGCACAGAGCGTGCTTTCGCTTCTCCAATGGTTGAGGTTGCCATTCCGTCAAGAGCGCCGGGGGACCTCCAAGCCTCTCTACATTCCAACGCTGCCGAGTTATAAACTCCTAACGGGTCATCGCCTATGAGGTCTTTAGGGTTGATTAAATCCAGATTTGGATCACCATCTTCTCTCCTTCCAAAGGATGCGAACAGAAGAGTCGAAGCTACAAGTTTATTCATGACATCTCTTACAGACCACTCATCACACGGAGTAGGAAGGTCAAGTTGGCCATGGTTAACTGACGCAAGAACCGAAGCTGCACGAGTTTGGGCTAGGTCTAGGATTCTTAAAGGATCAGGAAAATTTGCCACAATGAATAAATAGCAGCAAATGAGCGGTTTCGCATATTTAAAAATTTTTTCTCAAGATAGAACGTTTGGATTTCAATAGATCAATTTGAGGGTCTAATCTTACTTTTGGATTAGGAGAACAAATGAGCGAGAACGCCCAAAAAGCATACGAATCAATGCAGTCTTCAATCGGGTTAGACCCTGTAGCTGGTGACTGGTTTGAATTGACACAAGAACGAATAAACGATTTTGCGGATACGACGCTGGATCACCAATTTATTCATATAGACCCTGAACGCGCAGCACAAACGCCTTTTGGTGGAACAGTTGCGCATGGTTTCTTGACTTTATCAATGCTTGTTCATTTATCAACAACCATTCCAGTTGATACTCCGCGACTTGATGGAGTTCTCATGGGAGTTAACTATGGATTAAATAAGGTCAGGTTCATAAATCCAGTTCCCGCAGGCTCCCGGATACGTGCAACTTCGCAAACAATAGATGTTGTCCTCAAAGGGAACGCAATTGATATGACACGGCTAATGACAGTTGAGATTGAGGGACAAGAAAAACCTGCGCTTATCGCCGAATGGATAGGCCGGACAGTTTTTGCATGAGTATTCCCGTCGCGGCAAAAGATATTCTTACAGCAATAAAAGAATATGGATCGTCAACCTACCTTGTTTCAGCCACCGCAGATAATCACCCTCACGTAGCGAACTTAACCTTCGTGATAGATAAGAATGATCTTATTGTGACTGTTGGGAAACGAGGAACAAAAAATCTAGAGAACTGTCCTAAAGTAACACTCCTTTGGCCCCCAAAGGAGTTAGGCGGCTACAGCCTAATTATTGATGGAATTGCCTCAAAACACGAAAACATTGATGGTAGCGGTTCAGTTTGGAAGGTATCTTTTGACTCCGGAATTTTGCATCGGCCTGCTCAGAGCCCTGCAGACGATGATCCCTCGTGCGGATCTGACTGCCAAACAATATAAGAGAATGGAAGAATATGGAGCATAAACGTCTAGGAAGAACAGGTTTGAAAGTTTCTCGGTTGTGCCTTGGAACTATGACGTTTGGCAATCAATGTGATGAAACTATGTCCCACGCAATTCTTGACTACGCCTTAGATGCTGGTATTTCTTTTATTGATACTGCTGATATTTATCCAGCTAACGGAGTTCCAGAGTTAGTAGGAGAAACGGAGAACATTATTGGTCGGTGGATGAAAGGACGTAGAAAAGATGTTGTGCTTGCTACTAAGTTCTGGGCTCCGACTGGAAAAAATCCATGGCAAGGTGGTGCCAGTAGACGAAATATCTTAGATTCCGTAGACGACTCGCTCAGGAGGCTTCAAACTGACTATATCGATCTTTATCAGGTTCATTTTCCTGACTATGAAACTCCGATAGATGAGACTCTGGGAGCTTTAGATGACCTAGTACGGCAGGGAAAAATACTATATGCGGGATGTAGTAACTACCCAGCCTGGTTATTGGCGCTAACGCTAGGTGAGGCATCACTATCAAAAACAATCCGATTTGATGTAGTTCAGCCTCGGTACAATCTCCTCTTTCGCCAGCCTGAACGCGAACTTCTTGAATTGTGTAAATTTTCAGATATCGGCGTGATCCCTTACAACCCCCTTGCCGGAGGTCTTTTAACTGGTAAGCACAAACGAAGCGGCCCTGAAGATGGGTCAAGATTCACTTTACGAGGTGGGCAGGGAGACCGGTATCTAGATAGATACTGGAACGACATGATGCACGATACTGTGGATGCGCTTAAACCATTAGCAAAGCAAGCCGGCATCACTCTTGCGCACCTCGCTGTCGGTTGGGTTCTTGCAAATCCTGCCATTACATCTCCTATCGTTGGCGCTACTAAACCATCGCAATTGGATGATGCCATTAATGCTGTGAAGAATCCTTTAACGGATGACTTAGTTCACGCAATAGATGAGATCACGAAGGTCTTTCGCCAAGGAGATGACCAACGTTAGGAAGTATGATTAGGGTTTGTCATTGAATCCAAAAGACTTTTTATCCGCTGCATAACGACATTTGCGTTATTGATATCATCATCGGACTGAAGGTCGAAAGGTGTTCCAAAGCGAACTTTTATTACTGGGCGCTTAAGGCGCGGAATGGGGAACCCTTTACCAAGTGGCCACACAAGATCACTTCCGGTGATGGCGACCGGGACAATCGTGGCACCTGTAGCTCGAGCAATTCGAGAGATTCCAGGGCGTCCTTGTCCCACGCCCTCAGGTCTATCTGCAGGTGGTACTAGTCTCCCTTCAGGCATAATAGCAACGGCATAACCGGCTTTTAATTTTTCGATAGCTTGGAGTTCAGCTTCTTCCCTTGTGTCTCTTGATGTTGCGATGCAACCATTCTTTTTCAACCATGAACCTATAAGTGGTTTACTGAATAAGTCAGCTCGTATGAGGCAATGACAATTAACCCCGCTCAAAGAAAAAAAGGCCCATGCAATAATTACATCAAAAAAACTTCGGTGATTAGCAGCGAAGATAATGGGAGAGGATCTTGGGAGGTCCAGTTCCGTTTGGAAATCATGTTTCGAAAAGAACTTTGAAAAGATATTCATGAATTTTCCGCTTCTCCGGAAAGACCGAATTTCCTCTATATCTTTCATCATGGTTCCCCCAAATTGCTATTGTCTGGATTGATTTCACCTTTCGCAACCTCTAATGCGAATTCCTCTATTCTGCTCTCTTGATCCTTCGTTTGCCCACCCAACTGAAGGAACCGTTGCATTAATTCTGTCCCTGAGTCGGAATAGTTTCTGTGGTTGAAAAGGGTGTTCTCTGCAATCAATCCGGGTACTAAGTCAGGTCGTGTAAGCTGGAGAGCTTCTTTCGCTGACCGCACAGATTCTGTATTAAAACTAGCTATACGATTTAGTAACTTTTTCATGTACTCGTCAAGTTCGCGTCCAGGTAAAGCTCTGTTAAAGTAACCCCATTTCTCTCCCGTAGTCGCATCCAAATCAAGACCTCCAACAATTAACTCTAAAGCTCGAGAGTATCCCACCAGTTCTGGTAAACGTTGCGTTCCGCCTCCACCGGGGATTATTCCGATTGGAACCTCCATCTGATTCATAACAGCTGTTTCAGCAGCAGCGAACCTGAGATCACATGCCATAGCGATTTCGCTTCCACCTCCGCCGACTCTTCCTTCAATAACACAGATAGTTACCTTGTTCATCTTCTGGAATCGTAGGCATAACTCATCAAAGGAAGTCAGTGAACTATTGGTATTCGCCCCACCTGAATCCATTGAGAGAAGTGCTTCAACATCAAAGTGAGCGATAAAGAAACCTTCAACATTACTTCTGAGAACAAGAACAGTGCTCTCCTCATCGTCTTGCGCCCATTTAGTTAAGTTGATGAAGTCAAGAAGAAGAGGAATCGTTATGAGATTGATTGGCGGGTTATCTATCTCTACATTTATGATTCTTCCCTCGCGATACACGCGTAGATGTTTAAAGTTATCAGGAATATCACCCGACACGAACTATGACCTTCCCCCAGGTCTTCCGGTCAGCCAAATCTTGAATCGCCACTGCTCCATTTTCAAATTCATAAGGTTTGAAGATCAACGGATCAACAAAGCCCTTCTCTGCGAGTTCAATGATTGAATGCATTTGATTGTTCAGTGACTGCGGATCTCTTCCTAAGGAAGCCCCCCAATGCACACCAACGACGCTGTAGTTTTTGAGAAGCATATGATTGGCGGGTAAATCTGGTATCCCAGCAACAAACCCAATAATGAGAAGTCGACCATCCCACGCCATGCATCTACGGACTTGGTGAGTAGTGTCTCCACCTACAGGATCATAGGCAATGTCAACTCCGCCATTACTCAATTCACGAACTTCATCAACCCAATCACCATTGATTTGGTGGTCTATGACATGGTCGGCACCAAGAAACTCTGCTTGTTTCGTCTTTTCAGCCCCACCAGCGACAGCAATCACCATAGCTCCAGTGGCTTTAGCTAGCTGGATTGCAGCAGACCCGGTACCACCGGCAGCACCAGTGACCAATACAGTCTCGCCAGATTGTAAATTCCCTCTTTGGTGAAGAGCGAACCATGTCGTCCCATAATTGACGGGAACAGCGGCAGCCTTCTCAAAGGCAAAGTTGTCAGGTATTTTCCACACTCCAGTACTTCGAACATTTACTCGTTCAATTAAGCCACCTCCGAGCATCATCACTCTATCTCCAGGTTCAATATCGGTAACACCGTCACCGATTTTTGTAACAATGCCTGCACTTTCACCTCCAGGGGTCCAGGGCAGCGCTGGCTTTACTTGGTATTCGCCACGGCATTGAAGAACATCTGGGAAAGAGATGCCAACGGACTGTATTGAAACTTGAATGTGGCCTTCAATCGGGTCAGAAATCTCATCCACCTCATTAAGTTCCAAGACATCAATAGGGTTCCCCAACTGGGACACTTGCCAAGCACGCATGTTTGAAAGAGTAGTTCAGAACTACAAGAT
>WTHU01000003.1 GCA_011523005.1 Acidimicrobiales bacterium
GTTTTGACGTTATGTCCGAAGCTTTTGTTCCCGAATCAAAGATTCTTTTGAGGTTTATTGTCGTTGGAGCCAACCGTTTCGTTGCTTCTCAAAAGTTTCGATAGCATTTGTGTGCTCTAAGGTAATCCCAATATCGTCAAGCCCTTTTAGGAACCGATCTTGTATTGAACTTTCTAGTGGGAAGTCAACAGTTAAACCTATTTGAGCAACTTCGAGAGTCCGTTTAGCGATATCGATAACGAAATACAAATTCGGGTCACTTTGAACTTGTCGCATAAGTTCTTCTGCGATGTTCGCATCTATCTCTACCGGCACTAAACCATTCTTCGTAGAGTTATTTTTGAAGATCGGTCCAAATCGAGGTGAAATAACAGCATCAAACCCGGCTTGCTGTATCGCCCAGACAGCATGTTCTCGCGATGAACCCGTCCCAAAATTCGGGCCTGCAAGAAGAATGCTCGCTCCTGAATAAACATCATTATTCAAAACAAAGTCTTTGTCATCACGCCATTCTGAAAAGAGACCCTTTTCAAATCCCGTGCGTTCAACACGCTTGAGCCAATCGCTGGGAATAATCTGATCGGTGTCTACATCGGACCTGTCGAGAGGAACAGCGGTTCCTTCAATGATTGATACAGGTTTCATAATAGATCCTCTGGGGTTGCAAAATATCCAGCTATTGCAGTTGCTGCAGCAACACGCGGGGAAACAAGGTGTGTGCGTCCACCGCGACCTTGCCGCCCTTCGAAATTCCTGTTACTTGTACTTGCGCAACGTTCACCGACTGTTAATTTATCTGGATTCATTGCAAGACACATTGAACACCCAGGTTCACGCCAATCAAAACCACTCTCAATGAAAATCTTATCGAGCCCCTCTGCTTCGGCTTGTTCCTTTACAGCTCTTGAGCCTGGAACAACAAGAGTCCTCACCCCAGAGGCAACGGTTCTTCCTTCAGCAACTGCTGCAGCGGAACGAAGATCTTCTATTCTGCTATTCGTGCAACTACCAATAAAGACAGTGTCAACTGAAATGCTTCTCATTTCAGACCCGGCTTGAAGCCCCATGTAATCTAATGCGCGTTCCGCTGCTTCACGTTCCGCTGGGTCGGTATAATCTTGGGGATCAGGAATGCAGCCGGAAACAGGAATGACCTGTCCTGGATTTGTTCCCCACGTGACCTGAGGCGAAATTGCTGAACCATCAAGAACAACTTCTCGATCAAAAATAGCATCATGGTCAGTGAACAATGTATTCCAGTAAGCAACAGCTTCGTCCCAATTCTCGCCCTTGGGGCAGTTCTCAAGACCTTTTAGGTATTCGTAGGTAACTTCGTCGGGTGCGATAAGGCCAGCCTTCGCACCAAATTCTATTGACATATTACAAAGGGTCATCCGGCCTTCCATTGAGAGATTCTCAACAACTGATCCTCGGAATTCGGCAATAGCACCTATCCCGCCTCCAGTTCCTACTTCATTCAGTATTGCAAGCACAACATCTTTGGCTGTTGAACCTTCAGGTAACTCTCCATTTATAGTAATTGACATAGTCTCTTGTACTGGCTGCGGAAGAGTTTGTGTTGCAAGTACGTGCTCTACTTCGCTTGTCCCTATACCGAAAGCAAGCGCTCCGAAAGCCCCATGCGTTGAAGTATGGCTATCGCCGCAAACAACTGTCATTCCAGGCTGGGTCAATCCTAATTCAGGTCCGATAACATGCACGATGCCCTGATGCGGATCCCCCATAGGGTAGTTCGTGATCCCAAATTCAGCCGTATTATCGCGAAGAGTTTCAATTTGTTTCAAGCTAATTTCATCTGCGATCGGTTGATCAATATTTTCCGTGGGCACATTATGATCCTCAGTCGCTACTGTCAGATCAGGCCGTCGCACACTCCTCCCATTCATGCGCAATCCGTCAAATGCTTGTGGTGACGTAACCTCATGAATTAGATGAAGGTCAATATAGAGCAAATCCGGCAATCCGCTTCCTGAGCGGACAACATGATCACTCCAAATTTTTTGGCTTAAAGTTTTCCCCACAACACTCCTTAACTTTGATCAGTCTAGCGAGTAAGTCAGGGATTAGTTATCAGAAAGCTCCTCTGAAGCATCAAGATTTTCGCAATTCACAACTTCTAAGTCACTAATATCACCAACAGCTAAATCTGCTGCGCGTGACCATAATTGGACAGAAGGAGCGACGGGGTCTTGAAAAGCAATCCAAGTTCCCGCAGCATTTTTGCCACTAAATAACGCACTTGGAGGAACATCAATCTGCTTAACAGGGATGCTATCACCAGCGCACAGGTACGCATTTATAGTGCTTGAATCTCCATCTGAAGTGACAATTGTTGGTGTGGTTATCGTATCTGATTCAAATCGGTCAAATAGATAAAGAGCCAAGATGCCGACAGAGACAAGAAGAATGAGGGATGCTAAAGTGCCCACAATTAACCGTGGCCAATCAGTTCCTAAATAGTAATCATTTGGGTGATAGTAGCTTGTCGGTTGACGTTTTCGCGATCGCTGATTTACAGGCTGCACGCCGTGCGAAACGGGTGGACGAGAATAGTTGGAAGCCTTAATCTGCTTGGAAGGCTTAGAAGGGTAGAGTCCTTGTTTGGTAGACGTCTTCTTGTCTCGCGCAGCTTCAGTTGCGTCTGAAATTTTTGTTGGAGAATCTGGATAAAGTTCCTCTTGGCTCTCACTCGCACTCCCTGAATTGCCAGCAAGGCCCTTATTGATCTGATCTTCTGATGTCATGTCTTTAGTTTTGCCTAAAAGGTAAAGAAATTTATGTATGGGTGCTAATCAATAGCGACAATTTTGACCTCAAGAAGGCCTCCAGGGGCCTCATATTTTACGACTTGACCTATTTCACTTCCTAAAAGAGCTTCACCTAGAGGTGAAGTAGGCGAAGCAACTTCAGCATCGTCTATTCGTTCTTCAATAGAACCAACTAAGTATCGCTCGACCTCATCATCTCCAACGTATTGAATGGAGACAATCGAACCTTCCCGAACAGAATTCCCGCTGGCAGTGTCATCAACAATTTCGGCGTTTTCGAGAATAGAGGAGATATGGGCAATGCGACCCTCCATTTTGCCTTGTTCTTCTTTTGCCGCATGATAATCGCCATTCTCGGAGAGGTCACCGAGCTCCCGAGCTGTTTCAATTTTCCTCGCTATATCAATACGTCCAGTAGTCGTCAAAAGAGAATATTCTTCGTTCAACCGATCAAATGCAGCCTGTGAAAGTTTATGAACTTGCCCCATAATAAAATGTTACCTGTGTTTTAGCGTTTGCGATTCGGAAATTAACTGCGAGACTGGAAGACGGAAATAAAACACATATCATCAATAACACGAACAGTTAAACGTAGACACCGTTTGATCAATAAAACGCTACCAAAAGTGGAATAGAGGAGCTCTTTTGAGTCACAAAATAGGAATCATCGGAGGAGACGGCATAGGGCCAGAAGTTATCAATGAGGGACTAAAAGTCATAGAAGCTGCTGGCATAAGCCTTGACTTGCACAATTACGACCTCGGAGGTTCCAGATATATCAAAGACGGGACGATATTGCCTGATTCAATCCTTCAAGAATGGAGAAACCTTGATGCCCTGTATCTAGGTGCTGTAGGTACCCCTGACGTTCCACCAGGCGTCATTGAGCGAGGACTTCTGCTCAAAATGAGATTTGAGCTAGATCTCTATATAAATCTTCGGCCTTTTGTAAAAGAAGCTACAGAAGATTCAGATGCGCATAATTTCACAGTCATTCGCGAAAACACAGAAGGGACTTACGCTGGGGAGGGCGGTTTTCTAAGAAAAGACACCAGTCATGAAGTGGCTACACAAGGATCGGTGAACACCCGACTGGGCGTTGAAAGATGTATACGTTTCGCGTTCGAACTTGCGGCTGAACGAGAGCGGAAACATTTAACCCTTGTTCACAAAACAAATGTTCTAACTTTCTCCGGAGATCTCTGGGAAAGAACATTTAATGAAGTTTCAAGAGAATTCCCGCAAATTGAAACAGACTATAACCATGTTGACGCAGCCTGCATCTATATGGTCCAAGACCCTCAGCGATATGACGTTATCGTCACGGACAATCTTTTTGGAGACATCCTGACTGATTTAGGGGGAGCAGTATCGGGAGGGATAGGTCTGGCTTGTTCAGCTAATCTCAACCCAGAAAAAACAGCCCCTTCAATGTTTGAACCCGTACATGGGTCAGCTCCCGATATCGTAGGAACGGGGCAGGCTAACCCAACTGCCGCAATTTTAAGTGGGGCGCTTATGCTTGATTTTTTAGGAGAACGAGAAGCAGCAAAAAGAATAGAACATGCCTGCGCACAACCGTCAACACAAACAGGAACAACAACTGAGATCGGCGATGCAATCGCTACACTCGTAACGACTTAAAGAAGGTAAAAATGCCTATTGAACCAACTAAAAGCATTTGGATGAATGGTGAACTGATTCCATGGGATGAAGCCCAGATTCATGTGTTGACGCACACACTACACTACGGAACAGGAATTTTCGAAGGCATCCGAGCATATGAGACAGAAAACGGGCCAGCAATCTTTCGCTTAAAAGAACACATGGATAGGTTGATCAACTCGGCCAAAATTCTTTCAATCCCAATGCCGTACACATCAGAAGAACTTCAAGTTGCCGCGAAAGCCGTTGTGAAGGACTCTGGTCTTAGCAGTTGTTACATACGACCCATCGCATACTATGGGTATGGGGAGATGGGGTTGGCAACGAGCAACTGTACTGTAGACGTTGCAATAGCCTGCTGGCCGTGGGGCGCATATCTGGGCGATGATGCGGCAACGAAAGGTGTCCGGATGAAAATATCGTCATGGGTTCGCCACGATCACAACATTATGCCGCCCGCCTCAAAAACTACTGGCAATTACGCAAACTCAACGCTTGCAAAAATGGAAGCTCTGAATGCAGGCTACGACGAAGCAATAATGTTAAACAAAGAAGGACTGGTAGCCGAATGTTCAGGAGAAAATCTCTTCGTATGCCGCAATGGCAAAATAATGACTCCTCCATTAGTTTCGGGAGCTCTTGAAGGGATAACCCAACATACAGTCATGTCTTTTGTGCGCGATTTGGGTCACGAAGTAACGTTTGAGGCTCTCGCACGATCAGACCTATACACCGCTGATGAAATATTCGTTGTCGGAACAGCAGCAGAAGTTAGCGCCGTCAACAGCGTAGATGACCGCCCAGTTCCGTGTCCTGGACCGATCACCGCACAGGTCGCTGAACTCTATGCCGATACCGTTCGTGGAAAGAACCCGAACTACGCCCATTGGTGTGAGGAAGTTTAATGCCAGCCTTGACTCCAACGTCAGTAGAAATCTACGACACAACGCTCAGGGACGGAAGCCAACTTGAAGGAATATCCCTAACGGTTGAGGACAAACTTCGGATAGCTGAACAATTAGACCAACTCGGCGTTCACTTTATTGAAGGAGGATGGCCAGGAGCCAATCCCAAAGACGATGAGTTTTTTCAACGTGCCAAAAGTGAACTTCAGCTCAAACGGTCTGAGTTCGTTGCATTTGGTTCCACACGGCGCGCCAAAGGAAAAGTTGATCAAGATCAAACACTCGCAAACCTAATCGGTGCTGATACGAACATCGTTTGCATCGTCGGAAAATGTTGGGATTATCACGTTACCGAAGCCTTACAAACCTCGTTAGAAGAAGGAATTGCAATGGTCAGCGATTCAGTTGAGTATCTCGTAAACCACGGGAAGAGAGTGTTTTTTGACGCTGAGCATTTCTTCGATGGGTACAAAAACAATCCAGAATTTTCTTTGCGTGTGCTAGAAGCGGCTTCAATTGCTGGAGCCGAACGCCTAATCTTATGCGACACCAACGGAGGATCTCTACCCCAAGATGTCTCCAATGCCGTAGCAAGTGTCGCAGGTCATCTCGACACTGGAATAGGGGTTCATCTGCATAATGACACTGGGTGTGGGGTTGCTAACGCACTCGCTGGAGTCATGGCAGGAGCTATACAAGTCCAAGGAACTATAAATGGATACGGCGAACGAACCGGAAACTGTGACCTCGTCTCAATCATTGCCAACCTTTCACTCAAAATGGGGATAGAGACAATCCCATCCCAAAATCTTGACCTCCTAACACCCGTTAGTCATCACATTGCTGAATTAGTGAACATTAGTCTGAACCCTCAACAGCCCTATACAGGATCATCAGCGTTTGCTCATAAAGCCGGATTACATGTAAGTGCAATCTCTAAACGCCCTGACGCATATGAACACGTTTCACCAGAAAGCATCGGAAACGGTACACGATTCCTAGTTTCAGAAATGGCTGGAAGATCGACACTAGAGCTGAAAGCCAAAGAAATCGGAATTGACCTTGACGGTAAAATATTAGGTGACGTAGTCGAGGTGCTCAAAAAACTAGAATACGAGGGATACCACTTTGAAGTTGCAGACGCTTCCTTAGAGCTATTGATGCGGGGGGCAAGCGGATGGTCCCAAGACTTCTTCAATCTAAAGAAATTCTCAGTGGATATGAATCATGTTGGTTCTGGAAGCCGCGCATGGAACGAAATATCTGTGGACGTTGATACCAGAGCTGTTGTAGATCTTGAAGTAAACGGGAAACAGCTTGTCGGAGTCGGAGACGGTAACGGTCCAGTAAACGCAATAGATACGGCTCTGCGCTCGGTGCTGATTGATACCTACCCTGAACTAGAACAAATTTTTCTTGTTGACTACAAAGTGCGAGTTCTTGACACCGAGAAGGGCACAGGAGCCGTAACTCGAGTGTTATTAGATAGTAGTAATGGCGAAGAAACGTGGACCACTATTGGGGTCTCCGAGAACATAATTGAAGCGAGTTGGCAAGCACTTGTAGATTCAATCGTCTATGGTCTTCTGCGTGCCCGCGCTGAACAAAATTGAACTAAAGTTAGGTTATGGCTGCTCCAAAATACGTTCCATCACCTGTTCAGCAGAGCAAATACTATGAGTCAACTCGGAAGACGAAGCACTCTTCCGGAGTTCTAAGGCCTGCCGAAGTTTTTAAACATAACGTAAATCAGGAAGGTATGGGTCACCCTGGCCCAGACCAAGGATATGCATTGCGTTTAGTTAAACAGTTCAAAGATAAGGTCTACCTTGTGTTCGGAGAGCACTGGGAGGACGCTTCGGAAGTAGCAGTGTTGACCGCCCTAAAACGAGCCTCACTTTTTGGAAGAGCTCCATGCACATACGACATCGAAGTCGGCCTTTGTATTTGGGGGTATTTAGACCCAAATGCAGAAGATGAGCTTGTAGATCTAAGAAAAGAAAACTTTGGTCACATTGGGTCAGCGCATAATTACCTCACACGACGCAAGGTTTCTGACGCAATTTCTTCAACAGGACTCAAAAGATCACCGGAACTAATACGAATGGACTACGAACAAAATTGGCGAGCAATGATTGACCCGTCAAAACTTGATGAAAGTTAGTCCATCTTGTCACCTACCCCAACGCGTGTTCGTTTCGCCCCTGCACCCTCAGGCTACCTCCACGTAGGATCAGCCAGATCAGCCTTATTCAATTGGCTTTTCGCTAGAAAAGTGAATGGGACATTCGTTCTCCGAATCGAAGATACAAACGCTGAATTAGCAAAACCAGAATTCTACGATGCCATAACCGAACCATTAAAATGGCTTGGCCTTCAATGGGATGAAGGCCCTTTCTATCAGTCTCAAAGGTCAGAGAAATATCTAGAAGCAATCAATGCACTATTGGAGAAAGGCTTTGCCTACCGCTGCGACTGTAGCCGTGAAAGTATCGAATCAAGAAATAATGTTAATGGATTCAAGGGAGGGTACGACGGGTATTGCCGGAACAGGGAAGTGCCAGACGACCCCAATGTAAGTATCAGATTCAAAACACCTAAGAACCAATTCGTTAAGATACGAGACACTATACGAGGCGATGTTACTTTTGATACCAATGAGTTGGAGGACTTTATCATTCGTCGTAGTAACGGAACCCCTGTATTCCTTGTAGCAAACGCTGTTGACGATGCCGATATGGGAATCACGCACGTTATTCGAGGAGAAGACCTCCTCAACACGACTCCTAAAGTAATGCTCATGTGGGAAGCTCTAGACTATGGTCAACCCCCCGAGTACGCGCATCTGCCTTTACTTGTTGGTGAAGATAAGAAAAAACTCTCAAAGCGAAAACATTCAGTTGCTTTAGGCGAATTTCAAACAATGGGAATACTTCCTGAGGCAATGGTCAACTATCTTGCCTTGCTAGGGTGGGGTCCAAATGATGACAAAGAGATTAGGCCCGTTGAAGAGATAGCAGCTTTATTCTCACTTAAAGATATTAATAAAGCTCCTGCATATTTTGATATGAAAAAACTCTTTCATATCAATGCAGAGTACATACGAGCGCTTTCTCCCGAAGCATTCTCAGAGATAGCCACACAATATTTTCAATTAACTGGTTGGGAACCCATAAATCTTGATTTTGATGTGCTCAGCGACCTATCTTCGTCGATACAAGAAAGAATTGAGAAACTCGCAGACATCGTAAAGCTTGTCGATTGGCTGTTCAATGAAGAACCAGCTGTTGAGACAGATCCTAAAGAGATGAAGAAAATTTCGAAATCAATGTCGGCAGATAAGGTAGCTGACGTCCTTGACCTCGCAATAGAGCAATTAGAGAAATGTGATTGGAATGAGGAAGTAATCGGGGAAACAATTAATGGAATCGGTCAAACATTGGAGACTAAATCACAGGTGCCAATCCGGGTTGCCGTAACTGGAAGAAGGATAGGGTTGCCATTGTTTAAACCAATGGAAATATTGGGGCGCCAAAAAGTTGTGACACGACTACAAAAAGCCCGGGCGGATTTAGGTTAGAGCCTGATATGCAGGATTCGGACTCCTATACGGACCACAGACCTGAGTCAGAAGCTACTAATTCATCGGAGAAAGCGAGTCCCGTGAAGCTCGCAGCACTGTCCACAGCTGCTTTTATCTTAGCCATCGTGGCATTCGTAGGAGTTACATTTGTTCAAGTCTGGTTTCAGTCAACGCGTGACGAGATCAAAAGTGCTGACGCAATTGTTGTCCTTGGTGCAGCCCAATGGGATGGAATTCCCTCTCCTGTTCTAAAAGCTCGTTTAGACCATGCATTAGATCTCTATGCGAAAGAGCTAGCCCCATATATTGTGACGACTGGATCAAAACAAAAGGGGGACCGATATACGGAGGCATATACAGGGTTGACCTACCTCCTCGAGCGAGGAATCCCAGAGAGCAAAATTATTGTCATCGTGGATGGTTCAAACACATACCAATCATTGAGTGCTACTTCAACTGCAATTCAAGGCGTTGGTCTAGGAAGCGAAGTTCTGCTTGTGTCCGACCCCTACCATGCATTGCGAGCGAAGGAAATAGCACGTGAAGTAGGACTCGACCCATCATTCTCTCCAACTGAACTTGATAGCTCCTTTGAGCAACTAGCAAGAGAAACTATAGGCACATCCATCGGCCGCATGATTGGTTTCCGACGAGCAAGCACATTAAGCGAATGAGTACCCCGTACGGGATTTGAACCCGTGCTACCACCTTGAGAGGGTGGCGTCCTAGGCCGCTAGACGAACGGGGCAAGGACTTACTATCTTACTTGATTTGCTCGGGGAGGAGGACTCGAACCCCCAATGACTGGACCAGAACCAGTTGTGTTACCAATTACACCATCCCCGAAAATCTTTAAACAGTGATGAGATAGCCTAACCATATCTTGAACCCCTACCCAACATGATTCTGTTATTCGTCAAAAAACTTTTGTATCTCAAATTCTGTTCGCAAAAAGTCGATTGAGGTTCCAAATACAGGTCCAGGATCGTACTTTCCTCGTTTCCCTTGCTTTTCTGGAGGGATATATTGTTCTTTCGTAGGGTCATTCGGAATTGGTTTCAGAAATTGTGACACCTTTTCGAGCAAGTCAGACTCGTTGAGGCACAGTAATTTGCGGGCATTTACCTTTGCCTCAATCGCTGTAGCTTCACCATTTACTAAAAACGAAAAGTGAGGAAGCCAACAGCCTGAAAGCTTTTCATGATCCAAAAGGTTGTTGTAAAGGGCCGCTTCCGCTAGGTTCTTATTTCCTGTTAGCGTCAGCCACCACACCAGTAAATGTTGAATATATTTTGCAACCACAATAGGTGCTGTGAAAGTCTGAAAAGGTTTTGGCATGTGTTCCATATTGCTTCCTGTTGCGATAGAGAGGACAGGGCCAATTGAAAGCTCAGCATAATATAGGGAAATATCGATTTGTTGAGTAAATTCCTGCCCTGGGTTGTCTCGGTGTAGATTTCGCATTTCCCAGCGGGAAATTTCGGTTAACGATTCGGGGCTTTGCTTTTCAGAACGTTCCTTTTTCACTCTCAAATCGTAAACGACGGATGTGACAAGACTAGTTGTCGTTTGAGTGGGTTGATATGCGCTCAATCTTTGGTAGTGGCCTCGCAAAGTTTCCATGCCGGAAAGCCTCCGATGAGTTCTGAGACATCAGAAAAGCCTTTATGCCTAAGCCAACTGGAGGCAATAGATGACCGGTAGCCGCTTGCGCAGTAGACAATGATTGGATTTTCAGTATGGAGTTTATGAAGCGAATTGTGAAGTTGGGATAGGGGTATTGGGATCGAATTGTCTATTGATCCGCTGTCAGATATTTCCGATTTATTCCTGACGTCTACGATCTGCAAATTTGAGTATTTCTCCAATAGGGATTTTGTTTCAAAGCAGGTTATACGGGAGCTTTGTAAAGTGTTTGTGGTGGATAACGCAAGAAGGTTGTAGAGGTCTGGGATGTAGCCGATTACATTGTCAAGTCCTACTCTCGCCAAGCGCATTCGCGCTTCGTTCTCCTCAGAAGGATTTGCAACTATCGCGATCGGTGTTTCGAAACTTATGAGGGATCCAACAAACTCAGCGTAGCGACCTGCTAACCCCACGTTTATCGAATTTTTGATGTGTCCCATCGCATATTCCTCTGGTGAGCGAGTATCAAGAAGCACTGCTTCGCGGGGAACATCTTCAAGAGTAATTGGGGTTAGTATGTCTGATTCATCATATAGAGGACGCACCTTTTGATTTAGGGAAGCATCATGAGAGAAATATTTAGGTGGGGGACTTTGGTCTTCTAAGACTAGCTTGATGAATGTTTCGCGATCGGTGGCTTGCACCGCGTAATTGTTTTTGCGTTGGTCACCAATAGTGGATGAGGTAGCTGTAGAAAGGTTTTTCCCACACGATGAGCCGGCGCCGTGACCGGGGAAAACTAATGTCTCATCGGGAAGAGCCATTATGACATTATGGATGCTGTCATATAATTCGCTAGCTAATTCTTTAGCGGATCGGTTAATTGAAACAAGGAGGTCTGGTCGACCGACGTCGCCGATGAACATTGTGTCTCCCGTGAAAATAGCCCAAGGGTCTTCTCCGTTTGATTTATCGGTGACCACAACACACATTGATTCAGGGGTGTGCCCTGGAGTATGTAAGACTTCACAAGTAATATCCCCAAGTTGGATTAGATGTCCATTGTCAAGTGCTGTGAAATCAAATTCAGCATTGGCTTCTGATGATAAGCCGATGTTAGCTTTAGTTTTTTTTGCTAGTTCTAAGTGGCCAGAAACAAAATCTGCATGAAAGTGAGTTTCAAGAATCCATTCAATGCTTAGACCATGGAGCTCAGCGGTGTGGAGGTATGGTGAAATATCGCGTCTGGGATCAATTACTATCGCTTTTCCGCTACTTTTATCGCCAATTAAATATGAAGCCTGTGAAAGGCATTCGAGGTAATACTGCTCAAAAATCATTGTTCCCGCCGTTTGAGAATAACTAAATTCTATCATTAATGGAAAATGAAAACCCCCGACCAAAGTGGTATGGCGGGGGCTTTCGGGTTGTACTGCACTATAAGTGAAGCTGTGCAACACACTGGTAGTGTATTGCTTTTTTCCTACATTAACTAGTTTGTTTCGTGTCTATCAGGTTCCTGTTGGGTAGGGGGGGTAACAACTGTTGAAACCTTTCCATCGGTAGGATCTTGAACTCGTGTCCCAGTTTCCGACTGTATTTCTTTGTTTTTTGCTATTTCTTCTTTTATTCATAACTAAATTCTACGAAGGGTGTTTTCCTTTGTTGCCAGAAAATGGTGTGACAGGTGTTAATAGGACAAATGTCACACTAAGAAAAGATGCTAAGCTCTCGTAACAGAATTATTTTAGAAACATCCATTAAATTTTCACAAGGAGGAAATCTTGGACAATGTAATGCTCGTAGGAAGTGATTACACACTGGTATACAACGTTCTCTCGTTTGGGACGGCTGTAATGTTCGGTGCGTTTGTTTACTTCCTTACACAGATGAAATCAGTTAGTAAGCAATATCAAGCAGGCGTTGCGGTTTCAGCAATAGTTGTTGGTATTGCCGGATATCACTACTACCGAATCTGGTCAGACTTCGGTGAAGGAGTGATGAACGAAGGTTACCGATATGCCGACTGGCTTATAACGGTTCCCCTATTAATTATTGAACTACTAATTGTTCTGGGTGTAGCGCAGAAAGATCGAACAAGTCTTATGCTCAAACTCGTTCCAGCAACAATTCTGATGGTCGGACTTGGATACCCAGGCGAAGTTGCTGATGGCAATGGCGCGAAGTGGACATTCTGGGTTCTAGCAATGATTCCATTCGCCTACATTCTAAAGACTCTGTACGCAGAGCTGCAGAAGGCAGGACAACGTGAAACAGGCGCAGTTGCCAAGCAAATTAAAAACGCAACTTATGTTCTGCTAACCACTTGGTTGGTCTACCCAATCGCTTATCTATTCCCAATCTTTGATGGGGATTCAGAGGCATTAGAAACGCTTCGACAGGTAGGGTACACGTTTGCTGATATTACTGCTAAGGGACTTTATGGTCTCATGATTCTCTGGATTGCGAAAGCACGAACAGAAGCTGAATCAAACGCTTAATTAAAAGCTTAACTTTTTAGTTAGTTGGCCAACCTTCGGGTTGGCCAACTTTCGTTTTGCAGCAAATAGTTTTTCAGTGTCAGCGAAACTATCGGTGAAGCAATACGGGTCTCGCTACGCAGTAAACCCCCGGAGCAAGGAGCGAAATCCGGGGGTTACTGTTTATTGGTTTGGAGGGTGTAAGTCCAGGGGGCTTACATATATATTTTTATCCATCCGAAGCCTAAATCTTGCGGGTCTGTGACCTTCAACACCCGTGCCATTTGTCATAAACTTTGATTACTCTACGCTTTGATTTAAAGACCGGTTGAGTACTACGATTCCTCGCAGTCTTCCATAGTCTGTTGCCATTAACGTTGTTCCACCGCATTCTCGATGCGCTATATCTAAACGGATTATCAAGTCTTCTCCAGCTAGCGGGTTAGGTGATCCGCTTAGCATCAAATCACGTGTCGTTTCCCAGTCTCCTAGCCACTCTTCTCTGAAAGCTACTGGGAAGAGACACTGTTGAAGAAATTCGTTGGAGTCTTCAAGCTGAAAGTTCTCTGCAAAGAAGGCCTCGGTATTATCGACAACGTAATCCTGAGCATCTGAGTTAGTGCTACAAGAAGAGAGAGCGATGAACAGGATTGCCGTTGGCAATAATGAGAAAACCACTCTTTTCATACTTCTAAAATATCTTGAAGAAATACTCTTTCGTTCAGATAGAAGTGTTACATAGGTAACATCGGGGTCAGCGTATCAATTCTGCCCTTTAGTAGAATGTGTGATTCTAATCTTTTAGAAACGTGACTTTTGTAGTTTCAACGTGAACGCCCGCAGCTATACGATCAGCCGTGAATTGCTCGTCTGACATAAAAGCTGCCACGGTCTCTGCATCAGGTGTTTCCATAATCAGATGAAGCATTTTTTCGTTTTCTGCTTCAACACCTTGAACAAGAACACGTCCCCCAGCTGCTTCAATCTTTGGCACTGCTTCACCATTGAACCATGTACTAAAGGTTTCATAGTCATCTATTTCTTCTTGCAATAGAAAAATCATCTTTTCCTCCAATTTCCTTCCCTAAATCTAAACCGGTAGTTGATTTAAGAAAAGTTTTGCGCACATTGTTAACATTCTTGTAACCGCTGGTTCTATTTGGCTTTTGGTTTTCTTTGGTTTGGTCTTCGCGGAGATATCGGATTTGGTTGCCGTTCTTCAGGAGGTTTCCACCTCACCTTAAGATATTTCTGGTATGAAATTTGGGTTAGTGTTCTATTGAGTTCATGATCTTGAAGCATTGAATATTGCTTTTGATAGTTTCTTTGGCATGAGTGACACCACATTTCACTGAACGTAGGTTCTTCCCCACACTTCTTGCACCTTTCCATTCAACGATTCAAGTACACGCATACGACATTTTTAGCGTTAAACATATGGGATATCGCAGGGTGATCTTTGACTGAGCCATCATCCTAAATTAGGGGTATCTTTATGCGTTTATTTTGGTGTTGATCGAAGAATGCGTCTGATCGCTAACGCTACG
>WTHU01000032.1 GCA_011523005.1 Acidimicrobiales bacterium
AATGTAGCCATAGTGCTTTCTCCTATCATAGATTTTTCAATTGATATCCTTAGCGATGTCTGACCGTTTATACATGCCTTCCCACGTTATGAGATCCGCGCTTCGGTAGGCATTGGTGCGGGCTTGTTCATGTGTTGCACCTTTCCCTGTTACAGTCATCACTCTTCCGCCTGAGGTGATCAGTTGTTCCCTATCGTTTAGTTTTACGCCGGCGCAGAATACTCCTTCAACTCCTGGTTGGTTACAGGCATCATCAAGGCCTTGGATTACTTTCCCTGTTTGTGGCGCTTCGGGATAACCTTCCGATGCGCATACAACAGTTACCATTACGTCGTCAATGAAATCGGGGGAATGTTCTATATTGCCTTGCGCTGCCTCTTGTAGAAGCTTGAAGAGGCTTGATTTCATCCTTGGGAGGACAACTTGTGCTTCGGGGTCTCCGAAACGAACATTGTATTCAAGAATTTTTGGTCCGGAGGCAGTGTTCATGATGCCTGCGTATAAGACGCCTCGGTAATCAATTCCTCTGGTGATGAGCGTTTGGAGAGTTGGTTGTACTGCCTCTTCCATTATTTGTGTTACGAAATCTTCTGAGACGGAAGGAATGGGGGAATATGCTCCCATGCCTCCCGTGTTTGGGCCTTCATCATTGTTAAGTAACCGTTTGTAGTCTTGTGCGGGTGCAAGTGGCACTGCTTTGGTTCCATCACAGATAGCTAGTATTGATATTTCGTTTCCTATGAGTCCTTCTTCTATTACTACTGTTTTTCCTGCTTCTCCAAAGGCATCTCCTGAAAGGTAGTTTTTGATAGCGTCTTTTGCTTCGTTAACTGATTCTGTGACGATAACTCCTTTGCCTGCGGCTAATCCGTCAGTTTTGATTACGTATGGAAGTGGCATGTCTGAAAGGAATGCTATTGCTTCGTCTTCGTTGGTGAATGTTCCATGTTTGGCGGTTGGCACGTTTGCCTCAACGAGTAGGTCTTTCATCCAGGCTTTCGAGCCTTCAAGTTGAGCTCCATCAACTCCTGGGCCGAATACAGTCTTTCCTTGTGCGCGAAGCTGGTCGGCTAGTCCATCTACGAGAGGGGCTTCAGGGCCAATAACAAATAGATCTGCATCAATATTGAGTGGCGATTGGGTTGTAGAGTTCGGAATTCCGGGATTGCCAGGAGTTACCGTTACGTCACTATCTCGTCCGAGCACATGAGCTAATGCGTGTTCTCTTCCACCAGACCCGACAACGACACTTTTCATATATTTGTTTTCCAGTAGTTATGTTTTGGCTGATTTTTGACTGAAGGTGTTCTTGTGTCTTTCACGATTGCCAGTTGACATATTGCTTTCGCCCTGGTCCCACACCTATTAGTGAAATTGGGATTCCGCATTGGTGCTCCAAGGCTTGTATGTAATCTTGCGCTGCTTTTGGTAGGTCACTTGGGTTGGTAATGCCAGATATGTCAGTTTTCCATCCTGGAAGTTCCTCATAAATTGGTGTTGCTTTGTGAAAGTCTGATTGATGATATGGCATCTTTTCTACACATTCACCATCAATATCGTAGGCAACACAGATTTTTACCGTCTCGAGTTCATCCATGACATCCAATTTTGTCAACGCAATCTCAGTAAGTGAATTAAGTCGTACAGCATGTCGGAGCATGACTGCATCAAACCAACCAGTCCGTCTTCTTCGTCCTGTGTTAGTTCCATATTCGTGTCCTACATTAACGAAATGGTCTGCGATTTCATCAAACAGTTCTGCTGGGAAAGGACCTGAACCCACTCGAGTGGTGTAGGCCTTTGCTATCCCTACTATTCGCTCTAGGTGTCTTGGACCCACGCCTGCACCAGCGCAAGCCCCTCCCGCTGTGGGGTTTGATGAGGTTACGAATGGGTATGTTCCATGATCAAGGTCTAAGAACGTTGCTTGCGCTCCCTCAAATAACACGTGTTCACCTGATTCGAGCGCTGTATGGATTATGTCAGTGGTGTCAGCAATATAGGGTCGGACTCGCGGAAGGTACTCTTCGAGAAATACTTGAGAAAGGTTTTCGACCTCAGGAGCTAATCTGTTGTAGACCTTGGCGAGAAGTGGCCCTTTCTCATTGAGTGAAACACGAAGCTTTTCTTGGAAGATTTCTTGATCCAAGAGGTCTTGGACTCTGATCCCGACTCTGAAAGCTTTATCAGCATACGCGGGACCTATTCCACGTTTTGTTGTGCCTAATTTGTTCGCACCTAAGTGTCTTTCGAACACGACGTCAAGTTCTTGATGATAAGGAAAAATGAGATGGGCGTTACCGCTTAGTTTAAGACGGTCACAACTCACGCCTTTGGCTTCGAGCATGTCGATTTCTTTTATCAGCACTCCTAGATCTACGACAACTCCGTTTCCTATGACTGGTGTGATGTGGTCATAGAGTACGCCACTGGGTATGAGTTGGAGTGCTGTTGTTTCGCCATTGACGACCAAAGTGTGACCAGCATTATGGCCGCCTTGGTAGCGGACAACCATTTGCATCTCTTTGGCAAAAAGGTCTGTGAATTTCCCTTTGCCTTCATCGCCCCATTGGGTACCCACGACTACGGTCGATGGCACAGGCGGTCTCCTTTGGTTAACTCCGCTTACCTATTCACAATAGATCATAGGTAAGCGGAGATGTATAACTCTGGAGAAGAATTCCTATTTGGGAGGTCATCGGGGCGTTATCTCCCGAATGATCCTCCTTGCCCTTCGAAATCAAATATTTCGCTTACGGGTGTAAATGTTAACTGATCGTTGATCACTTGTACTTCTTGGAGTTGAGCGCCTTCTGTTATGTAAGCATCGTTTACGCCATCGAGACGAAGTGTTTCAACGAAGTTATTTCCGTTAGTGGTGTCAAGGTTCCACGTAGCTTTCATAACGTTGACACGATTAATTCCACCTGGTAGTTCAGAGGCTGATCGCAATATGTCTTCAATGATTTGAGCGAAGAAGACACCTCCTGAGTATGAGCCGTCTGCGCATGTCACGTCGCTGTATTCATCAAGAACGAGCTTTGTGAGAAGAATTGCGGGATCATCATCAAACTGAGGATCTCCGCATACTTTGCTATAGTTTGCCATTCGGACTCCAGCTCCTTGTGACTGCAACAGTGCAGCTGCCTCTTTTACTGGAGTAAAGAATGCTGGAAGATTGTTACATGTGTAGGACATGTAGAATCGTGGCCGCCACGGTGTTGCCGCCATGACACCAACGCTCTGAGGACAAAATGCTCCAGTTGTTCCTGCAACAAAGACCTCAGCTCCTGAAGACGCCAACGTAGTCATTTCGTTCGTCACATCTGGGGCTGCTGGGTCATGGAGCTCTTCAGCAACTAAATCTATTCCAGCGCATCCCTTCAAAGTTTGTTGATATGTTTTCCCGAAATCATTGTTTGCAAAGAGTCCAGCGACAGTTGCGCCTTCTCCAAATTCGTCAACAATGGCTTCACACCAAACATTTGTTTCTGTAACGTAGTTCAGAATGTTTCCGACCGTCCATGGATAGTTTGCTGGATCTCCCCAGAAAGGAAACCCGGAAAGATTGAGGAGTTGTGGAACACATGCATCATCAGTTATTGGCCGTATTGCAAAGTTATTTGGTGTTCCGATGACTCCTACGAAGCCAAGAACGTTATCTGATTCCAACATTTCTTCAATGTTTGCTACTGTTCTCCCCGCCTCATATGCGTCATCCTTCGCTATTAAGACTAAGTTCTTTCCATCAATTGGTTTCGTCGCATTAACGTAGTCAAAGTAGTACTGCATTCCTGTAGCGATTGTTCCGAATGCAGCAAGTTGACCTGATTGAGGAAGTGACGTTCCTAATCGTATTTCAGTATCTGTTACTCCCTCTTCAGGATCCCAATCATCGGGACATGCAGATAAGTCCAATGTTGTTCCATCTGCTATAAATCCGATTGATGGGTCAATGTATTCGTTGGTGTAGATGTCTGCTGTGGTGATTC
>WTHU01000132.1:0-12928 GCA_011523005.1 Acidimicrobiales bacterium
GTGCATAATATGATGCTTGTTCTTCTCTGGTTGGGTATCCTGACAGTCGTTCTACATCAACGTCATCGAATGACATACGGTCAAACATCAGCCACCATCCCAGGTCTGCTTCTGTGGGGCATAACGAACATGCTTCCCAGTCCACGACAGCGGCTGGTGTGTAATCTTGCCAGATAATGTTTCCGAGGCGAGCATCACCCCAACTTAAGCCGATGCGTTCATCATTGGGATTATTTGCATCCAACCAGTCAAGCGCGTAATCCATCACTGGATGTTCTCTTCCAGCTAATTCCTTCTCAACATAGTTTCGGTATATTTCTATTTGCTTCTGTTGTGTTGGTGTCCCGTTACAGGGATTCAACCAATGTAAATTGGCTTTCTCCCAATCCATTTGGTGAATCCCTGCCATTGCTTCCAACCCTGTTTGAACCATCTGTGTTCGTTGTGCATCAGTCGCTTCATCAACAACAAAACCCTCTTCTGTGTATCGAGGCCTATCCGAAGGTATTTGTCCGTCAACGTGAACCATCACAAAAAATGGGAGCCCGAGATAAGGTTTTGTGATTAATTTCCCGAGAGTAGGGATTGGGACATCGCTGTTATCTTTTACGGTATTCATGACACGCTGTTGCAGTGCCACGGATGTTTCGCACTCTGGGGTTTGGATAGGAAACATGCCACCATCTTCAGGTTCTATGCGGGCCACGTATCGTCCATCATGGGTTCCATCAGGGGTGTCTGAGGAGACACCGAAAAAAACGGTTTCGTTTGAGAAACCAGTTGCTACTGGAATATCTATGTCTTTTATGACTATGTTTTCGTGATTTGGGTGAGCATCCGTGAACCATTGCAAAAGCCCGTCACCATATTGGCTTCTATCTATATGGAATTTTGGAGCGTTCGATGAATCATCCACGGGATTTGCTAGTTTGTCAGATTCTTGCTGTTAGTACAGAGTCATCGTCTTCGGAGTAGTAGGACGCTTTTGGATCGTATTTGATTCCGCCTTCTTCTTCCCACCTTCGTAGTTCTGCTCTACCGACCACGAACCAGTGCACTTCGTCTGGGCCATCGGCAAGACGTAGAGTTCTTTGAGATGTGTACATGTCGGCTAGCGGTGTCCATTGGGACACTCCAGTTCCTCCATGGAATTGAATTGCTTCATCGATGATATGGCAGACACGGATCGGTACCATGGCTTTGACTGCACTGACCCATACTCGGGCTGCTTCGTTACCGAGTTCATCCATTGCTTTTGCAGCAGTGAGGACCATGCGTCGCATGGATTCTATTTCTATTCTTGCTTTCGCAATGACTTCAATATTTTTCCCTAGGCTTGCGATCGGCTTTCCAAACGCTTCACGTGTCAGTCCCCGCTTCACCATGAGTTCGATTGCTCTCTCTGCAGCACCGATAGAACGCATGCAGTGATGTATTCGTCCCGGTCCAAGACGTACTTGTGAGATTTCAAACCCTCGGCCTTCTCCGAGCAAGATGTTGTCTTTAGGTACACGGCATTCGTTGAATCGCAGATGCATGTGCCCATGTGGAGCGTCGTCCTTTCCGAAGACATGCATTGGGCCAACAATTTCAACGCCTGGATTATCCATTGGGACAAGTATTTGAGACTGTCTTTTATGTGGTGGACCGTCCGGGTTTGTTTGAACCATGCATATCATAATTTTGCATCGTGGATCACCGGCTCCGGAGATGTAGTACTTTTCTCCGTTGATGACCCATTCGTCTCCATCGAGAATGGCACTGCATGAAATGTTTTTCGCATCGGATGATGGGATATCGGGCTCGGTCATTGCATATGCTGAACGAATTTCACCATTTAACAACGGTGTTAGCCATTGATCTTTTTGTGCTTGTGTTCCTACCCGTTCAAGTACTTCCATGTTTCCAGTGTCTGGAGCGGAGCAGTTGAGGCTTTCGGAAGCGATTGGGTTTTTCCCTAGTTCGGTTGCAATATATGCGTAATCAAGGTTCTTGAGTCCTTCTCCTGTTTCGGCATCGGGGAGGAAGAAATTCCAGAGACCTTGTTCCTTTGCTTTTGTTTTGATGGAATCAAGTAATTCAAGTTGGCCTTCACCGTACCCCCAGCGGTCTTCACGACCTTCTCCGAGGCGAAAAAATTCCTGTGTATGCGGGTTGACTTCTTCATCAATGAATTTTTTCACTGCGTCAAACAGTGGGCGTGCCTCTTCTGACATTCTAAGATCAAACATTTCTGGTGTGGTTTCTAGACCGGCCATAATATTCCTCCGTTGAGAATTTATATATTAACCTTATGTCTAACTTGACCAGATTCACTAAGTAACGGGAAACGAATTTAAAGAAATTTCTGTTTTTGACAAAGTTGACCTACTTTTATATTGGTATCAACAATTGGATTGGTTTGTTTATGAGTAAAGAGACTTCATTGGTGGCGTTAGAGAGCTGTTTCACTGATTTCAGTGATTTGATTCAAGGTTTTAGTGAAGATGACTGGGGAGTTCAGTCACTATGTCCCGATTGGACTGTTCGGGGTGTTGTAACGCATCTCGCTGGAATTGAAGATCTGTTACTGGGATGGGCGCCACAAAGCGCTGACGAATGGCCTCCCTTCCAGAAGATGGCTGAATTTGAAACCGAAATGGCTGAAGTGGGAACTGATCAACTGTTGGAAAGAATACTGAAAATTCTCGATGAAAGAAGGCGGGAGTTATCTGAACTTGATGACAATGCCTGGAATGCTGAATGCATGACCCCCGTCGGGCCAGGGACATATGGACGGTTTATGAATGTCCGCGTATTCGACTTCTGGGTGCATCAGCGAGACATGACCATACCTTTAGGAATTGAGATTGAAGATAGCGGAGTGCATGCCGAAATTGCGTTAGATGAGGTACATGGTTCACTTGGTTTTATCGCTGGAAAGAAAATTGGTTTAGAGGACGGTATGAACATCGCTATTCGTCTTTCCGGTGGGGTCCAACGAGATCTGTTTGCTGAGGTGGATGGAAGAGCGAAAGTAGTTGATGATGTTGATGACCCTACTGTTACTATTTCTGCAGAGATGCGAACGTTTATGATGTTGGCATGCGGAAGAATTGATCCTCAGCAAGAAATAGATGCTGGTCGCATTAGCTGGGAAGGTGACGCGTTGTGGGGGGAGAAGGCGGCACGTAATCTACGTTTCACAATGTAGTTTGGTTCTTTGAGGTGGAGTTTTCGCTATGAGCGATAATGTCAAATTGTGAGCTTACGAGATACCAATATAGACAAATTGGATGACGGTGATTTTGATGTCCTCATAGTAGGAGGTGGCATCAACGGTGCCGTTTCCGCTGCTGCACTATCTGCTCGAGGTGCGTCTGTTGCTTTGATTGATCGCGGCGATTTTGCAAGTTTCACAAGTCAACAGTCATCAAATCTTGTGTGGGGAGGAATCAAATATCTAGAGAACTACGAAATCCCTCTTGTACGCAAGTTGTGCATGAGTCGGAATCGTTTGATGCGTGCGTATCCGGCAAACGTTAAAGAAATAGGGTTTCTAGGTGTGATGGGTGAGACAGCGCCGTTTCCTCCATGGCTCGTCGGAGTCGGAGCCTTTGCATATTGGGGTATTGGGAATTTCAAAACAAATGCTCCTCGCCCAATGAGTCCTGAAACAGTCGAAAGAATTGAGCCTGTGGTTAACACCATTGGAACAAAGGGTGGCATAGAGTATGCGGATGCTTATCTAAAGGATAACGATGCCCGATTTGTGTTTAGCTTTATTCGGTCAGCTATGGATGTTGGCGCGATAGCTGCGAACTATGTGGAATTGGTTACAGCAGACCGAGTAGGTGGTAAATGGAATGCTAGCCTGCGCGATGTTGAGTCAGGAGATGAACTGTCGGTGCGAGCGAAGGTGATCGTCAATGCTGCGGGTCCTTTCCTGGATGGTTTGAACGCTTCCTGGAACCTTCGGACGCGACATCAGATTGTGTACTCAAAAGGTGTTCACCTAGTTGTTGATCAGCTAACGCCAAACGAACGGGTTCTCGCTTTTTGGGATGATAGTCAACGTCTTTTCTATGTCATACCGATGGGAAATAGGTCTGTCATCGGAACGACTGATACTCGAGTAGAGGATCCCCATACATCGGTTAATGATGAGGATCGTGAGTTTCTTCTGAACCAGATTAATGATCGGTTGGACCTAATGACCCCACTGTCAAATGAAGATATTATTGCTGAACGCTCGGGAGTACGACCATTAGTTGTCCGAAGAAAATCGGGCAAAATGAAAGATGTTGATTGGACTGCCCTATCGAGAAAGCATGAAATAGAGATTGATCACGCGAAACAGGTTGTTTCAATTTTCGGTGGCAAACTCACAGATTGCCTTAATGTTGGTGAAGAAGTCGCTTCGGCTGTTCAAATGTTGGGAATTCATTTACTACCGGATCAGAGGAGATGGTACGGAGAACCTGGTCGCGAGTCCAGGCGAGCGTTTTTCAGGCAAACTCGAGGAATGCGTCTGGATGTTTTGAATGATCGTTCAGATTCTGAATTGTTATCTGAGCGGCTGTGGAGGAGATATGGACGACGGGCGTTTGAGATGCTAGACGATATTCGTGAAGATCCTTCAATGGCTGAGGATGTCCTTGACTCATCTGACTACCTGCGAGTTGAGCTTCGTAATACGGCAAGTACAGAAATGGTAGTGAAGCTAGATGATTTCCTTCGTCGTCGCAGCAAAATAGCGTTAATCACTCGAGATGAAGACGTTCGATCTTCCAAAGGGTTGCATGAGGTCGCAAATATTTTGTTTGGCGCTGATGCAAATAAAAAACTTGAGGAGTATTTTGGTACGCTCCCTGCGAACTCGACGTCTTCGGATTTACCCTGACCTTATTCTAAGAATTCTGGTTCGTCTCGCATGAGCTCTTCCCACCATGTCTGAAATTGGAACCAGCCGGCTAACTCATGGCCTTGCTGATCGTAACCAGATTGGGCGAGATCATCGGGGATTTCAATTGGTGTTCCAGCAGATAGTGCAAGAATTTGGCTTTGGCAGCTGCGTTCTAATGCTACGAACCACCACACTGCAGAATCAACGCTTTCGCCTGCAGTAATAATGCCATGGTTTTGATGAATAAGAGCTTTTTTGTTACCAAGCGCTTCAGCCATAGCTTTTCCGACAGCGGTATCTAAAACAACTGCGCCGCTTCCTGCTGAGCACATCGCAACGTCATTGAAAAACATGGTGTCATCTTGTGTGATCATCTTCAACGGTTGCCCTAAAGAGGAGAAGGTTCTGCCATACATGGAATGGCAATGCGCTGCAGCTATCACATCAGGTCGCGCAGCATGAAGTTGCGAGTGTATAGCGAACGCAGCTGCGTTGACTGGTTTATCACCAACAACGACCTCTCCAGTGTGATCAACGCAAATAAGGTCGGATACTTTCATGAGTTTAAAATTTTTGCCAAACGGGTTAACCCAGAATCGGTCTGTAAATTCTGGATCGCGGACGGTGATATGGCCAGCAACACCTTCAGCAAGTCGGAGGCGCCCCAGGATTCGTAGTCCAGCGGCTAAGCGTTGCTTTCTATGCAGGCGTTCTTCTTCAAAATCGATCACTTCTTGTTGATCAGACCAAGCGAAATCATTATCTGTTGTGCTTTTCCCCTCTTCGCTTTCGCTCGCTTTTACATCAGTCACCGTCGTCACCTCCTGGTCGTGTGTTTATACCGTAACCGAATTTTCTACGTTCTGTCATCTAAACGTATGGTATTGGCGTTCTAAAGGTAGTCTCGCATCATGGGTTTTTCACGAAAAAGACAAGGCCGAAAAGGTAACTATGTCTCTTGATCCATCACGGAATCCTCCGGCGATTTCAGAGATCGTTGGTCCGATAGATACTAGGCTTACTGATGTTTTAAATGCTGAGCGCTCGAAATGGGTCTCAGTCGATGCTTCTTTAGCAGATCCGTTTGACGCGCTCGAGGCGTTGATTTTCAGTGGAGGGAAAAGAATCCGCCCAGCTTTTTTTCATTGGGCGCATGTTGGATCCGGAGGTAACCCTCATTCAGACATCGCTATTGACGCCGCTGCTGCGATCGAAATGCTGCATGCCTTCGCACTTGCCCACGATGATGTAATGGATCATTCTTCCTCACGAAGGGGTGAACCTTCCATTTGGCAACGATTCGCAACTTTTCATGATGAAAATGCCTTGAAAGGTGATGCGAGAGATTTTGGTGAAGCAGTTGCTATTCTTGTCGGTGATCTCGCGCATGTGATTGCGGACAGTTTGATACGTGACTTATCTCCTGATGTTTCGGAAATATGGAATGAGTTGCGTTTAGAAGTCAATATCGGCCAGTACCTTGATGTTCTCTCTGGTGTGACACGCACATTTGATCAAGAGGGAGCTCGGAGAATACTTGAATATAAGACCGGTCGGTACTCTGTTCAACGTCCTTTGCATTTAGGTGCAGCGTTAGCTGGCCGTTTTAACGATTTTTCTGTTTCGTTTACGAATTTTGGTCAACCTGTTGGGGTTGCTTTCCAATTACGCGATGACCTTTTGGGTGTTTTTGGTGATGAGCTGGAGACCGGAAAGCCTGTTGGTGATGACCTACGAGAGGGTAAACCGACGTCGCTTGTCGCTGCGGCTTTTGAGAGAGCTGATCAGAGACAGTTGGAGGTTCTTGAGTTAATTGGTTCTCATGACCTTTCTGACAGCAATATTGCTGACATACAAACCGTGATCATTGAAACTGAGGCGGAAAGAGTGATTGAGGAAGAGATTCGTAACTTAACCGATAGTGCCTTAAGTGAATTGGAATCTGCTTCTTTAGATGTAAAAGCTTCGAGTGCGTTGCGTGAATTAGCGTTGTTTGTTGCATATCGAACTTATTAATTAGATTTCTAAAAGTTAGCCATTTCTCGGTGTTGTCATGCCACAATGGGATGGTGGGGTTAAGGAAATTATCTTCGACGAATGCTTTTGTTGTAACTGATCTGGTTGATGTTCCATCATTCGGGGTTGTTCGTTGTGCAAAAAAGATCCTTCAAGGTGGAGCGAAGGATCTTGCTCGGTCTATGACCTACACATTTGCTTCGTTTGGGATGCAACGTGGCGGGGCATCAGGTGGGATCAACGCTTTACCTGATGAAAAAGAGGAAGCGATTGAGAGTTTTGTTTCTGAACTTGCTGATGATGTTGCGTCTGGCATTTTAGGTTTGGATGCTGGGAAAGGTATTGTCCCTTCGTCATTTGGCAAACTCGTTGAAGTAGATACTCGCTCTGATTTACGTTTCTTTGAACAGAGTTCGGATAAGTTAGAGACGTTTTTGGCTGCTCTTGGGCCTGTTATTGTCGCAGAACAGTTGAGTGGGCTTGATGGTAAGAAGGTGTCGATTGAGGGTTTCGGTGACCATGGTCCTGCGATGATGGACCTTATCGATGAACGCGGTGGCAAAGTCGTTTCAATCTCTACTCTTTCAGGTTCTATCAGCAATAGTAATGGTTTGGATGCTGCGGAGATCCGCAGTCAGTGGAATGAAGAAGGCATCAATTTTGTGAAATCGTCTGATGGTGAGGCGGAACCTGCGTGGAAAGTCTTTCAATCAGGTGCGGATGTTCTGTTCGCTGGTTCTAAAATGGGTGCGGTTAGCCATGTCACCGCAGAGAAACTGCAAGTACAGGCATTAGTGCCTCATCAGCCTATTCCCTTTACAGCTAGAGCGCTCGCTATGCTTGAGCGGAAAGGCACAGTTGTAGCTCCTGATTTTCTTGCTGTCGCTGGACCGATTTTTGCAGCGTGGCCAAAAGATAATGAAACTCCCGATGATGTTATTGCGTCAGCAACATCAATGATTAGCGATGCGTTAGAAGAATCATTAGAACATGAGGATGGTTTGTTCCTTGGTGCGTGTTACCGTGCTGAATCGTTCCTCGCCAGTTGGCATGACACCAAGCTGTTTGGACGCCCGTTGGCGAGTTAACTACCGTCAGTGACATAAACGCGCTACGGTCCAAGTAACAGTTTGGAGGGAACATGATTATTATCACTGCGACGCTGTCTTTTGAGACCCAAGAGGATCGCGATGTCACGGTTGCGAAGACGGCTGCGGTTCAAGCAGCGACACGGAATGATGAACCAGGTTGCTTGGCGTACTGCTTTGCGCCTGATCCGGCCGAACCAACCCACATTCAAGTGTTTGAACTATGGACAGATGCTGAAAATCTAGCTGCACATTTTGATCACCCAAATTATGCGGCAATGGTTGAGGTTTTGCATGGGTGTGATGGCTTTCTTGCCTCTGAGAACCGATTGTATGTTTCAGAGGATAGAGGTCCTGTTTATGACAGTGATAAGAAATTCCGTTTTGACGCGGTAGCAACTGCGTATGGGGCTGATTCATAATCAATGTCAATGGTGATTGATATTCATGCCCATGTGGTGCTTGAGGAGAGTCTTGGAACTGCAGGTGAGTACGGCCCTGAACTAAGTCCAGATGGGAACGTCCAAGACTTTAGAGTCGGGGACTATGTTATGCGTGTTCCGTACAGGGGTAGTGTTTTCATGGATGCCCAAAAGCGTGTGGACGCTATGGACGTGTTGGGAATAGATTTACAGTTACTGTCACCAAACCCGCTTTCATTCTTTGGGCATATCAATGCTGGAGATGCTTTAGCGTTTGCGAAAGCATCAAACGATGCGATGGTTCAACATATTGACCCGTTTAAGGATCGCTTATTGGGATCTGCGTCTATCCCATTACAAGACCCAGAGTTAGCGTGTAAAGAGTTAGAACGAGCTGTGAAAGATTTGGGTTTGATTGCAGCCTATATCGGGAGTGATTATGGGTTTTCGTTGGATGATCCGAAACTGGATGTGTTTTATCAAACTGTTGTCGACTTGGATATTCCCTTATTGATACATCCGGCTACGAATAACGGAATCCGAGGGGCAGCTGATGAGCGGCTTTCTCGGTTCGGACTTGACCTCATTCTTGGATATGCGTACGAGGAAACGATAGCTGTGGCTTCTCTTGTCCTTGGTGGCGTGATGCAGCGTCACCCGAAACTTGATGTATGTGTTTCTCATGGCGGAGGCGCGATAGCTTTTCTGAAACAGCGGTTTGAATCTATGGCTACGTTCCTGGGTAAGGAATCCTCGTTCGCTGAAGACTTGAAGTTGTTGTGGTTTGATTCCCACCTTGAAGAAGGCCCGGCACAGGATCTGGTTGTATCGACTGTTGGTTCAGACCGAATGGTTTTCGGCACGAATTTTGGTGGTTGGGACACACCGACAGTCGTAACTGATTTTGACCGTGGTCTCACACCGAACGCAATTCGATTATTGCGTCTAGCATAGAGAAAGAGATGTAATTAAGGGGAAATTATGAAACCGATGCTTATTCATAATGCTCGTCTATTTTGTGGCGTTGATGAAGAAGTCATAGACGATGGAACCATATGGGTTATGAATGGTTTCGTAAGATACGCGGGTCCTTCGGTTGATTTCCGCCATGATGGCACGGATGTAGAAGTTTATGATGCGGAGGGTAAATTCGTGATGCCTGGGATGACGGAATCACATGTGCATCTTTCCTATAACAATGCGCACCCACAACAGTTGAATAATCAACCCTTGCCGCTTGCCATGTTAGATGCGGTTGAGAATGCCCGCGTACTACTCGGCTCTGGCTTCACCTCGGCAATTAGCTTTGGATCCGCGCAAGGTTTAGACGTTCCGTTGCGTGACGCTATTAACGAGGGAAGGGTATGTGGGCCACGACTTGCAGCATCTGACCGTGATCTGGGGTCAACCGGAAGTAACGCTGATGGAACCTTTGGCGGTGATGAATCTAAGAAGATCATTGCTGATGGTCCTTGGGCTATTCGGAAAGCCGTTCGTTCGTTGGCGAAAAAACGATGCGATATCGTGAAAATTTTCTTAGATGGGGAAGCACTCAACGAGTACGCCCCTCCGGGTGTTTTAACATACAGTGACGAAGAAGTGGACGCTGCTGTAAGTGAAGCACACATCCGAGGCATGCGAGTGGTGTGTCATTCCCGTTCAGCAGCAGCGGTGAAGCAAGCAGTGCGATTCGGGGTTGATATTATTGGCCACGCCAACTATCTCGATGAAGAGGCTGTTGCGATGCTCGAAGCTGAACGTCACCGCATCTTTGTCGGACCTGGCATTGCGTGGGAAATTTCGTTACTTGATAAAGGAGCCCAGTTAGGGCTTCCTCGTGACGCTATGGAACAGCGCGGGTATCAACGCGAGGTAGATGAAACGATCGCTTCTGTGAAACGGCTCCGTGAAAGTAATGTCCGTGTGCTCGTCGGAGGTGATTACGGCTTGAACATTACGCCTCACGGAACGAACGCGAAAGACTTAGAGTACTTCGTTGACTTGTTTGGAATGTCCAATGTTGAGGCGTTGTTATGCGCGACGCGAGATGGCGGTGCCGCTGCCAACACTGAGGGAATGGTCGGAACATTGGAGGACGGAAAATACGCTGATCTCGTGATTGTTGATGGTGATCCATCCGTTGACGTTCGTGTCTTGCAGGACCATGATCGCATTGTTGGTGTCATGAAAGCAGGGATAATGCATTGCGGGTTAATGCAAAGTAACCCGTATGTGGCTCAAGAAAATACAATCAATAAATAAGTTAAGGAAGAGGTATAGAGATGATAGTGATTGCAGGTTCATTCAGACTTGATGACGGAGTCACAGACGAAGTGATGGAGGCATGTAAGACCGTGATGCAAGCCACGCATCAGGAGGAAGGGTGCCACGAGTACATCTTCTACCCCGATCCACTTGATAACGAAATCCTCCGAGTATTTGAGATGTGGGAAAATGATCAAGCATTGTCGAATCATTTCGGGACTGCTCACGTAGATGCATTTCGTAAAGCTATGGGTGGGTGGACAATGTCTGACCGGGAAATCAAAAAATTTGAGACCGACACCTTTGAAGCGATGTAAGGGGGAGAATTATGAACGAAAGAACAACTCCTGAACTTTTTGACATGTCTGATCATGTGGCAGTCATAACGGGTGCCGGTCGCGGAATCGGTGAAGGTATCGCTAAATCGTTCTCTGAAGCGGGCGCATCGGTTGTTGTTGCTGCCCGAAGAACTGAGGAAATAGATCGGGTAGCGGCGGAAATCAATGCATCTGGTGGTTCTGCCATAGCTGTCACTACAGACGTCACTGATGATGAAGCTGTAGAGAATCTTGCAAAAGCAGCGATTGCAGAGTACGGCAAGGTAACCACATGGGTGAATAATGCGGGTGGGTCTCCGATGCGGATGCCGTTGTCAGAATTGCCTCGTGAGGAATGGGATCGCACCGTGGCCTTAAATCTCACATCCATTTACATCGGATGCGTCACGGCGGCGAAATACATGACAAAAGGATCAATTATTAACATCACGTCCGGGGCGGGTTCAGGCCCTGTTCCTGGAAGCGGACATTATGGAGCGTCAAAAGCTGGAACGAATTCTTTGACATGGACCTTATCGGCTGAGTTGGCTCCGGATATTCGAGTCAACGCAGTTGCTCCCGGCGCTATCCCTACTGAAGTCATGATGAAAGCTATCGGTAAAGACGAAAACCAGTTGGATGAGATATTAGAAGAGTGGAATATTCCGTTAGGTCGGTTAGGGACACCTCAAGATATCGGAGCCGCATGCCTGTATTTAGCTTCGGACGCTGCGAGTTGGGTAAGTGGTGAAATTCTGCGTGTCGGTGGCGGAGCAAAAGCCAGATAAACCCTCAGGGTTCTAACAACTTTTTTTTCTTCTATAAAAACCATAAAAATTGTCTGGAACAAAATGGGATACTCACACGTCATAACTTATATACCACTTAGTAAGGGTGGTTTGACGCAACAGTTATAGGAGTTGACGTATGCTGGATAAGAGAAAAAATAGTGGGGTATTAATACTTCTAGGGCTGACAATGCTTGCTGGGTTGCTTGGGTGTTCCGATTCTTCCGATGCCCCACAAGAGACAGATTCTTCACCTAATGCAGCCGATGAGAGTGATCGAATAGTCGGTAAAGTTGGACCTGGTAAGGACCGGTGTGAAGCATTAAGTATTGAGTGCGGGTACGGGTACGACTATCAAGCAAATAAGACCGTTGATTTGTGGGAATTAAGTACTGATGGATCGTATTGGTTATTCAAAGAGGAATATGCAAATGGTGGTGCGCGTTGTGAAGCCCTAGGGCCTCAATGTGGTTGGGAATGGAATGAAGAAACCCAAGAATGGGAGGATGTTTGGGTTTTTGATTATGGTTCGATGGAGTTTATTGAAAACCCCGATCTTTGATCCATACCAAAGGGTTTACAACCTGGAGATCCACCGGTTACCCAACCTAGTAGAGTGAGCTAAAGCCGTTATTTCCTAATCGTTTCAAAGACAGACGGTAATGCGTGCACCGGTTTTGGTTCAGGATAAACTTTCGCCATCGCCGTGATCATGCTTTCATCTTCAATGTTTTCTTTGCTAAGACGAAGACCATGTCCCTGTTCTTCCAAGTCAGCATTGAAAATCGTTATGACATCATCTATGGATAGCGGGTTTGCCTGTTTATGGTTTTGTTCTTCAGTGTTTGTGTACACATTTGCTTTCCATAACACAGATACTCGATACGCATTGAGTGGCGCTTCATAAATTTTTTCATCATGGTCGGTTACAACCCATGTGTTGTCGTCTGTGGGAAGCAGTTGCGCTGAGGGAGTCACGAGCACTGTTCCCTTGTCAAATGGACCGACTGGGCCTACCTGGTGGAACATGCCGTGGTTATCTCCAAGGAGTGCCGTGTTTTTCATATCTCCGACGTGTTCTGTTGGTGGGTGATCTGGGCCGTCGGGCCAGTACAACAGCCCTCCCCCTTCCACGTCGTCAAGCCAC